>JAFWMR010000010.1 GCA_017513905.1 Candidatus Saccharimonadota bacterium
ACGCAAACGGCAGTACCATTACCAAACCTGCAGAATTAGTCGACCTCAACCCAGGCGTCTATCTGTTTGGCTATAACGAGACTTCAAACGACTCACAACCAATCACTACAT
The DNA here is from genome assembly GCA_017513905.1 of Candidatus Saccharimonadota bacterium. Lineage (GTDB taxonomy): Bacteria > Patescibacteriota > Saccharimonadia > Saccharimonadales > Saccharimonadaceae > Nanosyncoccus. Next base: position 112 of record JAFWMR010000010.1, read on the forward strand.
ATCTACATAAACTACCGGTGAGGTATTAGAGCGTATGGAAAACGACGCTAGTAATTCGGCCAATGTGAATCAATCAATTAATTTTCACAGCGAAAATATCGCCAATACTAAAGCGAAAGAAAAACGCGAAATCTTTATTAACGTACAACAAGAAAGGCCGCTAGAAAGAGGTGTTAAATCCATACAACAAAAATACGACGAAATAAGAACAAGCGCCAGAGATGCAATTGCGTCTCAGAAGGAGAGAATAGTCGAGGTAAAGAAACGAGGGAACAACTACAATATCAAGAAAATCATAATAATCATACTGATTATTACGGCACTTGGAGCTGGAAGTTATTTAATATATCGCTATTTAATAAAAGACGATCAGCCATCTACATACAATACAGTAAGCGAATACCTCGCAACAGATCCAGAAAAATTTATTTCGACATACGATCAGCTGATAGACAAAGCCAGCTCGTCTATCGAAAAAATCGATTTGCTATTTGCCAGAATAAATGCATTAAGATATACATATGGCGAAGAATACGCAGAGCAAATGTTGCAAGATGCTTACCGTGCGCATGAGATATATCCATCATACACAACCGCAAAAATGATAATCGAGCTCGAACAGGAGTACGGTACAGATGAAAAAGCAAAAGAATGGCAAAACAAGCTCAACGAGTATCGTGGCATAGAAATATACATCAGCAATGGCTAGACAATACACCGTTTATTACGCCTCAACAAATACTTGCCGAAAAATAGCAAGAGTGGTATAATAACACTAAAGAGTTTCCGCTCTGAGGTTTATGCTGAAACCAGAAGAGCAATACATACTAAATACTAACAACAATAGTTAAGGAATTTGGCTGTGCCAACAATTAATCAATTAATCCGCAAGCCTCGTAAAAAGGCTTCCAAAAAGTCAAAGTCTCCAGCTCTTGGCTCAATAGTTAACACTCTCAAAACGCGTTACTATGACCAGGCTGCCCCACTAAAACGTGGAGTTTGTATCAAAGTAACCACAAAGACTCCAAAGAAACCTAACTCTGCTCTTCGTAAAGTAGCACGCGTCCGTCTCACGAACGGACAAGAAGTCTGGGCCTATATCGGAGGAGAAGGTCATAATCTTCAAGAGCACGCTGTCGTCCTCGTACGCGGCGGTCGCGTTCCAGATCTCCCTGGTGTTCGCTATCATATCGTCCGCGGCACTCTCGACCTTCAAGGTGTCGAAGGCCGCAAACAAGGCCGTTCTAAATACGGCGCAAAGAAAGGAGACAAATAATGCCTCGCAAAACTACCAAGTCTCTCGAACGTAAAGTTTCTCCGGATCGCCGTTATCAGAGTATTCTTGTGCAACGCTTAATCAATAAATCTATGCTCGACGGCAAGAAGCACGCGGCAGAACGCGCCGTTTACGCCGCACTTGAAGGCGCCGCAAAACACTTAAAAAGCGAAGATCCAGTTGAAGTATTTGAAAAAGCGCTCACAAACATTTCGCCAGATTTTGAAGTTAAATCACGACGCGTTGGTGGCGCCAACTATCAGATTCCATTCCCAATCTCTGGCCACCGCCAACAGCACTTTGCGTTCACCTGGCTCGTCCAAGCAGCGCGTGCTCGTAGTGGCATGCCATACAGTAAACGCCTAGAAGCGGAAATTATCGACGCCTATAATGAAACCGGTGCCGCTTTCAAGAAGAAAGAAGACTGTCATCGTATGGCTGAAGCAAACCGCGCTTTTGCGCATTTCGCCAGAGCGTAGCATAGCGAAAAAATCAGCTATTAAAAATAGCTGATTTTTTTATTAAATAAATTCATACAGATTTTTCCCATTGCAAGTGCCAGTTCGAAGAAATAAGCAGAATACTTCGTCACCTCTCCATCAAAACTCTGCATAATATGCGAGGTATTTTCTTGTAAAAAAATATCGGCCATGGTAGAATAAACGTAAGTATATTTATTGGAGGAAATACTCATATGGTAAAACTAGCAATCAACGGATTTGGCCGAATCGGCAGAAACGCCCTAAAAATCGCCATGGAGCGCCGTGATATCGATATCGTAGCAATAAATGACCTTACCGATACCAAGACGCTAGCCAAGTTGCTGCAATATGATTCGAGCTATGGTATTTACGATTTGGATGTAAAATACGACGAAAATAACCTCATCATTGGCGATCATAAAATCCGCGTACTAAGCGAAAAAGACCCCGCTGCTCTTCCTTGGAAGGAGTTAGGAGTAGATGTGGTAATTGAATCCACAGGCCTGTTCACCGACCCAGAAAAGGCTCATGCGCACATTGACGCAGGAGCGCGTAAAGTTGTCATTTCTGCCCCAGCCAAAGGAGAAGGCGCCAAGACAATCGTTATCGGTGTGAATGAAGATACATTAGATAAAGATGATGTAATTATTTCCAATGCATCATGCACAACTAACTGTATTGCTCCAGTTATGAAAATCCTAGAAGATAACTTCGGCATCGACAAAGCCATGATGACAACTGTGCATTCATACACCGCCTCACAACGCTTGCAAGACGCACCAGCAAAAGACCTTCGTGAAGCACGTGCCGCTGCAGAAAATATTGTTCCAACCACCACAGGTGCGTCAAAAGCGGCTGCACTTACTATTCCATCACTAACTGGACGCTTCAACGGTCTTTCAGTCCGCGTCCCAACGCCAGTCGTCTCTCTTGCTGACATCACTGCAGTTCTTAAACGCAACGTCACTAAAGAAGAACTTGTCAAAACACTAAAGAATGCTGCCGCAGAACCATACTATGAAGGAATTGTAGATGTCACAGAAGAAGAATTGGTATCAACTGATTTCCGCGGCAACGCTCATTCTTCTATCATCGATTTACCTCTTACTGACGTCGTTGGCGGCAATCTCATCAAGGTCGTTGCTTGGTACGACAACGAGTGGGGCTATTCCAATCGTCTGGTCGAGCTAGCTGCCGATTTCGGAAAGGATTAATCAGCACCATGCAAATATTCCTCGCCTCCGACCACCGTGGTTTTTCACTCAAATCAAAGTTAGCTACAGATCTTCCGCATATTCAGCTCGCATCAGAATCCCATATAAGCATTGTCGATTTGGGTCCGAACGCCTACGATCCAGATGATGATTTTAACGACGCCGCTATAGCGGTCTCAAGAGCAATCATCGAATCGCAAAAAAATAGAGACGAGGAAGTTATGGGCATACTTATCTGTGGATCTGCAATTGGGATATCCATTCAAGCTAATCGCTTTAAAGGCATTCGCGCAGCTGTAGTGACGGACATAGAAACAGCAATGTCATCACGTGAGCATAACAATGCGAACGTACTCTGTTTATCCGCCGACCATCTTGCGCAGGCCAAGGATCCGCTAGAAGGTGAAAAAGCCTACGAAGATTTGCTTGCTATAGTCGAAAAATTTTTAACTACGCCATTCTCTGGCGAAGCACGTTATGTTCGTCGCACAAAACGTTTAGATGAGGAGGTAAAATGAGCATCATTGCTCCAACAATATTAACTAACGATAGAAATCTCTATGCCAGGCAATACGAAGTCTATTCAAAGTTTGCCAAACGGATTCAGGTTGATATTTGCGATGGAGTGTTTTCGCCTGCGCTCACTATAGACGAATCTAACGCGCTACGCCAACCAGACTGGGCATCGCTTGACTTGCATATGATGGTTATGAACCCATCTCAACATATCGCGACAATCTTGAAAGTTAAGCCAAGTCTATGCATCTTCCACGCAGAAACTAACGAGAACCTTTTGCCAATTTTCCAGACGTTGAAGCAAGCCGGTATCTCTGCAGGTGTTGCTATTCTAAAGCAAACCTATCCTGGCAGTATCGCTCCATATATTGAAGCCGCCGATCATGTACTAATTTTCGCAGGACGTTTAGGTCAACAAGGCGGAGAAGCAGACATGATTCAATACGAAAAAGTTCCTATCATTCGCAGTATCAAAAGCGAGGTTGAAATCGGTTGGGACGGCGGAGTAAACATGCAGACCGCGCGAACCCTAGCGCATTGCGGTATAGATGTCTTAAATGTTGGTGCAGCACTCGCAACATCACAAGACCCGGCCAAGACCTTCGCCGATCTCACAGCTGAATTAGACAAATCTGGGGTAGTCATCTAGTTATGGCGCGCATTGTTTCCCTCGGATCGGCTTTACAGGATATCTATCTCATCGACCGGGACGATTTCGGGTCCGTCGAATTCGGCAGTGTATCTATGTTTAAGAACCTTGAAATCGGTAGCAAATACGACATTGAAAAACTAAACTTTTTTATTGGTGGCGGTGGCACCAACTCCGCAGTAACGTTTGCGAGGGCCGGACACGAAGCAATCTACTTCGGGAATCTTGGTCATGATCCAGCAGGCGAAGCCGTATTGAAGAAACTCGACGAGGAAGGCATAGACACTAGCTACATTTCGTTCCCGCCTCGCGGCAAAACCGGTTGTTCAATTATCTTACTAGACAGTAAGTCCGGGGAGCGCACCGTTCTAACATTCAGAGGAGCATCAGCACGTTTTAATAATATTTCGTCTTCTGACCTCGATTTAGTTCAACCAGACTGGCTATACGTAACTACCTTACGCGGAGACATGGGAACGCTTTTGGATTTCTTCGAGAAAGCTCATTCAATTGGCACGAAAGTCATGTTCAACCCTGGCGTCTTGGAACTCGCTAATCCAAAGCAAGTACTTGGATTATTAAGCGATGTCAACATATTACTGCTCAACAAACGCGAAGCTAGCTCTCTAGTCGGAGGGTCATTGCTAGATGAACTATTGAACAAACTGAAAAATTACTGCGAAACCGTAATAATCACCGATGGGGCTATGGGCGGGATTGCGACTAACGGGGAAAGAACTTACCGCTTTGGCATCTACGAAGATTCCAAGATAAAAGATACTACAGGGGCCGGCGACGCATTTGGCTCAGGATTCCTCGCTTCGATTGCGTCCGGAGATAGTTTCCGCACCGCACTTATCTATGCAAGTGCCAATTCTACGGCCGTCGTTCAACATTTAGGAGCAAAAAACGGTATCATTTCACGCGATGTCACATTACACCCTATGCCAATCCAACTCATTAAATAAAAAGGAGAGAAAATGCAAGAAAAGAACGCAAAAGAAAGCCCAATAATTCAAGAAAATCTCCTCGCAGAACTCGAGTCAGCCGACTACGACCGTGCACAAGCCTATGCTAAAGATTTGCTTGCCGGCCTCAAAATTGTCAGAACTTTTCCGCAAGGCGTAACAGTTTTCGGTTCTGCACGCCTCAAGGAGACCAATAAGTATTATAGACAAGCACGCAAGCTTGGCGAGCTCCTCGCAGAGAATGGCCACACGGTAATCACCGGCGGAGGCCCAGGCATCATGGAAGCAGCCAATCGCGGAGCATTCGAATATGGTGGACGCTCTATTGGACTGAATATCACGCTTTCCGATGAGCAACACCCTAATCCATATCTCACCGATATGCTCAAATTCGAGTACTTCTTCGCCCGCAAAGTCATGCTCGCTATGAGTGCAAAAGTTTACGTTTTCTTCCCAGGCGGATTTGGAACTATGGATGAATTTTCAGAAATTCTCATCTTAATGCAGGAAGGTAAAATGCCAGTTATGCCGATGTTTCTGATAGGCAAGAGTTTCTGGCGACCGCTAGATAAATTTTACGCCTCCAAGATGATACCATTAAAGACGATCAGATCTGAAGATCGTAGAATCTACAAAATAACTGACAATATCGAAGAAGTCGTCGCTGCAGCAAACAAAATAGGCCATCCTAAAGTCAAAACTAATTATTATGACGGTTTTGCCGCCGCACAACACAAGAGCTCAATCATCTGATAATATAGGTGATATAATGGGTGTATGATTTATTTTGATGCATCTGCAACCACGCCACTTCTACCGGAAGCACGGGAAGCCATGGTCAACCTCATGGATTTATCCATATCAGGCAATCTTGGGAATGCGTCAAGTCTTCACACGGCTGGTTCACGCGCCAAAGGAGAACTCATTAGAGCGCGTACGGAAATTGCGAAACTTATCGGAGTGCCACCTCTAGAGCTAATATTAACAAGTTCGGGCTCCGAATCTAACAATACCGTGCTGCATACATTCGAGCATTGTCCAATCTTTGTCAGCGCCATAGAACACCCATCAGTACTCCGCCCGGCAGAAGAATATGGAAATCCATGCATCAAAGTCCCCGTCAACGAACAGGGAACCATCAATCTGAACTATTTAAAATTAAAGCTAACCGAAATAGCAAAAGCAGACCCAAAACAAAAAATACTAGTTTCTATTATGCTCGCAAATAACGAGATTGGCACCGTAGAGCCAATTAGAAAAGTCGCAATTATAATCAGCGAACTACGGAAACAAGGGTATCGGAACATCTATCTACACACAGATGCTACGCAAGCCATTGGTAAAATACCAGTTGACGCAAAAAAATCGATGATTGATTATCTAACATTTACGGCACATAAGCTCGGCGGGCCAATCGGTATAGCCGCATTGTATGTCCGCACCGGAGCACCATTTAGGCCACTCATCCTTGGAGGATCACAAGAAAACAAACGCCGTGCCGGCACCAGCAATGTCGTTCTCGCTGCCGGTTTCGCCGCTGCTGCCAAATATAGCAACGACAATAAAACTTGGGGAAAATACCTAAAAATAAAAGAATTACGAAATTATTTAGCCGAAAGAATAATGCAAATAATTCCCAGCGCTAGAATTATCACACCATTAAACAATCTATCTTCAGAACACGAAGAGAGCGCTCTTCCGAACATTTTAAACGTTTCGTTTCCTGCTGCCGAAGGGGAATCGACACAACTATACCTCGACCTCAACGGCATCGAAGTATCTACTGGCTCCGCCTGTGCTTCTGGCGCTTTAGAACCAAGCCACGTTCTCATGGCTATGTTTCACGACGCCGAAATAGCACATGATTCGGTCCGTTTTTCCTTCAATCTAGACACGACAAAACAACAGATAGACGTACTACTAGACAAAATCCCCGGAATCGTAGCGAAGATACAAGATCTATCAACCATGAACAAGGAGCCGTACAATGAGCGACAACGAATGCACCAATAAACCAAAAAAAGCTGACCCCTGGGCTTATACTGAAATTGTCAAAGACCATTTTCTGAATCCAAGAAATTTCATTATGGGGGATGAAACTAAATGGCAAGCAGACGGCGAGGGCTTAGTCGGAAATCCAGTCTGTGGCGACCAAATGCTAGTCAAAATTCGTGTTAAAGGCAATAAAATAACAAACATCGGCTGGAAAACTTACGGCTGCGCCTCAGCAATCGCATCCACTTCCGCTCTTTCAGAACTAGCAAAAGGCAAAACGTTAGAAGACGCCGATCGTATCACCGCCAAAGAAATCTGTAATTACCTTGGCGGCCTTCCGGAACATAAATTTCACTGCTCAGTCCTCGGTCACCAAGCCCTTCATAAAGCCATTCAAAACTACAAAGCCAGCCACGATTCATGATATAATAGTACAAGGAAAAGGAGAGATTTTTTGAAATGAAAATAGGAATTCTTGGCGCAGGGGCCTATGGATCAGCCATGTCAGGAGTATTACGCGACAATGGGCATAAGGTAAAATTATTTGACCCATATCGGCTCCCTGATACAAGCCTAGAGGAAACCATCAAATACGCCCAAGTATTAGTAATTGCCACACCGGCGGAGGTAATTTCAGGGCTCTTCAAACAATTCCCCGCGAATACTTTTGAAAAACCGGTTATTATCCTTACAAAAGGAATTATGGCGCTCGAGCCATGGGAAAACTTTAAGTATTACGAAATCGTCTCAGGGCCTGGTTTTGCCGAAGAAATATGCAAGCGCAAACGTGTCAAACTTACAGTAGCTGCGCGCGGCGCGCTAGAAGGAATGACTCTCTCCGAAAAACTATTCTCAAATTCTTATGTCAAATTTGATAAAACAGACGATCGGATTGGCGTAGCTCTCCTCTCTGGATTAAAAAACATCTACGCTATTGAATCCGGACGACGCGGTCTAGCATCTCAATCAATTGATTTCAAAGAATATGCCGCAGACGTAGCGCGAGAATGTGAAAAGTTTCTACTCTATAATGGCGGGTTCATAGAAACCGTACGACTTTCTGCTGGGCTCGGAGACATAGTTTTAACATGTGGTAGCGAACAATCACGTAACTATCAGTTTGGCAGTCTCTTAGGCGGTAGACGACGCGTTATGGAACGTAAGCGCCTTGTTAGAAAATTTTTGAAAGAAAATACAGTCGAAGGCGTATTCGCTACTAAAGAAATTGATAAGTTAGGCCTAGCCATGCCAAAAGAAGCTGAAATTCTAGCCGATGCGACAAAGAGAATTAAAAATGTCGTTAAACGCTAGACAAAAAGAAGCTGTAGAATACATCGAAGGCCCACTCTTAGTATTGGCGGGGCCAGGAACAGGCAAAACGCACTTATTAAGTAACCGCGTAGAATACATCCTTCAAAATACTGACACAAATCCAGAAAACATTTTATGTCTGACATTCACAGAAAACGGCGCTAGTAATATGCGCACGCGTCTTATTTCTACTGTTGGTAAAGCGGCGCGTAACTTAGAAATTCATACTTATCATGCATTTGGAGCCGATTTACTTGCAAAATATCGTAATTACACAACAACATTCGATCGTAACCTTGATGCATCAATCGACGAAGTAACACAATTCAAGATAATAAAAGAGATTCAAGAGAACCTAAACGCCAACGATATCCTGCGCTCAGATAGCACAAAAGACATCGTAGATACAATCAACAGCGCTAAGTCCGCAAGATTAACTAGCGAGAATTTAGCGAAAATAGCAGAAGACAACATATTGTTTTCAGATAAATTTACAGACGAAATTCAAGACTTATTTTCCGAACTCGTACCGCGCATGAAATTTAACGATGCTCTCGAAAAATTCTACAAGCCGCTACTTACGGCATTTGCGAGCCATACCTCAAATCGAAACATCGTCAAAGACATAGAACCGCTCGCCAACACTTTATATTTAGAACTAAAGAAAACAATTTTAGAAGAATCTGCACGAGAAAGACCGAGCATCAGTCCACTAACTAAATGGACCAGAGCAAACTTCATAGTAAACGACAATGGGGAACATCAGCTAAAAACTCGCGTACCCAATCTCAAATTAAGGTCACTTAGCAATATCATGCGGCTTTACGACGAAAAGCTCTCAAGCGAAGGCCTATATGATTTCTCCGACATGATCGAACAAGCCATCAAGGCGCTAAAAACCGATAAAGGTTTTCGTCTCACTATGAGTGAGCGGTTCCAATATATCCTTCTCGATGAATTTCAAGATACCAATCCTTCACAATTCGAGATAGTTAAGCTACTTACAGATTACGAAGATCCCAATATCATGGCTGTAGGCGATGACGATCAAGCTATTTTTGAATTCCAAGGCGCAGAAGCATCCAACCTCCTTACATTCCAACAACACTATCATGCTAAAGTCATCAATCTTGAAGAGAACTACCGTAGTAACCAAGAAATTCTTGATTTATCACGTAAGATCGCCGATCAAATAGATGGCAGTTTTGTAAAAAATCCAGCCATAGAAAGTAAGACCACTATCTCTAAGCAACTCCAAGCCGCAAAGGGCGCAGGAGCAACAATAGTTCGACACGAATTTTTAACTAGCGATGGCGAATACTCATTTGTAACTTCAGAGATCGAAAAGCTAATAGACGCTGGAGTTCCACAAAAAGAAATCGCAATTATTGCACCAAAGCACAAATATATCGCACCGATGCTTCCGTTTTTAAAGGATTCAGGCAAAATAAATATCTCCTACGAAAAACGCGATAATTTGTTAGAAGATCCTCGACTATCAGAAATACTTACACTGGCAAAGTTTATCTATAATCTTAGCCAAGGAAGAAATATATCGTCTCAGCTCCTTGAAATACTCAGTTTCGGTTTTTGGGAAGTAAGCCCATCCGAAGCAATCCGCTGTATATGGTCTGCTAAACAGGATAAAAAGGCTCCTATTGACTATTTGGTAAAAGCCGATTCCCCTCGTCTCCGTGATATCGGCGAATTTTTAGCTAGGTGTGCTATGCTCAGCTTCGACACGCCGCTAGAGCTAATGCTAGATTATTTTGTCGGCACGGTTGCCGTAAAACTTCCGAGCGAATTCTCTTCCGACAAAGATCTCAGTACGGCTATGATTTCCAAAGAGCCAGAAGAAGAGTTAATCTCGAAAGAAGGCAAGCTCCGTCGCGAAGCACACGAATTTCGCAGCCCATTCATAGAGTTCTACAGCCACGAGCAAAACGAATACGAGACCTTTGAACTATACGAAAACCTTTCTGTTCTTAAAGATGCAATCTTATCACATACTAAAACTAAAAACCTGCGCCTTAAAGATCTAATTACGTTACTCAATGATTACGAAACAGCCGGCGCAGCCATTATCAATACTTCGCCGTATCGAGATAACGATGACGCGATACAAATCCTCACGGCACACAAAGCCAAAGGTCTAGAATACGAATACGTCTTTTTGATCGCTACCGACAATCTAAACTGGGGCCGCGCAAAAGGCAATAACAATATGCTCGTTCTGCCAAAAAATATGCTTCAAATCCGTCATACAGGCATCACGGACGATGAACGTCTCCGTCTATTATTTGTAGCTATGACTCGCGCCAAAAGCTGCTTAATAATGACAAATAGTCTCAAAGACTTCTCTGGCAAAACACCTGCTCGACTAGATTACCTCGAAGAATATGTAGACAAAGACACCGGTGATGTCGTCTCGCCATTTGTCGGCAAAGTCGTTCTGCACTACGATGATTTAAGCAGTCTTCGCAAGAAAATCGATCTCAGAAAAAGTTGGCGCTCAGCCTACACCAAACTATCCCCAGATCTCAGATCTATCTTACTCGCACAAATGGAGAACTATCTTCTTTCTCCATCTGACCTCACATCTTTCATCGATATCAGCTATGGCGGGCCAATGGAATTCTACAAAAATAGAGTTTTAAGAGCACCCAGTGAGCCAGCCACTGGCAGTATGGTATTCGGCACATTAATGCACAAGGTTTTCGAACAAGCAACAATGGCAGCATCAACAGGTGAAAAATTCACCGACGAAGATGCCATAACAATGTACCGTAAAGAAGTCGAAGAGGCCGATTTGCCCGATGCCGACACTAAGTTCATGTTAGAACGCGGCGAAGTTAGCCTCAAAATTTCATTAGAAACCTTTAAAGATATCTTGCGTGATCCCAAAGCTCGCGCTGAAGTAAATCTTTACGGCGAGCATCCGGTTATAGACGGCATTCCAGTCATCGGCGTCATCGATCACATGCACATCGACGAAGAAAAGAAAGAAATAGAGGTCTATGACTTTAAGACCGGCAAATATCACAAAGAGCGCTGGGGCTCCATTAATACACTTTACAAGTATTCATTACAACTCGGCATGTATAAACTTATGCTCGAACATAGTCCAACTTATTCTAAATACAAAGTAACACGTGGTCATATTCTTTTCGTTACGCCAGATGATGAGGGCAAAGTATACGACAAGACTCTGGACTTTGACAAAGACATTGACGAAAATGAGCTCCGCGCCCTCATTAGAGCCGTCCATAAACAAGCAACCACGCTAGCTTTCCTAGATGATGACGAACTCCGAGTTGAACCAAACAAAGAAAATGGCATGAAAGAAATCCGAAACTTTATTCAGCTTCTGCTTGAAAAAACCGATACATAATGTTATAATCCCCGAGACATTTTCGGAAAGGGGGTGAAAATGTGGGATTGTTTGAAAACCTCTTCGGGACGAATCCGCAATTTACCGTCACAGACAACAAGACAGGCAAGCAGGTCGTCGTAAGGGACGCCAAGGAACTCGAAAAACTCGCCGCGCGCGAACAAGACAAGGACCCTGACAAACCCCGTCCTTTCTTCGAGAGAATCTTTTCCAAATAATTCAGTACTTTACCACGAGCGCCACCAGGGCGCTCTTTTTATTAAGAATATGTTATAATATAAAACATGAATATATGGGAAGAACTCAGCAAAAAGGGAACTATTAGCTGTCTTGCGCCAATGGAAGGCGTAACTGACATTTGTTTCCGTCAGGTTATCGCAAAAGCTGGCCGACCAGATCTATTCTTTACAGAATTTACCAATGTTTCTTCTTACGCATCAGAAAAAGGCCGCGCCAACGCCCTTGAGCGCCTCAAAATCGCTCCTACTGACCCACCCATCATTGCCCAAATATGGGGTAAGAACCCAGATCATTTTGCAGAGATCACCTCAGCTCTCAAGTCGCTTGGATTCTCTGGCGTAGATCTAAACTTCGGTTGTCCAGATAAACACGTTAATAAAGCCGGTGGTGGGGCCGCAATGATTCGCACACCAGACTTAGCCATCAAATGTTTTCAAAATGCTATGAAACATTCCAACGGGTTACCGGTATCCATTAAGACACGTTTAGGTTTCACTCATATCGACGAATATAAAATTTGGGTGCCAACGTTACTACGCGAACATCCTTCAGCCCTCACGGTTCACCTCCGTACTCGCAAAGAAATGTCCAAAGTCCCAGCCCATTATGAATTAATACCAGACATCATCAATCTTAAAAATGAACTCAGCCCTGAGACCAAACTCCTAATAAACGGTGATGTTTTAGATCACATACAAGGCGAGAAACTGGTTCATAATAACCCAGGGCTTGACGGCTACATGATCGGCCGTGGCGTCTTCCAAAACCCATATTGTTTCATTGACCACCAACCTACCAAGGAAGAGTTACTAACGCTTCTGGACATACATTTAGATTTATTCGATAAAGAAAGTAACCATACTAAGATATCGTTCGAGCCACTCAAGCACTACTTCAAGATCTATATCAAAGATTTCCCGGGAGCATCCGAGCTTCGCCAAAAGCTCATGGAATGCCATTCGACCATCGAAGCTCGACAAATCCTCCAAAGCAAATAAGATTTAAAGACATTTAAAAAGCCCCGCAGAGCTTCTGGCCTATTGAACAGAAGTCCCGCAGGGGTAGTCGCAAGAAAGGCTTATGCTTGGTTCAGCCCCAGTTCCACAATGGAAACATGGGATGATCACAGTTGCTTAATTGGTCCAGCCCCAGCTTCACAATGGAAACATGGGATGTTCACGATAAGGTATCAGGGCAGGCAATCAGCGAGGTCGCGGGAGAAGTAATCCGGATCCACCGGATCGCCGTTTTCATCTCCGATGGGATAGCTCACTTCCACGCCATCATCATCCACAGAGAAAGTGTACGCTTCGCATACCGTGGTACCATCATCGCAGATCACCGAGGCGTCAAACTTCAGGCCTTCGCCCAGATCGTCGTATTTCACAGGTACGACCACGTCAAACAGAAAGTCGCCGTCGCCATCATAGCACTCCAAGAGCACCTCAAGATGGTCAGTAAACAGAAATACGCCGCAGACGCAGCAGCTATCGGCGTAATCACGCCAATCCGGCAGCACATCGTCTTCGTCCTCATCACAGGAGTCATCGGCGGAGCAGTCGTTTGCTTCATCTTTATTCGGAGAGGATTCGTCGTCGTCCGATTCCGCATCGCACAGATAGCACGCGAAGTCATCGTTGAGCTCGCTGTAGAGATCATAGTCGACATTATCAGCTAGGAAATCGATCGCGGAATCATTATCGTAGGTATCGCCATCGCACTCGAGGGAGAGCTGAATAGACTGATCTTCTTCAGCAATAACCTCGAAATTCGGGTCCACCTGCTGAATACGGACTTCATCATGGAACTCGTGAGCCATTGGGCAATCCACCTTTCTTAATCGAATTGAAAAGAGCTAAGCCACTTCAAGCGACATCCTGGATACAGTAACACATTATTTCATGCAAATCAAGACCAAAATAGCCGTTTTCACAAGAACGTTTTGCAACTCGTAGGCGCAATGGTATTATTGACTTATCAACACACTTATGCTATAATAGAAGGAGATATTAACACAAACGTGTTAATCGGACATTGAAAGGGAGGGTAACCATATGGACGCGGTTTCGAACGTAAGATCTATTCTGGTATTCTTAGCCTATGTCTTTGACATCTTCTGCTCGCTAATCCTGTTAGCGGCTCTGATCTGGCTACTGCGAGTAATCCCTGAGTTACATAAAACTTGGATGCCCAGCTATTACAACGGTCAAAACCGCAAAGACTACATTGACTGCTGGGAGAAGATGGAACCATGGGAAAAAGCTCATGCACACAAACAAAGAATCGTCAGCATCGTCGGAATCATCATCTTATTTCTGGTGCTTGCAGGAACGGTATATCTAGCCATCAAGTTCATCTTTCCTGCCGTAATATCATTCGCCCAAAACATTTGAGCCCCACCCTCACATAGCCCCGCTCCAGAGCGGGGCTAAATTCGTCAAAAAACTCCCCGCTATTAAACAGGGAGTCTTTGCAATTCGTGAACAAATTATTAAAAGATTTGACTCGAGACTTAGGCGAGTTCGACAGTAGCACCAGCTTCTTCAAGAGTTTTCTTGAGAGCTTCAGCTTCGTCTTTCTTGACTTTCTCTTTAACAGTAGCAGGAGCACCGTCAACGATAGCCTTAGCTTCGCCAAGACCGAGACCAGTAGCTTCCTTCACAGCTTTGATGACGGCAATCTTCTGAGCGCCAGCCTCTTTGAGGACAACGTCGAATTCAGTCTTGCCTTCATCGGCAGCTGCAGCACCTTCAGCAGGAGCAGCAGCAACGGCAACAGCGGCAGCAGCCGGCTCGATGCCATATTCATCTTTAAGGGTATTTTTGAGTTCGTTAACTTCAAGAACAGTCAAATTGACAAGTTCTTCAGCCAATTTTTTGATATCAGCAGCCATTTAAGACTCCTTTCAAATTAACAGTTAATAACAGTCACTTTTTTGACTATTTAGCGTGGTTTTCCAAGCCAGAAATGATACCGGATAGGCCACCAGCAGTGGCAGAAATGGTATCATTGACCGGCGAAAGAAGGGTAGCGACCACTTGCGCAATCATCTCGTTCTTCGTCGGCATCTGCGCGAGAGTCTTCACATCGTCAGCAGAAAGCGTAGCACCAAGATTAGAAAAACCACCAGCAAGCTCAAGAGCTTCGTGAGTTTTCGCAAAGTTTGCTAGCACCTTTGCCGGCATGATTTCATCGGAATCAGAAATCGCATATAGAAGTTGACCAGTAAGACCAGTCGTATCCGTGTCTTTATAGACGGCGATTTCGTTCATCGCGACCCTCACCAAACGGTTCTTCACGACTTTGATTTTCACACCGTTTTCACGGGCAGCTGCACGAAGCTCTTGGAGCTCTGCAACAGTCAAGCCCTGATAGCGTGCGAACACAGTCGCTTGGGCATCATTTAACAATGCAGTCAAATCAGCAACTAAAGTGGATTTTTTATCTTTTGAGATAGCCATTTAGTTTCCTTTTCGATTAGGTTCACGAATTGTTAGTGAACGTCACCAAAACCTGAAATAAGAGATTCCTCGGCGACATGATTAAGGACTAACTCCCGTCGCTGTCTTTGGCAACTTGCGTTATTATACCAAATAATGCTAAAATTGTAAATATGATTCATGTGCTTGCAGGGGGTAAGAAAACAAAAGGCGAATACTTCTGGCTAATCGAAGATTATCGTAAAAAATGCCGTGGGCCGTACGAGTTCGATTTTACCTTCTACGAAGAAGATAAACTTGCCGCTGTCCTAGAGAAATGGCCATTTCCTCAAGACGCCTTTGTCATTATCGCCGACGAACGAGGTGAAGAACTTTCTTCTCCAGATTTCGCACAACTACTTCAAGAAGAATTCAATTACTCAAGACACGTCTATATAGTCATCGGTGGACCGTTTGGTGTCTCCCAAGACGCTCGAGACCGTGCTCATTACGTCTGGAGTTTTGGTAAATTAGTCTTTCCGCATATGATTGCTCGTTTAATCGTTTCGGAACAAATATATCGTGCAAACGAAATTGCCCGTGGTTCCGGATATCACCACGCATAAATTTCTTATTTTTTACAACATTCTTACACCCATATCTTAAAATTTGGTGGAAAACTTTCGACTTGACATATCGACTTGCGTCATATAATATAACAATAGTACTATATCAAAATAGACAGGACGCGAGGTGATGTCTGAACTACCAGAAAAACAAATAAAACGACTACGCAGTCTCATCCAAGATGCTGAGACAAATTTGGCTGCTGCCAAAGAGCTTTTGAATTCCGTCGTCGGCGACGGTGATGTCATCACCGCTCCACGCGCTACTGTTGTATCTGATCCAGACGGAAAAGTCATCGAAGGCGTCTTCGATGGTCAAATCATGATCGGTCCTGATGGTAAGAATTATCCTGTTCCAGCAAACTACGCATCAAAATCCAAGCTCGTCGAAGGCGATCTCATGAAACTCACCATCACTCCAGATGGTCGCTTCCTCTACAAGCAAATTGGCCCAGTCGAGCGCAAGACAGTTATTGGCACGCTCACTCACCATGACGATAAGTACTTCGTTGAAGTTGCCGGGCGTGAATACGAAATCCTCTATGCATCCGTTACTTACTTTCACCTCCGTGAAGGTGCTCAAGTATCCGTCGTTATCCCAGCCAAAAACGACGATGCGCAATGGGCAGCCGTCGAAGCAGCTCTCTAGATTATTCTCAAAATCCGGCTCTAGGGCCGGATTTTTCGTATATAATATATACATATGCTAGCCCTATATCGTAAATATCGTCCAAAAGCTTTATCTGATGTCGTAGGTCAGGATCAAGTCACTAAACCGCTAAGCTCCGCTCTAAAAGCTGGTAAAATTTCTCACTCCTATTTATTTACCGGCCCACGTGGCTGTGGTAAGACATCCGTCGCACGCATTCTTGCTCATGAGATCAATGGTTTTAAATATGAACTCGAAGATAATTACCTAGACATCATTGAAATAGATGCCGCATCTAACACTGGCGTCGACAATATCCGCGAACTACGCGAAAAGGCCGTCATTGCGCCGTCCGAAGGTAAGTATAAGGTCTATATCATCGATGAAGTTCATATGCTGACTAAATCCGCATTCAATGCATTACTCAAGACCCTTGAGGAACCGCCCGCTCATGTTGTGTTCATTCTTGCTACAACAGATCTCGAAAAAGTCCCGGTCACTATCACTTCCCGCTCCCAAGTTTACACTTTTCGTCTCGCTCCACTAGAAATCATGCTGCCGCATTTGCAATCTATCTGCAGAAAAGAGGAGATAAAGATATCTGAACCCGCACTTAGCCTCATTGCTCAAAAAGGCGGCGGATCCTTCCGCGATAGTCTCTCGCTCCTTGACCAAATTTCTACACTCAGCGCTGATGATAAAGAAATCTCCGAATCCATCGCTGCTGATTGTCTCGGTCTACCTATGGACACAAAAATCAGTCATCTTCTAAACGCCTATGCCCATGGGGATACTAATACCGTTACAGTGGACTTAAAAAATCTCATCGCTGAAGGATTAAAGCCAGAGAGCATCGCTTCCTCGTGTCTAAACAAAATCATTACGCTTCCTACACCAGAACTTCTCCCGCTTTTAGGTGAACTGCCCAAAGTCATTGCGCCATATTCCGATGCCAAACTATTATTAGCGTTCTTGAACAATATGGGTAATTCCTTCGAGCACATTAAAGAATCGCCAAAAGCAATTCTATGCTCGGGGTCTAAGCCAGACGCGCAACCGCATGCGGCAATCCGCAAAGAACAAAAAAAAGAAACTATCATCAAGGAACAGAAACCATTATCCGGGCCAGAAACAGTAGAACAGTCGGAGAAGAAAATCCCGTCATCCGCTCACGCAATCAATCCGCCAGCCGCTCTTACTCCAGCCTTATCTCAGCAACTCAAGAAATGCAAAATCGTTGAAACGGAAGACCAAATCGATATTTATCCATCAAGCAAAATAGTCAAGAATATCCTCAGCAAGCCAGCCAACGAAGAGATTCTAAAGAGTAATTTTGGTAAAACTTTCGTAATTCATGACCCAGATGATCTTAAAAACTCTCCAGAAATTCAGAAAATTTCTGATATAATGGGTGGTATACAGGAGGTGAATGATAATGGAGGAATCCCGTTCTAGCGGTGGTCGTATCCCACCGCAAGACTTAAACGCCGAGAAATCGTTGCTCGGTGCGATTATGCTGTCCGATGCAGGTTTTCCGGAAATTCTTGAAGTGGTAAAATACAAAGATTTTTATGACGAACGTCATAGCAAGATCTTCCACGCGATGACATTACTTTATCAGCACCATTCGCCTATCGATTTATTAACTACTACTGCTGAGTTGCGCAAAAATAAGGAGCTAAGAGCTGTTGGTGGAGCAGCTTACTTAACGGAACTCACTAACTACGTTCCTACTGCAAACCATGCCAAGGCCTATGCAGACATCATAGCTTCAACGGCAGTACGTCGTCGCCTTATCAACGCCGGTACTACCATCAGCGAAAGTGGTTACGAAGAAAACAGAGATATCAAAGAAATCCTAGGCGATGCCGAGCGAGAACTATACGCCGTTTCGAACCAAGTCACCAAGACAGAATACGTCGCTCTCGGCAATCTCCTCGTTGATGCTTACGACCGCATGGAGGAGCTCCAAAAGAATAAAGGCGCACTCCGCGGCCTCAAAACAGGTTTCCACGATCTCGACAAGATAACCGCTGGCTTCCAAAAAGGCGACCTGATTATCATCGGCGCTCGCCCGGCCATGGGTAAAACTACATTCGCGGAAAACTTAGCCTACAACGCCGCCACCATCAACAACAAAGGTGTGCTGTTTTTCTCTATGGAGATGGCTAGTGCCGAGATCGTCGACCGTATGATTTCCGATGTGTCGGGCATCGATAACTGGAAAATTCGCACCGGCAACGTCACAGAAGGGGACTATAGCGCCATCACAGATGCGCTAGAAGAAATGGAGTCCGTCCCGCTATATATCGACGACTCGTCTGTCATGTCTATCCTCGAATTACGCAATAAAGCCCGCCGTGCCGCCCATGAGCACAATATCGGAATGATTATCGTCGACTATTTGCAGCTGTTAAGTGGCTCTGACGTCTACCGCAAAACCGGCCAACGCGTCCAGGAAGTTTCAGAAATTTCCCGAGGCCTCAAGCAAATTGCGCGTGAGTTGGAAATACCAGTCATCGCCTTGGCGCAGCTTTCCCGTAATGTCACCGGACGCGAGGATCCTCGCCCAGTTTTATCTGATCTCCGCGAATCAGGCTCCATCGAGCAAGACGCAGACCTTGTCATGTTCCTACATCGCGTAGACTACTACCATATGAACGAGCCAGATTATCAACAAACAAATATCACTGAACTAATAATCGGCAAACATCGCCACGGTCAAGTTGGCAAGGTTGAACTCTACTTCCATCCAGAACTATTACGCTTTGTCTCGCTTGATAAAGACCATGGCGAATGATATAATAAAGCATAATGAGTAAACTCGTTATTTCGAAGCTCTTCCTTTATCGTTACCGTTTTTATATCGGCTATATCATTCTGGGCCTCGCATTTATCGCACTTATTTTTTTGCTCCCACTCATTAGCCCATCCGGACTTTCCGATTTAGAACGTCAATCGGTTGTTTCTAGCTACAATCTCCATTTCTCGTCCATCACTTCTGGCGACTTGATAGATCTGCCGTACCATATTTTACAAAAAATCAGCATACTGACCTTCGGCCTCACGCCCTATGCTGCGAAGCTCCCGTCTATTATCATCGGCCTCATGCTCGGTTTACTTCTAATCCTTCTCCTCAACCGCTGGTTTAAGAGTAACGTCGCATTGCTTGCATCTATTCTGACTGTCCTTTCTACGCCGTTTCTCTATCTTGCCGGCTCTAGTACACCACTTATTATGTTGATCTTCTGGCCTACGCTTTTGTTATGGCTCGGCTCCAAAATCCAAGGCGAGAAAGAGCCTAAACCACTTTGGTGCTTCGCTTTCGCTTTAGCACTTCTACTAGCAATTTATACGCCACATCTCATCTATTTAGTAGTCTTTATTATCTTCTTTGCAATCTGGAATCCACATTTACGTTTTACTATTAAATCTCTACCTAAATTCCCGCTATTTTGCATGGGTATTATCGTCCTTGCCGGTATCGCAATTTGGATTACTAATATCATATCATCATCTACGGTTGCCCTGACGCTCTTTTTCGGTGAAAACTTTTCACTCTCGCATTTCTTTGATAATATCAAGACTGGGTTCGCACCGTTCTTCTCTTGGGGACAGCCACTCGAAGGCGTTTATCTATCGCCGCTCATTGGCCTATCTTCGCTTGCTTTAGCAGTTACAGGTCTCTTCAGTACTCGTCAGGGTTTTTTTGCCAGTCGTAACGCAATAGCTAGCTGTTTCATTGTCTTTGCTATCATCCTAGCCGGCCTAACTCCAGATTCATCACTCCTTATCGTTCTACCATTTTCAATCCTTACCGCCCACGGTCTCCGCTACATCCTCGAGAAATGGTACGGCCTCTTCCCATCAAACCCATATGCCCGTGTCTTTGCTATCTTTCCACTTTCTATCCTCTTAGCACTCATGATTGTGCCTAGCCTCAATCACTACGTTTATGGCTATAAATACACTCCAGCCGTCGCCAACGAATTTAATATCGACCTCACGCTAATTTCCGAAAATCTCGACGATGATACCTTCCTAATCGTGCCCACTGACACTCTAGACCACGCCTTTTATCAAGTATACGAGGATCGCCACCATCGTATCAAACTCTACGCGTCTACTAGCGATATAAAGGATACCGCCCCAAGAAACGATATCGCCACCATAAATAAGGCAGAGGAAATTACGCTTCCAGAAGGCTACACACTCTCACGTATTATCACCTCCCCAAATTCAGATAATTCTGATAGAATATACATATATAGCTTTAATAATTAATCAGGAGTTGTTGTTATGGGCCAAACTATGGACCAAATGAAAATGCTTAATCAGTTGCGCAAGGCACAAAAAGAGCTCAAAAACGAAATCGTCGAAGTCGAAGCAGGTGACGGCGCTGTTGTCGTCCAAATCAACGGAGAGCTCAAAATCAAGAAAATCACTATCGATCCAGATCGCGTCGACCTCGACGACATCCACGAGCTTGAACGCTGGCTAGAGAATTGTCTCCGTGATGGATACGCCAAAGCACAAGAAATCGCTTCAGAAAAAATGAAACCCCTCATGGGTAAACTAGGCGACCTCGGGTTGTAATGCTCCCGGAGGCTCTCAACAAAGTCATTGAAGCGCTAGGGCATTTACCAGGCGTAGGACCACGCACTGCAGAGCGCTATGCATATTTTCTGTTTCGCTCCAACTCACGTATCTCAGAAACTATCGCAGAATCTCTCGGTGCTTTACATTCCGGCGTAAAATCATGCCCCAAAACTTTTGCACTCATAGACAGCACGGAATCCGTCTCGAATCTATATTCAGACCCAGAACGTGACAAGTCTGTCATCCTCGTTGTCGAAGAGCCGCTCGATATTTATTCTATCGAAGCTACCAAGCAATACCATGGCACATATCATGTGCTCGGTGGAGCTATTTCGCCAATTGACGGCATCACCCCAGATCAGCTTCATATCAAAGAACTTCTCGATCGCGTTCCAGAAGATCAAGTGACCGAAATCATCATCGCAACCAACCCTTCTGTCGAAGGTGAATCCACCGCTCTCCTCCTTCAAAAACTTCTTATCGAAAAGTTTCCAGATCTTAAAATCACTCGGCTTGCCCGTGGCCTACCTCTCGGCGTCGATCTTTCTTATGCCGATCAAACCACCATCTCCGCCGCGCTTCAAAACCGCACCAAACTATAATGTACTCCGACTTTCGTTCCAAGCTCATCTCACTTAACGATGAAAAATATCGCCAATTCTCCATGAATGGCATCCCTTGCGATCGTCCATTTTTAGGCGTTCGCATCCCAGACATCAGGAAGCTAGTCAAAGAAATCCCTAGAGACCAATTAAACGACTTTATCGCTGAGACACCTACCGCCATTGAAGAAGTCATTGCTCGTGGATTCGCTATCGCAAGATTACCATACGAAGAAATGATGGAAGTCTTTGACTCTCAAGTAAGATTGCTCGACAATTGGTGTACAGTCGACACTTTTTGCGCATCGCTAAGGAAGACCATAAAGAAACACGAAGACGATTTCTTTGATCGTAAAGTCGCTTCACTTCTTATGTCGAAAAACGAATTTGGCGCTCGTACTGGGCTAGTATGCTTATTAGATTTTTACGTCCAGCCAGATTATCTACCAGTCATTTATGACCAAATAGAATGCCTAAAAAACCGCCAGGAATACTATGTTAAAATGGCCATAGCCTGGCTTCTTGCCGAATGCTTTATCAAGTTCCCCAACGAAACCTTTGGATATCTCAAAATCACAAAACTCAATAGTTGGACATTCAACAAAGCTCTCTCCAAAATCTGTGACTCCTATCGCGTAAATCCAGATACGAAAAAACAAATCAAACTTCTACGAAGAGATAATTAAACTCTTCTCAAAATGTATTTTTGAAGGTGCGTTCTTAATCCTTCATCACAGACATATACAAATGTACCAAGCATGCCACGAGTACAAAGAACTTTATAGATATTTAAAATATACTCTAAGAGTTCATCGTCACTTGCTGATTTTGAACCATTAACGTCGCGGTAACTTTTTCTGTCAATGTATAAACCTCTTTCTTCAGAATAACGAAGTTCATTACCGATAATTACGCCAGCATAGTTCAAATCAAAACCTTGAATAGTATGAATACATCCAATTTCATTAATCGAATTAGGCGACGCTAGCCAACCATTATACTCAGTATTCCAGATAAACCTCGCTCCATCTATATCAATATCGTATATTCCGTTTTTAATCAACACGTCCGTGGCAAAAGAATCTTCTTTTTTAAAAACAAGCTTCTCTTTTTTTGTACGCCAATCCCAAGCATATCCTGCCACCGTACGGCATAGACCGCGTTCAGCATTTCTCTTTTTTATTTCTTCAACCATCTCGCTAACATCATCATAAATTATGAAATCATATCTTGGAAAATCTAGTCTTTCCTTTGGAGGACAATTACTAAAGATTCGCGAAATATAGTCAACGTAACGCTCCCCGCCACGATTACATCGTATTTGTGTCCGCAATGACAATATACGACAATCGCGAGTGCGTTTCATGTCTTCTATCTTTTCTTTAGGAATATCAGTAGGTTTTATAGATTGAGTACTATCATAAAGAAAAACTTGATTTTTACTCTGTTTCAAAATCCAGTCAAGTTCTGTACCATCAGTGCTAAATGATAATTTTTTATTACTAGAATCAAACGCTTTATATTGAACAATATTCCTGCGACGACGAAGGCGATGCGCCTCATCGACAATCAAAAGATCATATTTCTCCTTTGAATTAGCCACATCCGTAGGGCTCAGCACCATGCTAGAAGATAGGCCATAGGTATGACGAAAGGTATTCTTGACTATAGTACGAAGATTAGACATCGGGATAACAATCCCAACCCTAAAATTGTCTCTCTTTTCATGAATCAAATTCAAACAGGAAACAGTCTCGCCATCTTCTAAATTAGCAGTTTCCGAAATATCAGCAACTAAAAGCTTTGCTAAATAAATGCCGAGAACAGTCTTGCCTGTGCCAGCACCACCATTAACTAAAAACGTTCTATTTTTATCTTTGGCAATCGCATCGGACAAATCACGAATGATATCGGATGTAACCAAATATTGATCAGAGGTAAGCGTCTTATAAGGTGAATACTTAAATATATTACTATTCTCAATTACTTTTGCGCTTTTTCGTGCGAGCTCGCGCTTGACCAACTCATCCCAAACTTTTCTGAATTCAGCCTCATATTTTTTACAATTATAATATGCATGCTTTTGAAAGCCACTGTTGCCATTCTGAAGCTTTTGAAATTTACTATCTGCAGCTACGTGAGAGATAAGATAAGCCTCGAGGTCTTGAATTACAGATTTATTAAACGAGCCATCCGAAATTAACACGACAGATTTTAGCCGACGCCGTTCACTTTTTGCATAATGTTGAGCCATACGACTTTTAGCATCAACCGTCTCACCGACATATACCTCAGTATCATTATAGATAAGATAAACTACGGGCCACTCTTTTCCTGGCCATTTCTCTTCGCCAAACTCAAAAGTATCCAAAATTTCCGGAGTCTTTTCAGAAAATTCTATCTCATTCGAAATGTCTATATTAAACATAAGCCCATTATAGCATTATACCCCAGATTCTAGAGCCTCTTTTTCGCTCTCCGGCAAGCTTTCGACATCATTCATGGTCTTTTCGATTCGTCGTGCCTGCTTTCTTGTGTCTTCGATCTTTTTTGCTGACTCACTAAGTTTCTTTTCTACGCCCTCAAGAAGGTCGCCAAACTTACCGAACTGTGCTTTGACGCCTCCAAGAATCTTCCATACCTCAGCGCTGCGTTTCTCGATTGCTACACTCCTATAGCCCATAAGAAGGCCGTTAAGCATCACTGGAAGTGTTGCGGGTGAAGAAAGGGAAATGCTGTACTTTTGTCGAATCTCTTCGTCAACACCAGAAATCCGCAGAATCTCAGCGTAGAGCGACTCCGTTGGCACAAACATCATCGCAAATTCCGTTGTTTTTGGTACTTCGATATACTTATCGTGAATTTTCTTTGCTTGCTCCACAACATCCTTGCGCAACGCTTTACGGTATGTCTCAATCTCGGACTTGCTACCGTCATCATAAGCTTTCAGAAGTCTCTGGTAATTCTCGACAGGAAACTTCGAATCTATTGGTAATAGCACTTCCGCATCTTTACCAGGCATTCGTACTGCAAACTCTACTCTATCACTCGAACCCTTCTTTGTAATAGTGTTAGTGAGATACTGTGTTGGCGTCAAAATATCTTCAATAATCGCACCGAGTTGCACTTCGCCATAAATCCCACGCGTCTTAACTCCCTCCATCACCTTCTTGAGATCGCCCACACCAGTCGCAAGATTCTTCATCTCGCCTAAACCTTGATAGACTTGAGACAGCTGCCCAGATATCTGCTTGAAACTTTCGTTAAATCTTTTTTCGACACTAGCTTGCAGCTTCTCGTCCACCGTCTCACGCATTTGCTCTAACTTCTTCTCGTTTGAATTTTGCAGCTCCTTAACACGCGAGTCCATCGTCTTTGATATTCCTGATAGATTCTCAGATATTTCCTTACGGTTCTCACGAAATTCGCTCGTAATCTTAGGCGTCAAATCGTCTACTTTTTTTGAAAGAACCTCAATCTTTGTATCGGATTTAATGATTTGTTCCTTAATCTGATCAAAATCTTTTGACGATAAATCGTCAGGTTTTCGCATCTTTGCAACCATAGCAACAATTACCAAACAAAGCAATAAATTTAAAACCACTAATACTAGAACAACAATTTCCATTTCTATCTCCTTTCACTGTAGCTTTTAATCATTTTCTATCTTCTGCAATTTACGATAATAATAATCCCTGCGGTTATCATCTATCACCTTTCGAACAGACTTAGCCGCATTTGGACAATATTTCTCAAGATGAGCCAAAAGTGGTAGTTCGTATTGCATACATTCTTCTTCGTATTTGTCAGGACTATGAATATAAAACGGGCCCATCCCGGCTTCTAATGGCAATCCAGCTATTTTAGCCATGCCGCGCTTAATAAAGTAGTCTGTTGCAGACTCTGGATATCCAAGCATTTTGCCAAGCTCTCGAGTCTTCGAACCAATTTGACGTTCCGCCGTAGATTTATCAAATAAATCTTTAGCGCCATCCACGCTAACTCTATCTTTACCAAAAATCAAAAGATCCCCAAACGCCGTCTGCTCAAGGCCCAACCTATCAACGGCCGCCCTGATGTCCTCGACATGTTCAGGCGAGCATATCAACGCTCCAGCCTGTTTTATGCCAACAGTCACACCGGTCAAATCAGCCAATTCATAACCATCAAACGTACCTTCTTCGACTCTACTATCTAGCTCAGCAAGTACTCGGCTTACATCCTCACGAAGAGGAGCAATATCAAACTTAGCAGCCCTTCTAATCTCGCTCGTTCTAGACATTTCTAACGCCAAAGCCGCCTTCTTTTCTTCGCGTCGGAGAGCTTCAGATCCTTCTTTATTTAGCTCGTCAAAATTCTCATAGTCATTCGCAGCCAGTGTATTCTGACGCCAACGATTACGCACACTTAAATATTTTGGATTAGAAAGCATACGCCAATCTCCATATTCCTCCACAACTTTCCGCAATAATGCATCTTTATCACTAGACCCTTCGTTAGCAATTTCTTTTCCAGTAAATTTTCCACGCGCCTGTATTCCTAAGGCCCCAAATTCACCCAACCTATCAATATATTCATATATTGTCTCACCGACCTCTGGATCAACCCCAACGCCATCATTCTCATAAATATCCGATGGGTAGTCGCCAGATTTTAACACTACATTGTCGTCTGAATCAACCGGCTGTTCCACATCTGGCGAAACATTATCTTCACCGTTAAACTCAACACCAGAAAGAGTATTCCAAACATCGAAATCCGTTCCAGATTGTTCGTTCGTTTCAAGGTGTTTATCCGCCCCTGAACGAGAAGCAAACTCACTCATATTACCTCCAATATAAACTATATTATAGCATAATAACTAAGCACTGTTAGTTTTTACAACATCAAGCCAGATTAAAAGCACGTATGATATAATTCAAATATGTATGCTAGCTTCACAAAATTCTTAAACGAGAAAGACCATATATCAATCATCCAAGCAGAAAATCCCGATGGAGATTCCCTTGGTGCGGCAATCGCATTAGACTATCTAATTTCTCTTATCAATCCTAAAATTGAAATTTCTCTCTACTGTCCAGTCGACATTCCCAAATATCTTCGATATTTTACCGACTGGTCCCGTGTTACTAACGAGTTCGATTGGAAAGCCGACGGTTATATCATTGTTGATACGGCCGCAGAAATTTTATTATCTAAGCTGCTCGATGATTCCGCAATTAAAAACCGTCTCTACACAAACCCGATCTTAGTACTCGATCACCACGAAACACCAGATGATCTCAATTTTGAGCATACATCTATCATCGAATCACTTCCGGCTTGCTGCAGTCTCATCTATAAAATTGCCAAAGACCAGAACCTGAAAATCGATCAAAACGTCGCAAAAAATCTCATATATGGCATATCGTCTGATACGCTTGGGCTCACTTCCGCATCAACTAATCCAGAGACTTTCCGTACAATTGCTGATTTATTAGAGATCAGTTCACTCAACATCGCCGACCTTGAAGAAGCTCGCCGCGAATTCATGAAAAAATCTCCTCGCATTCTCAGCTACAAAGCAGACCTCATCAAACGCATCGAATATTCGCTCGATGGCATCATCGCTACAGTCCATATCCCATGGGATGATATTGCCGAATTTTCCGATGAATACAATCCTAATGTTCTTATTCTAGAAGAACTAAGGCTTGTAGAAGGCGTCAAGGTCGCAGTTGCAGTTAAAACTTATCCGGACGGCAAAATCACCGGCAAAATCCGCACAAGTGTGCCTATAGCTGACCAAATTGCCGGATATTATGGTGGCGGCGGACATCCATATGCTGCGGGTTTCCGTACCTACGATATATCATACGAAGACGTCATTCATGATCTAGTCGAAATAGTGCCTAGTTTAATCGCTACAGCAGAGAAAGAATAAAAATAATGAAACTATACAATACTGCAAGCAAAAAAATTGAAAAATTTCAGCCATCTAATCCAAATGATGTCAAGATATACACTTGTGGCCCAACCGTTTATTCAGCACCACACATCGGCAATTTTGCCGCCTATATCTACTGGGATCTTCTTATCCGCACCCTCAAAGCAAACGGATACACCATTCGGCGTGTTCTTAATCTCACCGACGTTGGCCACCTTACATCTGATGGAGACACAGGCGAAGACAAACTTGAAAAAGGCGCTAAACGTGAAGGTAAAACCGTCTGGGAAGTCGCTGATTACTACATCAAAACTTTTAAAGATGGCTTCAAAAAATTAGGCCTCATCGAACCAACTAAATGGGCGCGCGCTACTGACTACATAGAACAATCCGAAGCACTCGTCGAAAAACTTATCGAAAACAACTTCACTTACGAAACCGCCGACGGGATTTATTACGACACTTCTAAGTTTTCTAATTATGCCGACTTTGCCAACCTCGATCTAGAAAACCTCAAAGCCGGAGCGCGCGTAGCTTATTCTGACGAAAAGAGGAACCCCTCTGATTTTGCAGTCTGGAAGTTTATTAAACCAGGCGAAGACCACGCTATGCGTTGGGACTTTCTTGGCCGCCCAGGCTACCCTGGATGGCACCTAGAATGTTCGTCCATTATCCACACAGAACTCGGCGAGCCCATCGATATTCACACTGGCGGAGTAGACCATATCCCAGTGCACCATACCAACGAGATCGCCCAAACCTACGGCGCCTACAACGAGAGTCTTGCTCACACATGGCTTCATTGTAACTTCATCACTATAGACGGCAAAAAGATTTCAAAATCACTTGGCAACATTATCACATTGGAAGATATCGAAGCAAAAGGTTATTCCGTATTTGACTACAAGCTCTGGCTCTATCAAGGCCACTATAAAGCAGAGCGAAATTTCACATGGGATGATCTCGAGTCTGCTAAAAACCGTCGTCTTTCTTGGCGTAACAAAATCGCTTTGCTTTATCAGACAAAAACCAAACCAGAAACAATTCCAGATTTTAAAGAACAATTACTGGAAAAACTGAGTGATGATCTCAACTCAGCCGCAGCTTTTGCCTATGTTGACGCTTCTACAGATCAGATAGCTATCGAAGATTGGAAATATATAAGCGAGCTCTTCGGTTTAAACCTTATACCTGATGATTTGACCAACAAAGTAATACAAAGAATTCATCAACGTAACGATGCTAGAGACAAAAAAGATTGGGCAATCGCCGATCAAATCCGCGACGACTTGCTCAAAGACGGTGTCTCACTACTCGATACATCAAGCGGCACGTATTGGCAATTAACTAAATAAAGCCACCATAACACTATTGCTAAAAATCACCAAATATAGTATAATATATAAGCCGAGGTAGTCACCAATTTTAAGGGAGGGATTAGATGAAAATCTTCCTGGGCATCCTGATAGTGTTCGCCGTTATCGCATTACTAGTGTTCGTTTTCATCTGCAAAATGGCAATGGTAATGTACCCGTTCATGCATCGAAAGATGTATGGCCCGCCACTCGAATACGAAGAATCATCTTCCGACAACCATGCGACGTTTGCAAAATCGTCAGACAAAGCCCCTAACAATACACCCAGTCTCTTCGAAACCGTCGTCGACGAAGCCCGTCAAGAAAGATAACCCAAACAGCCCTACCCACACCTCCGCACATTACTAATCTCCCACGCCGTGGGAGATTTTCTATATCTTCGCACATGCGTATACCATGATATAATGTTCTTATGGCTACTAAAAAATCAACAAAATCAAAAACAAAATCTAACACATCGAAAACCACAAGGAGTGCCGCCGTTGATCCAAATTATTGCGGCAAATGTTTTGTCGCTTTAGCCCTAATAATAACAGCTCTACTGTTTGGCTTATTCTATTACATGGGCCAAGCCAAGACGCATGAAGAAAGCAAACGTCTCGAAGCGTTCGAAACCTTAGCTCGCGCATACATTTATGACAACTACTCAAAAGAAGGCGTGGAAGTTGCCAACCTTGATAATATAGGTATAACCGAAGATGACGACCTGTATCTCGAATTTACAGTAACAAAATACGAAGAACACATTCCGGCACTCCACCGCAAACAGCGCATTCATTTCCAGTGCGACGACAACGACCAGCCAAACGCTATAAAAATCGGCTGTGGTTTAGCTACATGGATAGGTGAATGGGAAGAAGTTTCTAAAGAATAATAACCCACTCAACGTCCTATGAAATAGTACAGTCTTAAAGCTCAACAATTCCGTCTTCTAAATCCTTCAGAATCTGCTTTTTGTAACGATCTTCTTCGGAAAAAACGCACCCACAATACTTCTGCATATACATTCCGAGTTCTCTAGCCTTCTTTTGACCATCACGGAACCCTACGCGAAAATCACGATAAACAAACTCGACACCCGACATCATAGCTAATTCTTCGCATATATTTTTTATCTCGTCGTGTTTTTGATACGGAGAAACTAAAAGGGTCGTAGTGAATGCGTCGAAGCCGTGCTCTTTGGCGTATTTTACCGTCTGTGTCAAACGAGCGCGATAGCAATATCTTACGCATCGGTTTGGAATATCATTTGCTACGGCTTGGCAAAACTTATCTAGACCATAGTCTTCGATAAAGACCCCTTTTACATTCTCACGCTTCACATGTTCTTTTAGGCAGTCACGTCTCGCTTTATATTCCTGGTATGGATGAATGTTGGGATTATACCAAAAAACGGTAGGCTCAATTCCTTCCGCCCGTAAACTATCAATACAATATACAGAACAAGGAGCGCAGCAAGCATGCATCAAAAGCTTCATCCTTTATAATACCTCGCTAAAAACTCTTTTTTGTAATCCTGGAACGTTCCATCAAGCAGGGAATTACGAATTTTATTGACGACTGACACCACAAAATGTTCATTATGTATAGATGCTAATACCTTACCGGTTATCTCATCAACCTTAAACAAATGATGTAGATAAGCTCTTGTGTAGTTCTTGCAACATTTACAATCACAATCGTCATCAACCGGCGTAAAGTCATGTTCGAACTTCGCATTTTTAATATTAACTCTACCGTTCAAAGTATATAAAGCCCCGTTTCTTGCCATTCTTGTTGGCCCCACGCAATCAAAAGTATCACATCCGAACTCTGCGCCCACAAACAAATCTATTGGTTCTTGCCCCATACCGAGAAGATGTCTAGGTCGTTCCTCTGGCAAAATCGGGCAAACCGTTTTAAGCATCTCGCTCATACCGTCCGCAGTAAACACCCCGCCAATTCCATATCCATCCACCGGCAATACAGCTTCGAATTCTGCGGATTCTTTGCGCAAATCAAGAAAAGTTCCGCCCTGCACAACCGCAAACAGGTATTGTTCTGGTAATCCCTTTGCTAAATATTCGTCTTCCAATCTTTCATGCTCATCCACACAGCGTGTCAGCCAACGATGCGTTCTGAGCATCGCTTTTTCCATATCAAATCGCGAATCGGATTTTGCTAACTGATCGAACGCCATATGAATATCGGCGCCAATCTCCCATTGAGTCTGCATCGAAAGCTCTGGTGTCATCAAAAACTTTTGTCCATCAATATGACTCTTAAAAGTAGCACCCTCTTCAGATAATTTCACGTCCGGCAAACTAAAAATTTGGAACCCTCCAGAGTCAGTAAAAGTAGGCCCATGCCAACTCATAAACTCTGCAAGCCCACCACCCTCACGAATCAAGGCTGAACCAGGTTTTAAAAAAAGGTGGTACGTATTTGCAAGCACCGCCTGGCTGCTCAACTCGCGCATCTGTTCAAAAGTCAAAGCCTTTACCGTTGCCCTAGTCGAGGCACCTACAAATGCTGGTGTCTTAACATCTCCATGAGGCGTATGCATTACGCCTACACGCGCCAATCCGTCTCGCTTCAGAATATCGAACTTTAACATATCAACATTGAATCTCCATAACTTAAAAAATTATATTTTTTCTTTACACAATGATCATACGCTTTATGTAAATTCTCCCAACCAGCAAAAGC
The DNA here is from genome assembly GCA_017513905.1 of Candidatus Saccharimonadota bacterium. Classification (GTDB taxonomy): domain Bacteria; phylum Patescibacteriota; class Saccharimonadia; order Saccharimonadales; family Saccharimonadaceae; genus Nanosyncoccus. The sequence goes on from JAFWMR010000010.1 coordinate 32,039, forward strand.
GCTAGTGAGCATCAAGACAGTCGATTTTGGGGCATGGAAATTTGTTAACAATACATCGACCATTTTGAAGTTAAAACCAGGATATATGTAGATACTATCTTCGCCAGACGTAAAACCGGTCCTTGCATAGTGCTCCAATGTTCTCGTAACCGTAGTGCCAACCGCTACCACGCGTCTACCATCTGCCTTCGCATTTGCGATTTCTTTCAAAGTCTCAATTGGGATATTAAACCACTCGGAATGTATCTTATGGTCCTCAACATTCTCAGTACGAATCGGTAAAAAAGTCCCAAGCCCTACATGCAAGGTTAAATAACAAATTCTTACACCTTTTTTTTGTAATCGGCCCATCAGCTCCTCAGTCATGTTTAGAGATGCCGTTGGCGCTGCCGCGCTTCCCATATACTTCGCCCATACCGTCTGATACCTCTCTCTGTCTTCTTCGCTCGCATCTCGGTGCAAATACGGCGGCAAAGGCACCGAACCATATTTTTCTGTCAGATCTCTCAACTCGACAGGCTTCATATGCCCATCAAAAGCTTCAACTTCCGCAATACCGTTTCCTAATATTTCCAATATTCTTACAAAGTTATTTGTTTTGTCTAATTTAGACAGCTCTTCGACTCGTTTACTCGACGAATTGTCTTTACCAGAAAAATCTGCCTTAAGTACAGTCAAAACATCTCCGTCATGTAATTTTCCACGATACATCACTTTCTGTTTGTCTTCACCATGCTTTTCGAGCACTACCAATTCGCGCGGCCTACCGTCTGGCAATTCACAAAAGATTCTGCTCTGCATTACCTTTGTATCGTTCAATACGAGTACATCACCTTCTTCCAAAAACTCATCCAAATCACGATAATGCGAATCGATTATTTCACCCGAACTTCGTTTCAAAACGCAAAGTCTAGTCGCACCGCGAACCTTCGGGGGATGTTTAGCAATCCGTTCTTCCGGTAAATCATATTCAAAATCAGAGACTAACATTCCATATATTCTAACATTTTTAGCTCAAAAATGAAAACATATGCTATTATATAATAGTATAAGGAATAGGAGGTCATCATGGCTCGACAGATTGTGGAAATAGAAACCAAAACATTTATACGATTTTGGCTCGTTGTCTTAGGTATAGGCCTAATCCTCTTCTTTATTGTCAAGGCTTCTGAAGCCTTAGCAATCATCGGCATTGCCGTTCTTCTTGCAGTAGCTATTCGTCCATTAGCCGTAAAGGTAGACAACATCATAGGCACCAAAACCCAGGCACGACTCGCTTCCATACTTGCATATATCATAGTCCTTCTCGTCATCGCTTCGGTCGTTGCTGTTATAGCTCCAGTCGTTGCTACCGAATTCGCTAAGTTCGTTACCACCCTACCAGAAACAGTCAAAAACGCCGACCTATCCACGCTAAACAACATAGCTAAATCAATCGGCATCGAGAACCTATCCGCTCAAATCGTTGAATCAACAGAAGACTTTTCGAAAACGATCCTTTCTGGCTTTGGTACAGGAGTCATTTCTGGCATCTCCATACTCGGAGGCCTCATTGGCAAAGCCGTCATTACTCTCATTCTTACTCTTTTCCTTCTTTTAGATGGACCGAGTCTCATGGATTCGTTATGGACTAAGCTTGGCGCGAAACGTACCAAGAAAGAAGTAAAAGACGAAAAAGACCCAGACGTTCGCGCCATCACCGAAGCACGTATCATCGTCCGTAAGATGTCGCACGTTATTTCGACTTTCTTCGCTAAGCAAGTCACTGTCGCCATCATGGACGGATGCTTCACGGCTATCTCGGTTCTTATTTTCTCTTGGATTTTCGGCGTAGGCACACATTTGGCTATTCCAATGGGGCTAATCACTATGACCTTCTATCTCATCCCAATGTTCGGACAAGTCATCGGTGGCGGTATAGTCACTCTCCTTCTAGCTTTCAATAATCCGCTCATGGCAATCTTATGGCTCACCGTCTATATTATTTACGCCACCATCGAAGTTAACGGTATTGCACCTAAAATTCAAGGAAACGCGCTCAACCTCCGTCCAGTCATCATCCTCGTTGCAATGATTATCGGAACTTATATGTTCAGCCTATTTGGCGCCATTATCGCTATACCTATTGCTGGATGCATCAAGGTACTAATCGAAGAATACCCAACCATACGTGCTATTCGTGCACAGTAGTATTAGATTTTTATAAGAAAATATGATATAATTTACCCCAAATTTTGCACCTTAAAAGGAGGGGTATCATGGAATTCTTTGCGATCATAGGCTTAATCACAGTAATCTGGATTATCTACGACCTGACAAAATACATTTTCATCGATTGTCCCCGGCAAATCGAAGAAGAAGACCGAATCGCAAACGAAGATATCCAAAACGGTATGCTACCAGAAGAATTCATCTTTGATAGATCGGATGACCAGCTTCACAACAAAGTATTCGATCCAGTAGAACCCAGTTCAAAGCCGTTCATTGCGCCTATCAACTTTTCGCTCGACAAAATCGGAGCATACGTCCGACTCTACTATCATCTTCTCAGTGTTTATGAAGATTCCGTAGAAGAAGATACCGCAGTTCGTACAGCCGTCTATCGCATAGAAATGCTCCGTTGCGAAATTCAAGAGAAAATTTTGACTGCTAGTGAAGATTCAGACAATGCTTTCCGGCTCGAGCTGCAGAACGCAAGTAATACAATTCTTGCCTACGGCGGCCCGATTATCAACGCGTACGAAAAAGCTCGTGATCTATGCCTGTCGAAAGAGATACCTACTAGAACTGAAAGACTCAACTGTATCTATAGCGTCCTTGATGCGGAAAAAATCCTATTTCATAATTTCCCAGAAACCAACAGTTACTATGCAAAGACTGGCGAAACCTATCTCGCCAAAGTCTTCAGCACCAACGAACAAATCGCCAAAACCGCACAAGCCATCAAAAACAGTCAACCGCAGACTTAAAGCCAGCTTCATCCCTCCCCATTCATGCCTCCGCCCCCAAGCGGAGGTTACTTAAACTCGCTTAATTTTTTCAAACCTCAACGCGACAGAATTCTCATCCATTGGCTTACCCATCTTTTCGAATGCATCTTTCGTTTTAATCTCATCGTCTTCTTCGGCTACCTCCGCCATAAATCTGCACGCACCAAACTCATTCAAAGCAAACACTTCAACATTTGGATTTTGCTTTATTTGTGCAAACATCTTTTTTGCGCGACTCGTTCCGAAATACACATTCCCGTCCACTTCTGCCGCCTTATCGAGCGGACGCACATGTGGCTGATTATCTTCCACTGTCGCCAAATACCACACGCCAGATAGAGCGTCAACGATCTCTGAATTATCCATAGAACCTCCAACTTCAAAACCATAAAATTTTAAGGTTTCATTTATTTATCGTTTATATAATGTATATTATAAACAAGGAATCAGAAAATGAGAATATTATACGTAGAAGACGAACAGCTATTAGCCGACGCCGTTACACATTTATTAGAAAAGGCCAGCATTAATGTTGATTGGGCCAAAGACGGAGAAGAAGGTCTCGACCTCGCCAAAAAACCAATCTATGATGCGATTGTCTTAGACATCATGCTTCCGAAAATGTCTGGTTTAGAAATTTTAGAAATCATCCGCAAACACGGCATTAAAACACCAGTCATTATGCTATCAGCGCTAAGTGAGGTGGAAGATAAAGTCAAAGGCCTAGAAATCGGCGCTGACGATTATCTCGCCAAGCCATTCAAGACCAAAGAACTCATCGCAAGGCTAAACGCTTTGACTCGCCGCCCAGCTCTGCGCGAATCCAAAACGCTAAAATACGAAGATCTAGAGCTTGATCCAGATAATCGTTCTGTAAATGGTATGCCACTTACCGAAAAAGAAACTGAAATCCTTGAAATGCTTATCAAGTCAGGCGATAAAACCGTTCAGAAAGACTATATTCTCGCCCATGTTTGGGGCGCCGACATGATGGCCGAAGACAATTATGTCGAAGTCTACATGTCATATCTCCGCAAAAAACTTAAAACGCTAAAGTCTAAGGTCGAAATAAAGACTATTCGCGGCCTCGGCTATAAGCTCATGACGAAAAGCGACAGATAATTTCACTTTGTTATAATAAAACCATGTTTAGAAAACTCAGAAATCATTTCATATTAATCAATCTTGCGACGACATCTTTCATCTTAATCGCAGCGTTTTCTAGCATCTATATCGTCGCAAAAAATTCCTCTGATACGCGTCGCCCCATTCCTATCGAAATAAATTTTGAAGAGTCTACCGACAAACAAGAAATTAAATTCCGTCAAATCATGGAAGAGCGTATCATCGCTGACCGCGAGGTTTCGCTAAAGTCACTCTTGGTTACACTAATTATTATCGGTGTAGCAGTAGAAATAGTCGTCGCAATTTTTTCCTATCTTTTCGCCGAGCAAGCCATCAAACCAGTTAAAACTGCATACGAAACTCAAAAAATTTTTATCGCCAATGCGTCGCACGAGATAAAGACGCCTGTCGCCGCAATCAAGGCAAACTTAGAAGCCGCCGACTTGAGCGAAGAGAATCACTGGATCAAAAACATCGAAATCGAAGCCGACAAAATTGAAACCCTAAATCTTGCCCTGCTACGCTTGGCAAAAACCGATGCAGTACAAGAAACGCTTTTCGTCGAAGAGTTCGATCTAAAACGCACTACGAGCGGCATAGTTTCATCCTTCTCTTCGCGCATTAAACAAAAGGGAATCAAGCTAAAAAACAATGCTGTAAGCAAAAAGATTAAGCTAAACCGTAGCGACTTCAAAGAAATCTTCGAAATCCTATTAGACAACGCCATCAAATATTGTGACAAATCAATCGACATTACAGTCACGTCAAAAACCTTGACCATCACAAATGACGGCACGACAATTCCGAACGATAAAATCTCTCACGTGTTCGATCGTTTCTATCAAGTCGACAAAACCAGCTCTGGCTCAGGCCTAGGGCTCGCAATCGCCGACTCGCTCGCCAAAAGGAACAATTGGCAACTCACTGCCAAGTCGAATAACAACTCCACTACATTTGAGTTATATTTCGCATAAATAGCGAGCGGGGAGATAGTCTCGTCTCCGTCGGCGTACCGCAGGTTACGACCGAGGTCCGGCAAGCGCCTCGCCCGTGACGACGGGCCGAGGCGACTTGCGTCCGACGGAACGAGCTATCGACCACAAGCGAGCTATACTCCGCACATCAGAGTTTGGCAAGAACAACGATATCAAACATGCTATAATGGGATTATGATTAGAGTGTTCACAACCCCAACTTGCGTCTACTGCCACGCTCTTATGGACTGGCTAGATGACCAAAACATTAAATACAAAGAAATTGATGCCACCACATCAGACGAGGCCATCAAACTCGGGATTTCTAGCGTCCCAGTCACAATCGTAACTAACGCCGACGGCGAAGAAATCGCCAAAATCGTCGGCTTCGATCGTCCCGCCCTCAAGAAAGCCATCAAGAAACTAGCTTTGTAACTATATAATAATCACAGATATTGTCAAGTCTTCAAAAACAGTTGCGATTTCCTTATAATGAAATTGTCTAGTCATACTACGGTCACTGTCTAGACAAAACCAACATAGCAGTCGGAAGTTACGTCATTTACTTCCTTCTGCCAAGAGCCTTAAAAGTTTGGGCTCACATAAATGACTCTAAGATTAAAATCAAGGAGTTGTCTATGAAAAACAATAAAACTAAATCTGAGCGCGTCGAAGTAATGGCCCTCTTCGGGTACGAGATGACGCCGTGTCAACCGCTTTCATACAAAAGGCGGGGCGAATCAGAAGTTGAAGTCACGGAGCTTCTCCGTACTCACATCAAGTTCGTCGGCACAACAGCGCATCATATCTTCGACATAATCGCTGGCCAAGCTAGATATATGTTGGAGTTCAACTCAACAGATCTTAGCTGGCACCTAACAAGCGTTTAGCCCAGATTAGAAAGCCCCCCCTTAAAAAAGGGGGATCTTTCTTTTTCAATTATCTAGAAGAATCTAAACCTATCAAGAGGGAACAAACGGACGATTACCGGTCCTGCAATTCTACAATAGGGAACGGTACCAAGACCATTACGGCTATCGTAACTATTGGAACCCTCGCGATTATCGCCCGATACGAATAATTCACCCTCCGGCACAATAATATCAATTTCTCCGCTCGTATGTTCTTTTGGTCCATCATCTTCAGCCTTACGCCATTCCGTATCATACACAAATCCGTCGCGATGTTCCTCATTATAAATAGTCATTACACCATCCTTTACTTGAACCCTTTCGCCAGGAAAAGCAATTACCCGTTTAATAATATACTGATCTTTAATACCGGTTGGAGCAGCACAAGTCATTTCACCACTAGAACTGCCGTTTGCGAAAACAATAATTTCACCGCGTTTTGGGACATATTCCTGACCCAAAAAATGCGACCAAGACACGACCAAACGATTCACAATCACACGATCATCGCCAAGTAATGTTCTTTCCATACTACCACCAACAACATTATAAGATTTAAAGACGAAAAGATTCAAAATCGTCGTACCCAAAGCGACAGCACCAACAAACAAAACCAAGCTAAAGATATCCTTAAGCAAAGGATGCTTCTGAAAAAAAGTAGCGTGACCGAATTCTTTCTCCATACGAAGTCTATTATAGCACAACAAAAAGCGCTTATGTAATTTATTTAACTTTTAAGTTTTCTTTTATGTTTTCTGATATAATATATACCAAATGGCATCAGATTTCATATTTATTCGCAAAGGCCGTAACGCCCTATCTACATTCCTACACTTTGCTCTTAATATCTTATTGGGCGTCGGTTCCGTATTCGTCACAATCGTATCTGGTTCATGGATTATCGGTTTCGTCTTAGTTCTACTCAGCAAATGGCGCATGTTCGCCGTCCGACCACGCTACCTATGGCTCAATATTAAAAGTAATCTAGTAGATCTCATCGTCGGATTTAGTTTTGTTTTGTTAGCGTATTTTTCCGGATCCACAGTCCTACCAGTCCACTATATACTTGCAGCTAGCTATGCTTTCTGGCTGACCATCATCAAACCGAAAACTGCAGAATCCTGGACGCTAGTCCAAGCCCTCTGTGCAACCTTTCTCGGTACAACTGCTGCCAGCATCATGTGCGCCAGCTTCAGTTCTGCCATACTAGTCATTTTAGAGTTCATCATCGGCTATAGTGCCACCAGGCATGTTCTAGCACAAAATGACAATATGAACGATGCCGGCTACCCGGCCCTCATCTTTGGCACTATTTTCGCCGAAATCGCATTGCTTTGTCATTCGTGGCTCATCGTATACACCTTCACAAATGCAGGTATTATCATCCCGCAGTTATCCGTTATACTCACCATTTTTAGTTTCATGGCTGAACGCATTCTTCGCTCCGTTGAAAAACATGACGGACAGTTCCGTCTCAAAGACATTACGGCTCCACTCATATTCAGTTTGATAGTTTTATCTGTCATTATTATCGGTTTTAGCGAACCAATATTCAACGTTTAATAAACAAAGGAGGTTATATGCAAGAAGCAACCATTATTAAAGATGTAGAAAAAACATCAAAGAAAAAAGGCAACGGTGTCGCAACCGCCGCTATTGTCTTATCAATCATTGCAATTATCTGTTCAACATTTATCGCATTCCTCGCGCTAGGTGTCATTGCTGTCTCTCCTCTCTACGACGATAGAACAGGGTTTGTTTCCGAATTTGCCGCAGACGGCAACTCAGCAAATTTCACCGAAGGATCCATCGCCGAAGTCGCCAACCGCGTATCTTCTTCAGTCGTTTCCATCATTACTGAAATCAAGACTACAAGCTATAATTTCTTTTACGGCCAGACAGAGTCTACTGGTGAAGCAGCCGGTACCGGCATCATCGTCTCGAAGGACGGCTATATTCTCACTAACAAACACGTTATAGAAGGCGCAACAAAAATATATGTCGTCCTAGACGACGGAACGGTCTATAAAGACGTCAAGCTCGTCGGCACAGATCCGCTCAATGATGTAGCCTTCCTAAAAATCGAAGATGTGGATGATTTAGCCGCCGCAACACTAGGAGACTCAAAGACTATTACCGTCGGCGAACAAGTGATTGCCATAGGTAATGCCCTCGGTCAATATCAAAACACGGTCACATCCGGCATAATTTCCGGCACCGGCCGCTCTCTTACAGCTACAGATTCATCATATCAAAATGCAGAAACTCTCACCGATATGATTCAAACTGACGCCGCAATCAACTCCGGCAACTCAGGCGGACCACTCGTCAACGCAGCCGGCGAAGTCATTGGCATTAATACCGCAGTATCATCCGGCAATAATATTGGTTTTGCCATTCCAATTGCTTCAGTTAAAGGCATGCTAAATTCCATCCTTGCATCGGGCGAAGCTAAGCGCGCCTACGCTGGCATATCTTACGCAGGCATTGATGCGTCCATAGCAATAGAAAATGATCTTGACTCTACTTTCGGTGCCTACGTTTCGAGTGTAATTAAAGGCTCACCAGCTGAAAAAGCAGGGCTCAAGAAAGAAGACATTATCTTGGCGGTTGATGGTATCAAAATCGGCGCCTCAACATCACTCGGCACGCTCCTCGGCGAGCATTCAGCTGGCGACACAATTACACTCACAATTCTTCGCGACAACAATAAGTCGACCGTTACCCTCACCTTAGCCGAGTACACTGAATAAGATTTGATACCCTCGAGTCTCAAGGCATCTCATGCCTTGAGATTTTGCTCTCTCTTTCACTTTATCATGTTGTACAGGGTCAGCTTCAATCACTAAATATTTGGCTCTATCTTTTACCTGTCCTAACAACCTATAGATTAACCCTAGACCACCGTCTTCCGCATATAAAGCCAAATTTGGTTCATATTCTACTCCAGAAATCCATGACCAGTTTTTATCAACATATGGCAAATTCGCCACAACCACATCGAAATCTCCATGAATATCTTCAAGAAGATTACTTTCAAAAAAATCGATATCGACACCATACTTGCGTGCATTTGTAATAGCAACATCTAAAGCCGGCTTAGAAACATCGGAAGCAGCCACTGAGGCTTCTGGAAGTTCTAATTTTAGAGTCACGGCGACACATCCGCTGCCCGTCCCAACATCAAGTATCCTCGGTCTATCTGGTAAAACCCTCCTAGGAACAATGACGCCAGGAAGATACTGCACACCCGCCAAACTCAATACTATCTCTACAATAGTCTCAGTTTCGGGTCGAGGAATCAGAACATCACGGGTGACCAAAAATTCACGCCCATAAAACTCCTTAAACCCGTCTTTATACGCTTTCGGAAATGAGCCCTCGCTCATATTTCCTCAACTCCTCAACAATATCCTCAATATCACCATCCATCGCAGAGCCGATATTACTACGCGAATAATGAATTCTATGATCCGTAATCCTGTCTTGCGGGAAATTATATGTACGAATCTTTTCGCTACGATCGCCAGTACCAATCAAGGATTTTCTAGCCTCAGAAGCATTCTTGCGTTCTTCTTCACGTTGCTTCTCAACCAAGCGAGTGCGTAACACCGCCATCGCTTTTTCTTTATTCTGTCGCTGACTACGTTCATCCTGCATAGCTACCACAATTCCGCTTGGTAGATGTGTAATCCTTACCGCTGAGTTCGTCGTATTAACACTCTGACCACCGTGTCCGCCAGAATGATAAATATCAATACGCAAGTCTTCTTCACGAATCTCTATGTCTTTTTCTTCGGCTTCTGGTAAAACAGCAACGGTTACAGTTGATGTATGAATGCGCCCCTGGCTTTCCGTCACCGGCACACGTTGGACACGATGAACGCCACCTTCAAACTTCATATGCCCATAAGCATCATCACCCATAATCTTAAAAATCACTTCTTTCATTCCGCCTGCTTCGTTTTCGTTCTGAGAAATCAGTTCCGCTCTAAGACCAATTCTTTCAGCATAGCGCAAGTACATTCTATATAATTCTCCGGCAAAAAGCGACGCTTCGTCACCGCCAGCCCCTGCGCGAATTTCAATAATTGCAGGTCGATCATCAAGAGGATCTTTAGGTAATAGTTTCTCTTCTAAGTCGGCCTTTTCATTTTCTATTTTACTTATCAACTCTGCCTCATCAGCCCTTGCAAGATCACCTAACTCTGGATCATCAAGTAGAGCCTTCGTTTCATCCAACGATTTTTCATCAGCCAAAATCTGCGCATGCAATTCCAAAATATCAGCAAGTTCAGCGCCGCGCTTAGATTTATTTGCAAACTCAGGATCAGCATATGCGTCTGGACGCGCCAAAAATCTCTGAATTTCATCACGTTCTTTTTCCAAACTCAAAAAATCATATTCCATACACAACATTATATCATAAATTAATGTTCCACTTTTGCCACTAGCATGTTACAATACAAGTATGCTTAACCATATTAATAATTCTTTTCGTAAAGGTGACACTTTAATTGAAGTCATGCTCGCCGTTGGTGTATTTGGACTAGTGGTAGTAGGAGCCATTTCACTAATGAACCGCGGCTTAGCCACAGCACAAAATACACTGGAAGTAACAATGGCCCGCCAGGAAATTGATACACAAGCTGAAGTCTTGCGTTTCCTTCAAAACGCTTATATTTCGACTAAGGACGCTCTCTCGGACGATTACTGCGGCAATCCAAAGTCCTACCGTGATATTTGGAAGTGCATTACTAGCGACACACACGTTTATGCATACGACAAAATCGCCGTAGCTGACCCAAATTTTTACACTCGTACCACTGAAGCAGGAATGAGTTGCGACGATCTCTTCCGTGTGGGCAACCAGACTGCTTTCTCGATTCCAGACAAATCTTTCATTCTTAATCCGCGCACCCTTGGTATTACCGATATCGATACTTCCGATCCCGCTACCGCTCAAGCAGCTCAAGACGCAGTTACTAATAGATTGAAGCAAATCATTGGCAGTACATCTATAGTCACTACCACTGGCACTTATCCACGTCTCCTTTATAATGCTACAGGTAACGAGAACATGTCCGACGCAGAAATAGACAGCACGGGTAAACTTATCACTAAAGATAGCCAGAAAACACTCAATAATGCTGAAGGTATCTGGGTAACAGCTATAGCCTCCGAGTCAGGCGTAGAATGCGTGGACGAATCAAGCCCCACAGGTAAGTCCATCCGACCAGATTACTACGACTTTCATATTCAGACTTGCTGGGATTCCGTAGCCGGCAATATGCCATCCACGATCAACTCCACCGTAAGATTATTCAACCCAGATCAAGTCTCCTTAACCTCAAAGAAAAATACCCTCACGTTCGACAACGCCAACTGGGAAGAATACGGCACTCGCACTGACCACACTGGCGAATCATATATCGGTGGCACTTGCAGCACTCAACCTCAAAACTACAACTACGACCACGTTGTCGCAGAGTCAAACACCGACGGCTCCGTCAACGTTACTTTCTCCGGTTATACTAATTATGCAATGGACGAAGGCATCAAACATACGATTGAGGGCATCAACCATTTCACAATCGACATGGATATCGATTCGTCCAACATTATACCCCATCCGGGCGGCACGCTTACAATTGCTCTCGGTCCAGTCAAGGCAGAAATTGGCGTAAACGGGGCCGTAACCATATCTGCTACCGGCGGCGCAAGCGAAAGTGCTACTCTATCCGGTTTTCACCTCTTACTTGAAAAGAACGGGACTTCTTACAAAGTATGTATTACCACCGCCAACAAATGCGTAAGCACTTCAGGAGACTCTGCCAGCGCTACTATTGATTACAATTTTCAACACGGTTCGCATGCTTGCCCTTGTATTTCTAAAGTTTTCCTAACCAACATCATGATGGTTAACCACGACGCCGGTGCGTCAATTGAAGCCGGAGACTGTGTTAGGTATACCGTTGTGCCACCACCACCAGATCCACCAGCTCCTACTGAAACATTTACCCTAACACTAAACGCCAACGGGGGATCGTTTGCCGCCTCGGCCATCAGATCAGCTAGCTGTACTGCATCCGGTAGTGTTGTCCCAAGCTGCCAAGTAGGAGTACCAAACACGACGCCAACCAACGGAACCAAACAATTCTTGGGCTGGGCAAGCAGTCCATCAGCAACAACAAGCGAATACGGGTCTGGGCAACGAATTCAATTATCTCAAGACAAAACAATCTACGCGGTTTGGAAGACCGAACTCGAAGCCTCCAGCGTCTTTATTGTCACCACATGGAATAGCAGAAACTCAGATATCGATTCTCACTTACTCCGTGGAAATATGCACATAAGTTTCCGTAATAAAAGTTATGGCGAAGACGTCACTCTCCAAGACGGGAATATCGTCAAGCAGTTTTTCCTAGACGTCGACGCCTTGAGCTCCACGAACTATGATTCGTCAACGGATAGGAACTGTGGCTCAAACTGTGGCGACGGATACATAGAAGTCATCGCAATGAGAAAACTCAGACCCGCTACTTACCAGTTCTATACACACGACTGGAATGGACACGCCGGCGGAGAAGGAAGGCTCAGCAATAGTAACCTAACCGTCAGAATTTATAAAGGCGAGGCAAGTGCTGGAATTGGACAATTCCCTAGAAATGTTGCACCTATAGCTACATTAAAATATGATGATATAATGAGGTCGCATAGCCAATATAACGGCAAAGACATCTCCTGGTTCGTCTGCACGATCGAAATCACAGAAAACGCAGAAGTTAAAGTTGTGTCGAAAAAACAAATTACATCGGGTGAGCCACAATAGTAAAGCTTCTTGAACTCAGAGCCACCGCCATAAGCGGTGGCTCTTTTATGTAATATTTAGGTGACTATTCGGACGCAAAATGTATATATTCTTTATTGACACGGGCATGTTTCAAAAAGTATAATAAACATAAGTAGGTTATAAATTTTTACTAATAAGGGTTAGTACTAAAATGCACAAATTCAAAACATTCATTAGTGGAAGCCTTCTTTTGCTTCTTACTTTTCTTTCTGGAGCACTTTTATCTTCGCCAAATACACATGCCGAAGAATCCGATATGGGCTTCAACGTAGTCGTCCCTACTTCATGCTCTCTTTCTGCTAATAATGTCTCCCTTTCTGAGACTATTAATCCAGGTCAATCTAAGTCAATCGGTACTGCTAAAATCAATGCGGTTTGTAATGACCCAAATGGATTAGCTATTTATGCCGTAGGCTATACAGATGATACCTATGGTAAAGATGTTCTTACTACCGATCTTACTACTCCAGACCATAGCTACGATATTCCTACTAATACTAACTCAGAAGGCGATGCTGAATCTGGTTGGTCTATGCAAGTAGTCAATGATGACGACCAAGCTAACTATGACGCCACTATAGTAGATAACTTTAACAATCCGCATATCATTCCAAAAACCTATTCTAAGATTGCTTCAAGGACTGCTCATACTGACCTAATTACTGGTACTAATTTAGATATTTCCTTCAATGCTTACATTTCTACCACTCAGCCTGCCAGTACTTATAGGGGCAAGGTGAAGTTTACGTTGGTACATCCAAGTGTTCATACTGCTCCAGAAACTCCCGTCGCCACCCCAGGTCAAATTTGCTACTATGGCAACGGTGCCGATGAAGGTTCGATGGCTTGTCAAACGACTATCGATATAAACCGTTCCACTATAGCTCTCTCTGCTAACGCCGAAGCTCAACTCCGTGCTTCCAACTTCTCTCGCGCTGGCTACGGCTTTACTGGCTGGAACACTAAAGAAGACGGCACTGGTACTCAGTATGGCCCTATGGAGACTATTGTCTTTACGGAAGACATGAATGCAGATGGTCTTATGCTCTTCGCTAATTGGAAAGCCGCAGAAACTGGTGTAACTATGCAAACCTTTGACGCTTCCGTCTCTCCATATTCCACTATGCCAAATAATACCGTCATCGCTCTAAGAGACGAACGTGATGATGACGTCTATGCTGTCGCTAAACTAGCTGATGGCAACTGGTGGATGATCGAGAACTTAAGACTTGACTATGACGCTAATATTACTATCTCAAATACCCAAAGCAACAACAACGGTGCCTTTGGTGGGGTCTTTGCTGGCCTAGCTGAGCCAGAATCAACCAACTTCAACGACGTCACCACTGCTAACTCCCTCTACACTACCGACACTTCCTCTACCAGCCTACAGATTATCACTGGCAGTAATCAGGGCTATCGTTTCCCACGCTACAATAACAGCAACACTGCTTCCCGCACCGCCAACAATACCACTTCTGACACTAATGTCTACGGTTATGGCAACTACTACACTTGGTCTGCCGCTGTAGCCGATACTACAGCTTACTCCACTTACAACCAATCCGTAACCTCCACTTCTCTCTGTCCTTCTGGTTGGCATTTACCAACTGGCGGAACTGCCGATACTACAGACTTAAAAGCCCTTAACACTGCCGTAAACTCTGGCTCTACTTCTTCAAGCACTGGGCTTCGAGCCTACCCTACCAATCTTTTGTACTCTGGGCTCTACGATAGTTCGTCGGCCCACAACCGTGGTGTGAACGGCGACTACTGGTCTAGTACTGTCTTCAATTCCGGCGACGCTTACTACGAGTGCCCCCTTAGTAGCTTCGTCGTCCCAGGTACGCGCGAAATCAGTAAGTACTACGGGCTAACGGTTCGCTGTCTCGCAGATATTCCTGCTTCTTCTAGCGAGCCGACCAATCCGACCAACAACGATCCTTCTTCTCCATCCAGCGATCCAAGTACTCCAACCAATAGCCCAACCAACGCTCCTTCTAACTCTCCATCTTACTCTTCTCAGTCTTATAATCCTCAAACAACCAACAGGTCTAGCTCTAACCAAACTGACGAGTTAGATAAGAATGTTAATAAGAAAGATGATACAAAGAGTACTAGTGCTAAGTCCACCAGTACTGAACCACTTGGTGTAAAGAACTCTAGAGAAGACACTGAGAATATCGCTAGAGTCGGCGGGAATGGTGCTGAAGTATACGGTACAATAGCAATCGCTGGTGCAGCGGCGCTTGGTGCAGCTGGACTATTCTTCCTTGCTGGTAAACGCAGGAAAGATGATGAAGAAGAGGAAAAATAACAGAGTCCAAATAAAACAAACCCCTCGCAAAAGCGAGGGGTTAAATATTAAACACTATACATAATAATCCCGCTCAAAATCAATTAAGGCAGCACTTGGAACACTGTACGGTTAATTTGCCCGATATTATTCTTTCAAAAACTACAAAACCCCTGATTAACAGGGGCCTTGTAGCGAGCGACAACGTATCGTTATTGCACATGTTTCTGGTGGGGGCGAATTGGGCAGGCATTAACAATCTATAGAGATGAAATAAAAAACAAGCTAGTCAGTCCATAAACTAATATTTAGAATACGTCAAATATCATTAATTGGGGTAGCTATTCGGTTTGTCGACCCTATTTCGACAAAAATTGTCGTATATTACCTCTGTTATTATTCTTTTGTTACATCCATATTGACAAAAATAAGCATATGTGCTATAATGTAAATATAGTTAGTAAAGCTCATGCGCTGACTAAGCACGTTAAATAGATTAGTTGTTGAAAACCCTTTCGCAAGTCTGCGACCCGTTTTGATTATCTATATGGTAGTTAAAACGGGTTGCAGAATAGTCTAGCGACCTAATAATTTGTCGCGAGACGAAAAACGAAAGGAGAACATTATGTACAGTATATACACGGAAGTTTTAGAGGAAAGAGTTTACAAATTGTACCGTGAGGCCATCCTTGACGACAGGACCGCTAGCTACGATTCCGCCAAAAAGAGCGTGATGAAGCAGCTCGGCTGGGCGGAAGAGCAGTGGGACCTGTTCTTGGAAGAGTTGCACAAAGCAAAGGAGGCTGCTGAGGCAGCCCTCGATGCAAAAATCGCTGAAAAGCTCGAGACCAACCGCAAGACCGGCATCAAGAAGATCACTGCTGCGTTGGTCGCCTCAGGTCTCAAGTACATCATGTCTAAATCGGGAGGAACATCTAGGGAGGAGCTCGTTGATGGGCTTTTGGCTATCGGGTGCAATTATACACTCGATGAAGTCAATGCGCAGTTCCCGGAGTCGCAAGGACACCCGCTATTTGACGGCATGCGACAAGGCGAGCTCGCCGCTATGGCGGCAATCATACTGAACGTAAGAGACACAGACTACGGACGAGCGAAATTCATCGACATGATGAAAGGGTCGCTCGCCGATGACGTGAACCGATTCATCGCAAAGAACTAAGCCATCCGCAACCTGATTCGTCCAATCCAACTAATTTTGATTAAAACCCCCGACTTCCACACAACCAGTGTGGGCAGAGTCGGGGGCTCTCTTTTTTTGAAAAGGTTTAGACCAAATCGTTTAGGGTATTAACAGACAAATTAATAGGGGTGAAAATGTGCTTTCGGGCACATTTTTTGTGCAAAATTGGTGCAAAATAGCACTCTAGAACCTGCAAGGTACTTAACAGAATTTTACTACTAAAAAATCGGCCAAAATGCCGAGTTAGATAAAATTTGGTGGATCTTGCTGGGCTCGAACCAGCGACCTTACGAATGTGAATCGTACGCTCTAGCCAGCTGAGCTAAAGATCCGCTCTTCAGAGTATAGCATACCTAAACGGCTATTTAAATATCTTTCTATTAATCTCAAGTGCGTCAATCAAATCAAACACAACATTAAACTCAGATGAAAGTCGCTCTATCTCTTCAACTGTATCAAGATCGCCTTTCTTGTGTTTCGGTGGCTCAAACGAATCAAAGCCATTATTTAGCCCTATATGCAACTTCTTATCCACAAATAGAAAAAAGATTCTTCCAGCAAATTTTTCAGCCAGTGCCTGCATAGTTTCAATCATCTTAGGATCGAGAAGATAAAACATTTCTACACCATCTTGCATATATACCTTAAATTCTTTATTGAATTCCACAGATTCGGTAGGGAATTTCTCCATCCCTCTAGCATAAATCGACGATTGAGTACGGCGCCCTACTACGGCCAGCTTTGCCACAAATCTTCGCGGGAACTCAAACACCATCCATCTTCCATTGAAATATGTCTCAGTGCGTGTATCACCATCAGAGTCGGTATGTTCGTCTTGAATCAAAATATCGGCCTGCGCGAACCCAACGTCTTTATAACGACCCGACACATAATCTTCCGAACGATAACGGTTACCAAGCCTTACCATGCCAACGCTAGACAAATCAGTCTTAGAGATTCCAGAAGCATGGTCATAATAATATTCTTTCAAAAGCTCAGTCAATACACGATGTGAAAAGAATTTTTTATATGCCGCACGATACGCCGAACGCCTCTTAACCATAAAGATAAGAAAAATTATGAGCGTAATCATCAAAGCGACAACGATAATAGGAAACAGCGCAAAGCCGCCCACGATCATCCCAACAATCCCATCATTATTGCCAGTAAACACTCTATCAAATGAAACAAAAGTAGCAACAAAAATTAGAAACGGGATAATAAACACAAATAACCCCACTATCCCAGTCCGTTTGGACCATTTGTCGCTTTCGCTTTTTAATTGATTAACTTGCTCTATAGTTAAATCAGAATTTTCTTCCATATATAAATATTATACAAAAAATCGCCCCGTTTGGAGCGATTTTCTCGAACGATTTACTCAGCCTTCTTAGCTTTCTCGGCCTTACGAACAGCTTCTTTCTCAGCCTTCTTTACCTTATTACCAAGGCTAGCGCGAAGCTTTGCAGCACGTTCTGCGCGAGCTTTAAAGCGATCAACGCGACCTTCAGTATCGATAATCTTCTCTTCACCAGTGAAGAATGGGTGACTCTTAGAAGAAATCTGAATCTTAACTAATGGGTATTCTTTACCATCTTCCCATTTGATGGTTTCATCACTCTTGGCAGTCGAACGGGTCAAAAACGAAAAATTGGCCGCGTCATCAGAAAAGACTACAAAGCGATAATCTTTAGGTTGTTTTTCTGCGTTACTCATAATTGCCGATATTATATCAGTTTTCTTTATTTCTGTAAATATAGAAATTGGGGAGCACATTACTCCCCAATGGTGAAAGGTGAAAACAAGTCAATGCGAATAGTTAGTCTTCGTCACGTTCAATGTCTACGTCGGCTTCGCCGTTCAACACCTCCTGCAGAACTTCGACCAACTTCCTGGCAGTATTGATGGTCTCGCACTGATCATCAGCGAAAGTGGACGAAACGTCGAAATCATCCTCGATCTTCTTCAGCCTCCGAATCATTCGCTGATTTTCAGCAAGCACTTCACCAAGTAACACCACAACATCCTCTGTCGGCAAAATGGCTCCTTCACTGATGAGTCTCATGACGAACTTCCTCTTGAAGTCACCATTTGGACAACGGCAACGGATTCGCTTCTCGATGCCAAGATCGTCCCTGACCAGTATGGTATTCACGCCTGTTTTCATAATGTGCACCCTCCCAACTTTTTTTCGCAAGTATTGTCTTCTTGCGATAGTAAGAATAATTATAACACACTTGTAATTATTGGCAAATCGTGATATACTCGACTCGTAATAAAATTAATGAATCACTTGGGAGAAGATTTCCTGATTTTAATCTAGTCTCCCGGGGAAGAGAAAGGAAATCATATTATGGCAGTTTCTGTCGATATGAAAGCACTGTTTGAAGCAGGCGCGCATTTTGGGCACAAAACCAGTCGCTGGCACCCAAAAATGGCCGGCTACATTCACAGCAAGCGCGATGGCGCACACATTATCAACCTTGATAAAACCGTTGACGGTATAGAGAAAGCTCTTGCCTTTACTTCTGAACTTGCCAAGAACGGCAAAAAAGTTCTTTTCGTTGGCACCAAAAAACAACTTAAGGCTCCAGTCAAAGCTGCAGCCGAAACAGTAGAGATGCCATATGTTACCGTTCGTTGGGTTGGTGGAACTCTCACTAACGTTGAGACTGTTAACAAACAAATCCGTAAACTCAAAGATCTCGAGAAGAAAATGGCTTCCGGCGAGCTCGAATCCCGCTACTCTAAGCTTGAAGTTCAACGCTTTCAAGAAGAAATCGATATGCTCAACGAACGCTATGGCGGCATCAAGAGCATGAGCGAACAACCAGCAGCCGTCATCGTCACGGACGCAGTCGAAGACAAGAACGCCGTCAAAGAAGCAAAGACTCTTCATATTCCGGTTATTGCTTTCTGCGATACCAACGTCGATCCGACCGACATCGATTATGTCATTCCGATGAACGACGATTCTATTAAGGCAGAAGAGCTTGTTTTGAATTACTTTGTTGAAACTATCAAAGAAGCTAAAAAATAATTAGGAGGCACAAATGTCTAAAATTTCTATTGAAGAAATCAAAAAACTCAAAGAGCTTTCCGGCGTTGGCTTGACCGATGCCAAGAACGCACTCGTTGAAGCAAACGGCGATTTCGACAAGGCGCTAGAAGCTATGCGTAAAAAAGGTCTCACCAAAGCTGAGAAACGCGGCGATCGCGAAACTCGCGAGGGATTAATCGACGCTTATATCCACGATGGTCGCATCGGCGCTATCATCGAGCTCAACTGTGAAACCTCCTTCGTCGCTAAAACAGACGAATTCAAAGACCTCGCTCACAAGCTTGCCATGCAAGTCGCTTCCATGAATCCGCTTTACGTTTCCGAAGATGATATTCCAGAAGACGTCAAGAGCGCAAAGATGAAAGAGTTAGAAGAAAACTTCAAAGGGCCAGAAAAAATGAAAGAACAAATTTTAGGTGGCCAAATGAAGAAATCCTTCGCCGACAAAGTTCTCATGAATCAGCCATACATTCTTGACGATACCAAGACTGTCGAAGCATTCATCAAAGAGTCTATTGCGAAGACTGGCGAAAACATCACCGTTCGCCAATTCAAACGCATCGAGCTCGGCGTCACAGAATAAAAACATATTAAAAACTCCCCGCCTGAAAAGCGGGGATTTTTGTTGAATAATAATGTACTTACTTGAGAAAATCGGGATTCAGGAGCAAGCGAACCCTCATGCCCTCATCTCTTGGACGATATCTGACATTGAATTCTCCGGAAGGATGGAACACCACGGCACGCGCCTTTTCTTTATCAGGTCCACTAGATCCGGACCAATAGTAGGCGGAACCATCTTGCGTCTGCGAGAAAGAAGTTCCTTCCCAGGTATGACCGGCGGTAACAAAGTGGAGTTTAGTCTCACCGTGATACTCGCCGCCAAATGTTACGAACGACCCAATAGCACGCCACTCATGTGCCCGCGGAAGTCTCAAACCGTAATCATGGCCGATTGCCTGGATTTGAATTGCTTCGTCGAAAGTGAACATCTTCTGATCATCAAGCACGAAATCGTCGTCAAGAATAAAGAACCTCATATCCATTCTGTCGTCCGGGTCCGATCCGGCTACCAATGACGAACCGAGTACATGGTAGGCCTTTCCAGCAATCGCTTCACTCTGCATCCTTTCGAGTCGTCTCCTCAAGCTTTTAACGTCCATACTTACCCTCCCAAGTATTATTTTCCCATAAGGGAAGAAGGAAATTATAGACTATATGATCGAAATTGTCAAACCCTCTATATTGACAAAAATAAATATTTATTCTATAATAGAGCAAGCTAGCGTATGCTAGACTCTGCCTATAAGGCAAGATCTTTAAGGAGGTGCTTGTATGAGCACAAAAGCTACCATGTTCAAGATTCTCAATGGACCGAACCGGCAAGACTTTGTCAATGCATTCTCGTATGCATATGACGGAGAAATCGGAAAAAGTCTCTGCCAGCTCAAGATCGAATCCGAAGAAAACGGCAACAGAACCCAGGTAAATGTCCGGCTCTGCGAAATCCAGCATGTGGTCACGGTCAGCGGCAAAACCAAGATGTCTATCACCGAACTCCAGCACGAGGACGGAAGCGGTCACAGCTTCAACTTCAAGGGCTGGTACAGTGCGCCCAATCTCGACAAGGCAGTCCCCTGCGAAGGGTACTACAACGCCGATAACCGTACTGGATGGCTTAGAACCACGCTCAACTAATCCTCCCTTTCTCGGGGCCTTCGCGGCCCCTTTTTCTTTTCCTCTTGAAAAAAACCATAAGATATGATAAAATGCGCTAGATATTATTAACAATAAGGAAACAAATGAGTCGTATCGGAAAACAACCTATCCAAATTCCGGCAGGAGTGACAATTACGGTCGGCGACAAAGAGATTACTGTCGCTGGACCTAAGGGTTCGCTCAATGTTCCGGTTCAGCAAAATACGAAAACTGCTGTTGAAGGCGACAAAATCGTTGTAACCCGCAAAGATGACGAGCCAGAATCTCGCGCTTGGCATGGTCTACAGCGCGCCCTCCTCAACAACGCAGTCATCGGCGTCACTCAGGGCTTCAAGAAAGAGCTCGAAGTGAATGGCGTCGGCTTCCGCCTACAAGGCGGCGGCAAACAAATCGAGATGGCCTTAGGCTTCTCTCACACAGTTAAATACACCGCACCAGAAGGCGTCGAGCTCAAAGTCGACAAGATGAATATCATCGTCACTGGTATCGACAAGCAAAAAGTCGGACAATGCGCTGCAGAAATTCGTGCACTTAAGAAACCTGAACCTTACAAGGGCAAGGGTATTAAGTATGTGGACGAAGTTATTCTCCGCAAGGCCGGAAAGGCAGGAAAGAAATAATATGAAAGCTATTTTCCGCGCTAATCGCACCCGTGCAAAGATCCACGGCACCAGCGAGCGCCCACGCTTAAGCGTTAATATCAGTAATCAACACGTCACCGCACAACTAATTGACGACGACAAAGGCGCAACGCTCGCCTATGCCACTACCATTGGTAGCAAGATTAAAGGCACCAAAACCGAACTCTGCGCAAAAATTGGCGAAGAAATCGGCAAAAAGGCTCAAAAAGCTGGCATCAAAAAAGCCGTCTTCGATCGCGGTTCTAAACTTTACGCTGGCCGCATGGCAGCTCTTGCCGATGCAGCTAGAAAAGAAGGATTGGAGTTCTAATTATGCCCGAATCTAAAGACACTAAAGCTAAGGTCATCAACCAGTCCGGCACGCTCAAGATGAGTGACAAGATGGCTGCAACTCGCCAAATCCGCGACATTTCTGGACGCCGCATGAATCGTGGCAATCGTCGCGATCGCGTTCGTGCAAATGACGCACCTAAGGAATTTGATGAGACAACCATTCACATTTATCGCGTTTCTCGTACCGTCGCCGGTGGCCGCCGCATGCGCTTCAAAGCTCTTGTAGCCGTTGGCAATCACAAGAATAAAATCGGTATCGCAGTCGCCAAAGGTAACGACGTCACTTCTGCAGTCCAAAAAGCTGCCACTAAAGCTAAGAAAAACATGGTCACCTTCTCTATGGATGGTGAGACTATCTGCCACGAAGTCGAGACTAAAGTTACTGGTGCAAACGTTCTCATGAAGCCAGCTGCACCGGGTACTGGTATTATCGCAGGTGGCGTCGTCCGTTCAATCATCGGTCTCACTGGTGTCAAAAACCTAATTTCTAAGAGTCTTGGCTCTACTAATAAGGTCAACATTGCCTATGCTGTTATCGAAGGCCTACGCCAACAGACCCCACGAAAAGAATGGACCACAACTGCAATCAAGGCGGCTGAGCCAAAAACTGAAAAGATCGCTCCGAAGCAAGAAAAGAAAGCAGAAAAAACAGCTGCACCTAAAGCAGAAAAAGTAACAGAAAAGAAACCTACTACTGAACCTACCGCCAAGAAAGCACCTGCTAAAAAAGTTGCAGCTAAAGCCACTCCAAAGAAAACCGTCGCCAAGAAAGCTACGGCCAAGAAGGAGAAATAATCATGAAGTACAACGAACTCATAGTTGAAAAGAATACCCGCCCATCCCGCAAGGGTCGCGGCATTTCGGCTGGTCAAGGTAAAACCGCAGGACGCGGCACAAAGGGTCAAAAAGCTCGTACCGGCCACCGCAAAATGCCAACCGGATTCATGGGCGGTCAACGCGCCATCATGCAAGCCGTTCCTAAACTCAAAGGTTTTAAAACCCTACAGGATAAAGCTCAAGTCGTCTATACCGACGTCTTGAACGAACTAAAAGGCAACGTTGACAACTTCGTCCTCGCTGAAAAGAATTTCATCTCTAGCCCATATGTCAAGGTGAAAGTCATCACCCGCGGTGAGCTCAAGAGCAAAATCACTCTCGAGACCCAATTTGCCTCGAAATCAGCTATCGAAGCCATCAAAAATGCCGGCGGCGATTTCAAGAAAGTCCCAGTGCCAATGCGCGCCAAAAAAGAAGAGAAATAGTTTATCCGTTCTCGAACTAAAAATAACCCCATTTAGGGGTTATTTTTTTAGCAAATATATGCTATATTAGATAGAGTAAATTCTAGTTGAGGTCCGTATGCATTTCAAAACTATTTTCAAATCCCTAAAGAATAAAGATATGCTGAAAAAATTCCTAGTCATTATCGGTATTTTGTTCGTCTATCGTTTTCTGGCCCACATTCCTTTACCACTAGGCGAAATCAGCACATTCCGCGATGCGGTGCATAACCTCATCAACTCCTCCAACTTCGGATCATTTATAAATATGATTTCAGGTGGCGGCCTAACCAATTTCTCTATCATTCTAGTCGGCATTTCTCCATATATCACCTCAAGTATCGTCATCCAGCTCCTCACTAAAGCCATACCGTCGCTAGAAGAAATTTCCGAGGACGGCGAAGTCGGTCGCAGAAAAATCAACCAATGGACTCGCATCCTTACCGTCCCATTAGCTATAATCCAATCAATAGCCTACATCTATATCTTGAACCAAAATGTACTAGCATCCGCAACCGCCGTTACTCCTGAACTCACCGTTTCGCAATGGTCTATAGCTATCATAGCCATGGTTGCTGGCTCTATTATCCTTATGTGGCTAGGTGAGCTCATGACCGAACAGGGAATCGGCAACGGTATGTCCACCTTAATCCTTGCTTCTATCGTTTCTTCTCTTCCGCAGACCCTTGCCGCATTTTGGACAAGCCTCACCGATACATCCGCTGGCACCCTTAGTTTATTCGGATGGTTCAACCTCCCAGTCAACCCAGTGACCTTCTGGATCACCCTAGGTTTCGTTATTGCCATCATAACCGTCATTTATTTCTTGACAAAGCTAAACGAAGCCCAGCGTATCTTAACTATCAACTACGCCAAACGCGTACATGGCAACTCCGCTTATGGGGACATTCGTTCAATCCTGCCACTAAAACTCATCTCCGCCGGTGTCATACCAGTAATCTTTGCGACGGCCTTCCTCTCACTTCCAGCACTTATCGGGCAGGTTATCTTAACTAAGAACGCTGACTCGGCTATCGGTCAACAGCTAGTTGCAATATTTACAGCACCAAATTCTAGTAATTTTGCTGATCTCTACCCACTGGGTATCACCTGGAAGTGGTTTATCTATCCAGCCGCTCTATTTGTGCTCATCGTCATGTTCACTTACTTCTACTCTAGCGTCAACTTCAATACCAAAGAAATCGCCGACAACCTGCAAAAACAAGGCGGCTTCATCGAAGGCGTTCGTCCAGGGCTCAAAACGGCCGAATATCTCGAGAAAATTGTTAGACGTCTTAATCTATTTGGGGCACTATCCCTCGGTATCGTCGCAATGCTTCCATTTATTACGGACTACATATTCATTATTGTCCAGGGCGCTCCGGCCGGTCTCTCCCTATCTGGCACCGGACTTCTCCTCATCGTCACAATCTCATTAGAGAACCTACGCGCTCTTGACTCCCGCGCACTCATGGTCACGTACGATGATTATGGTAAGGACACGAACAAGCGCAAACGCATCAAACGTCTAAAGAAATCTAAAGTAGTCAAAGCGGAAGCGAACTAATTCTGAAAGGGTGGCATGAAAAACGACAAAGAAGAAAAGATCAAAACATCTAGTTCTAAGCATCAAAGCAAAAAAACCGATCCTGACAATAAAAAACCGCTCAGGCTCAGCCATATAAAAAAGATTCTTGGAAAAGTAGCTTTCGCATTATTTATCGCCCTAATTGCATTCTTTTTCATTAAAACCGCCGTATGGGAATATTACTATTATAACGAAAAAGAAGGCAGCGAACGCGCCCCTGTAGTCTCGGTTGACCCAGATGCCGTTATCGAAGTTCAAGAAGTAGACGAAACTGAAGTAACAGTAGAACAACGTATTGAATGGACCGTTCCAGCAGACGAGCCTAGATACTTATCTATCGAAAAATTAGGCATTTATAATGCGCGCGTTCGTTCCATGGGTTTAACTAGAGACGGATCACTAGATACGCCATATAGCATCTTTGATGTCGGCTGGTACAATCGTTCCAGCAAACCTGGCAGCGGTGGTGTTCTCGTTATTGATGGGCACAACGGTGGTCCAAACGTCCACGGCGTTTTCAAAGATTTGAACGCACTCTACGCTGATGATCTTATCGTTATAGAACGTGGCGATGGACAGAAGTTCACCTATCGTGTTGTCGACAACAAAGAAGTCCCTCTAGCCGACGCTAATGATTACATGTCAAAAGCCTTCCAAACTCCAGTGCAAGGACTAGAATCAGTCACGCTCATATCCTGCGTTGGCGAATGGTCACAAGCACAACAAACCTACTTAAGTAGACAATTTACCCGAGCAGTTTTAGTAAAATAACTATTGCGTTTTTTTCAAAAATCTGCTAAAATTACCAAGTAATTTATGGCTAGTCAAAAGGAAGTGATTAAACTCACAGGCAAGGTCGTTGAGGCGTTGCCTAATGCTCAATTTCGAGTAGAACTCGAGAATGGCCATATTATCATTGCGCACATGAGCGGAAAAATGCGCAAAAACTTTATCCGTCTTGTGCCTGGTGATACGGTCGATGTTGAGTTAACCCCTTACGATCTTACAAAGGGTAGAATCAGCTTCCGCCGCTAACTTCGCTTTACACGAGGCGAAGAATTACATATATCAACCTTAAACAAGGAATTTTTTACACTATGAAAGTACGCGCCAGTGTTAAAAAAATCTCCCCGGATGACATTATAGTTCGTCGCAAAGGCGTTCTACGTGTTATCAACAAGAAAAAACCTAAGAATAAACAAAGGCAGGGTTAAGCATGGCACGAATTGCTAGTGTTGTTATCCCTTCCGAAAAGCAAGTCGAAACCGCTCTGACTTACATCTACGGAATTGGGCCGACAACCTCCAAAGCCATCCTTGCGGAGGCGAAGATTGCGCCTACCACTCGGGTGAAAGATCTCACCGAGGCTGAAGAACAAAAACTCAACGACATTATTTCATCGAAATATTCAGTTGAGGGTGATTTGAAACGCCTCGTGACCAATAATATCAAACGTCTTAAAGACATTAATTCATACAAAGGTTTGCGTCATAAAGCTGGACTTCCAGTTAACGGTCAACGCACCCGCACGAATGCGCGTACTCGTAAGGGTAAAGCAATAGCCGTTGGTGGCACACAACCTAAAGCAGCAAGCAAAACCTAGGAGTAGAACATGTCTGAAGAAGCAAAAAATCCAATCGAAGCTCCTGTGGTTGAAGCTAAAGCCACAAAAGCGAAGGCTAAAAAGAGTAAAAGAATTGTCCAATCTGGCCAAGTTCATATTCAAGCGACCTTCAACAACACTATTATCAGCATCAGCGATAGCAAAGGCGAAGTCCTTGCGAATTCCAGCGCTGGCGCCAACGGTTTCCGCGGTTCTAAGAAAGGCACCGCCTATGCCGCTCAAATCGCCGCAGAAAAAGCCTTGGAAATCGCAAAGAGAGACCACGGTCTTTCATCAGTCGATGTATTCGTCAAAGGTATCGGCCTTGGTCGTGACAGCGCTATTCGCGCCGTCAGTTCTCTCGGCATCAAAATCAATAGCATCACTGACATAACCCCGATCGCTCACGGTGGTGTGCGACCTAAGGGAGAAAGGAAACCGTAATGGCTCGCGATAATTCTCCAATTGTCAAACAAAGCCGCCGCGAAAGTTACGCACTTGCACCTAAATCTGCCAAGATCATGGCCAAGAAAAGCGGAATTCCTGGTGAGCATTCTGGACAACGTTCTCGCTCTCAAAGCCTCTACCTAGTCCAGCTTCGCGAAAAGCAAAAAGTTCGCCGCATGTATGGGCTCCTCGAGAAGCAATTTGCTAAACTCATGAAAGAGGCCACTCGCGCAGAAGGACTCACTGGTGAAAATCTCCTCCAGTTTCTCGAGCGCCGCGCCGATAACGTCGTTTATCGTGCAGGCCTTGCAACTACGCGTCGCCAAGCTCGTCAGCTGGTTTCTCATGGACATTTTATCCTAAATGGCAAGCGAATTAATATTCCATCAATTCGCTTGAACCCAGGTGATGTACTTGAAGTACGTCCGAAATCCCAGAAATCAGATTACTTCAAATCCGTCGAAGGAATGGCTCAACCACTATCATGGATGAAAGCCGACGCCAAAAAACTTAAAATCGAAGTTACTGGTTTGCCAAAGCGCGAAGAAGCCGAGGTGGGCATTAACGAACAACTAATCGTCGAGTTCTACTCACGCTAAGGATAAGGAGAGAAATAACATATGACAACAAAAGCTATCAATGATGCAATGCTTGCAGAAGTTAAAGAACTTGGCGAGAACAGTGCCGAATTTGTGATCCGTCCACTTTACTACGGATACGGCAACACTCTTGGCAATTCTCTCCGCCGCGTCCTTCTCTCCAGCATCAAAGGCGCCGCAATCACGTCATTCTCGATTGAAGGTACCACTCACGAATTTACTGCCATCCCAGGAATTCGCGAAGACGTCGTCGACATCATGTTGAATCTCAAAAACATTCGACTCAAATCTCACAGTGATACGCCAGTTGAAGCAACCCTTACAATAAAGGGCAGCGAGCAACACGAAAAAGATGGCGATAAGCGCGTTATTGCGTCCGACATCAAGCTACCAGCAGAAGTCGAACTCGGTAATCCAAATCAAGTCATCTGCCATATCGATGATCCAAACTACACTCTTAAGATGAATTTCGTCATCGAGACCGGACGTGGCTACCTAACCATTGATGAATCAAGCAAAGATCGCCTTCATAGCAATATGATCGCCCTCGATGCAGTTTTCACACCAGTCCTCCGCGTTCGCTACAAAGTCGAAAACACGCGTGTCGGTCGCGACACCAACTTGCAACAGCTCACTCTTACCATCGACACCGACGGTACAATTACCCCGAAAGATGCCTTTGAGGAAGCTGCTGCTATTCTCGTTAATCAATACCAAGCTCTTGCTGGCTCAACCAAAGTCGAAAACGCGCCAGTGCCTGGTTGCGATACCGAAGAAGATAATACTGGCCTTCTCCTACCAATCGAGGAGCTAGGTCTTTCCGCTCGTACTGCTAACGCCCTTACCAACAACGGGATCAAGAACTTGAGCCAGCTCATCGGTCTCACCGACGCGCAACTCAAAGATCTTAAAGGTTTCGGCACAAAAGCTCTCGAGGAAGTACAAGAAAAAATAACGGAGTTCAGAAAATAATGCACCGCCACGGATATAAAGGCCGCAAGTTTGGCCGCAAAACCGATCAGGCAACAGCGCTAGTTCGTGGGCTTATGTGCTCCCTGATCAAATACCAATCTATCACCACTACCCTCGCTCGTGCCAAGGAAATTCGTCGCGATGTAGAAAAGCTCATCACTCTTGCAAAGAAGAATGATCTTGCTTCTCGTCGCCTCGTAATTGCCCGACTTGATGACATGGAAACCGCTGATCTTCTCATAGATGTAATCGCTCCACAAATCAAGCGCAATTCTGGCTATCTCAAGATTGAGCATGCCGGATTCCGTAAAGGAGACCACGCTGAGATGGGTACTATTTCCTTCGTCGACGATATCGAACTAAATGTCGAAAAAACCGACGATAAGAAAGGGGATAAATAATCATGAAAACCTATTCACAGAAATCTTCTGAGGTTTCCCGCGAATGGTGGCTAGTCGACGCTTCTACCATGCCTCTTGGCAAACTTGCCGTCGTCATCGCCGACAAGTTAATGGGTAAAAGCAAAGTCACCTTCACCCCTCACATCGATAATGGCGACTATGTAGTTGTTATCAATGCCAAAGACCTAAAAGTTACTGGTACCAAAGCAACCGATAAGAAATACTATCGCCACTCTGGCTTCCCAGGCGGACTCACCGAGCTCAGCCTCGAAGAAGTCATCGAAAAAGACCCGTCTCTCGCAATTCGCGAAGCCGTCAAGGGAATGCTCCCGAAGAACAAATTAGCCGCTGATCGTCTCGAACGCCTCCGTATCTTTGCTGGTGCCGAACACGCTCATACAGCTCAAAATCCAAAGGAGATTAAATAATGGCTGACAAGAAATACATCTACGGTCTCGGCCGCCGCAAAGCCGCATCTGCTCGCGCTCGTCTTTACAAAGGTAAAGGCGAAATCACCATCAATGGTAAACCAGCTCTTGACTACTTCTCTGGTAACAAGAGTATGCTCGCAGAAATTACCGATCCACTTGCTCTCGCTCAGAAGCAAAAAGATTACGATATCTCTGTACGCGTTACTGGTGGTGGCCTTGCAGGCCAAGTCGACGCTATTAAACTAGCTATTTCCAAAGCTCTACAGACCGAAGCTCCGGATCTTCGTCCCGTCCTCAAGAAAGCAGGGTTCGTCAAACGCGATCCACGCGAAAAGGAAAGGAAGAAATACGGTCTTCGCTCCGCACGCAAGAAAGAACAGTTCAGCAAGCGTTAGAACGACCAAAAATCACGAAAATGGCCCCAATCGCAGGGGCCATTTTTTTAGGCCCCGCCATGACTAGACTATTGACTTTTATAACGAAAAATAGTATAATTAAAGAGTAAACATTTTACAGACGGAGGCGAATATGCCTCATTTTTTATTCAGGAAACCCAAGACATTCTCTATAAATTTCACTGAAATCGAAGATGATACCTCTTCCGAGACTCCTTTTTGGGAAATCCAGCGTGCCGAAGCACTAGAAATTATTACAAGATTTTATTCATCTTGGCAAGTACTTTGGGAATCCACCCGTCTGTCTTTTGGGGACCTTGGATTATCCGAAGAAGGGCTTCGCCGCTTGATTTATTACGAAAACGAACAAAAGAAAACAGTCATTAATCTCCTTGCTGAAATGCTCGTCGCTTGGGAAAAAGACGACCAAATCGACTTTTCTGCAGCTGTCCTTTGCTTGGCGAAAGAACTCCGTCCAAGTCTTACTCATTTCGAAACTACCGAATCAGAATCGTTTGCTCTAACCCCCGAACAACTAGAGCGCCTCAAAGTCTATACAAAGAACGAGGCGAACTCGCTAAAAACCGCTATTGAAGACCTTCAACGTCTTTCTTGGCACAAGTTCGAATTCGGAGATAAAGTTCTCACTGTACCGATCGCTGAATCGCTCATTAAAGAAAAACTCAATATCTCAAGCTTAGAATACCTAGATTTCGCAACTGAACCTGAGTTCAACGCGCACGGATTCTTCCCGGCACTTCTTCAAGAATCCACTGATTTTGGCTTTTAGAAAAATGCATGAAATTATAACGCTTATGTTATAATTTTTCCATGGAAAGCTCAATCCTAACATTTATTCTAGAACAAGCCTTCGGCATTTTTGCATTGATTTGCACAGTAGTTAGCATGCAGCTCAAAAAGAAGCGCACACTAATGATCTATCAGACCGCATCCGAAGCCTTTGCTGTGGCGCAGTATTTTGTTAAAGGTGCTATTACCGGATCATTCATGACGATAGTTGCTTTTATTCGCGATCTCGTTCTTACAAAGTTCGACAAAAAACGAGCGCCACTTTGTTTTCTAATTTTGCTCTACACTGTCATGACTATACTCGTAATTATTAGCTGGAGCGGACCACTCTCGCTCTTACCATTTATCGGATCGCTCATTTTTGCCTGGTCTCTATGGTATGGCGAAGTCAAATGGATACGACTTGGAGATGCCGTCGGCAACTCGCCATATCTCGTATATACTCTATTAACAGGGAACTATGCTTTATTTGCAATGACCTTACTAGAAGTTATTTCTGCTGCAGTCGGATTCATTCGCATTGATATTCTAGGTAAGAAAAAGAAAAAGGCAACTCGCAAACGCAAAAAATAGCTCTGAGACCCAATTACTAATTATTTTTGAACCGCTCAAATTGTTCTTTTGAAAGATTATCAGAAACAATTCTCCATGAAGAGACAACGTTAAATCCTTCTTGAATCAAATACGCTAACACTCTATCAAAAACAACTGGGGCCTTTATTCCAGTCTCCGTAACAAATTTATCACTCGTGTAGCACGGGACGCCAAAGCAAGGAGCGCCTGCGAGGCTAGGTTTTTCCAACTTCACAGGCATAAAATTAGATAGCCTCGAATCAATCCAACGGCTTTCCGTCACGTATATTTCCGTTCTAACGGGAATTATATTCGAACCAACAGGGCCAAAAACCATAATAGGAACCCGGCTAATAATATAAGCAAGATGCTCTTCTTCAACCTCCGATAATGCATCCGGATCAATTTTAATAACTTGATATCTATCACTAAACTTCTTCAATGCCATCTCATACCCTTTTTTACTAGCGCCAAAAATTATCAAACGTCGTGGTTCGAGTCTTTGTTTATTGAACTCCGTCTGAACTCTATAAAATATGTCTTGAGTAGCAGTAACTTTCTCAATTTTTTCGACAAAATCTTCAAACTCTGGATTCTTGAAATACATAGTCTTAACAGCATAACCACCATGAGAGTATTTTTCTCTAAGATGTATACGAACTTGTTCAATAACTTCCTCTTCAGACCAATCGGGGTGAAGACTCTTTTCATAATCATAGGCACGGCCAAGAGGTTCGGCAATATTCGTAGACCGATCCGCGCAAGAAACAATTTTTCCATAGATACTTCTAGGTTCGTGTCCCAGACTAGCACGATGATCTTCGACTGCTTCAGACATAACAATAACCTCTTCAGGAGTAAAGAAATCCTTAAGTGCCTCATCATTACGTATCATTTTGGCAGATTCCAAGTTATGAGTCTCATTGTCTATGAGACGACCAAGGTCGTGGTAAGCTGCTATTACGTAGACCATATCAAGATTAACATCATCAAAATCTTTGGCGATAATAAGACTACGACGAATCACATCGGCAATATGAGCATCCGTATGACCTTTAAGCCCACGATATTTAGGAAGAATCTCGTCCTCTATATATCTACAGACTTCAGGGTCTATCTTCTTCAATTTTGGTTCCATGTTTACATGATAGCATAAAAGACTATTCAACGATCACGAAGAAAAAAGACGATTAACATTTTACTTAAAAGCCATAAATACCAAAAAACATTTCAGACTTGCAAAATGACTAGTTCGTATATTATACTAAGCATAAGTAGAGTAGTATCACTACATATAATTCAAGAGGTCATAAAACAAACTATGCTAAGTCATAAAATAACTATTGTAGGAGGTATGCTATTATCTCTTACTCTCCTTTCTGGAGCCGTCCTTTCTGCTCCAAAAGCTAATGCTGATACATCTGCTACAGTAGATCTTACGGTCAACGTTCCAGTTGCTTGTTCGCTCTCTCCAGAAAACACATATTTAGAAAACACTATATATCCTGGAACACCCGGAACAATTGGTACCGCAAAAATCAAAGCTGTTTGTAATGACCCATCTGGCTTTGCTATTTATTCTGTAGGTTTTACTGGTGATAATTATGGTGATAATAACCTGCGTATGATAGAAAATGGTTCTCTCAGCCAAACATATATCATCCCGACCGGTACTGCCACAACTGGCGATACATCCGGTTGGAATATGAGCATAGCAAAAGACAACTCCGTATCTGGCAATTATGAAGCCATAATAGAAAATGGTTTTGACACAAATAATAATGTTCCGTCAACCTTTACAAAGATCGCTTCCCTTAACTCTACCACTGATCAAATTATAGGGGCCAACTTACTTGCACAGTTTGATGCCTATGTTGCTCCAGCTCAAGCTGCTGGCTCATATCAGGGAAAAGTAAAGTTCACCCTTGTGCATCCTTCGGCCAGTCCGAATCCGGGAGGCATGATTTATTATGACGCTAATGGGGGTATCAATGCCCCAGATCCTCAGGCCGGTGAAGAAGGTAGTGAAACCGGGACTTATAACTACACTATCTCATCTCAAATCCCATATAAGTTCGAATCCGTATTTCTAGGTTGGGCAGAGTCACCTGACGCTACCGAACCGCAATACCAACCAGAACAGTTCATTACAATAAGCAAGCCCATGACGCTCTATGCTGTCTGGCGGGAGGCTCAAATAACTATACTAGATACAGGAAGTACTATTAATGCTAAATTGAAGAATCTTGCTAACAATATTACTGATGCGAATACCGACACTATCGATAGCAAGATCAAAGCTTTCCTACGCACAGATACTCTTCCAGAAGGTTTTGTAGCAACATCAGACAACACTATTTCCAGTTCAACGTCCACAATCCCAATCTATATCTTCTTTGATGATACTGACGAAAAAGGCATTATGCACTACTTCTCTGAAGCTGATATTATTTATGCTAATCCACAATCTGCGGCAATGTTCAAAAACGCGAAATCCCTCGCTGATATTTCTGGTCTCGCCTCATGGGACACGACAAATATAACTGATATGGGCAGTATGTTTCTTGGAACGAGCATTACAAACGTTGACGCTCTTGCAACCGGCAAAAACGGTAATCCTAACATTTGGAACACAAGCAATGTGACAACTCTGTTTCAATTATTCAATGGAGCTAATTCCTTGGCAGATATTTCGGGTCTTGCAAATTGGGACACAGCCAAGGTGACCAACATGGCAACAATGTTTGGCGGTGGCGTTAAAATCACAAACGTTGACGCTCTTGCAACCGGCAAAAATGGCAATCCTAATATTTGGAATACGAGCAATGTAACCAGTATGAACTATGTGTTTACCGGCGCTACTTTACTTACTGATATCTCAGGTCTTGCAAATTGGGATACCGCTAAGGTAACAAGTATGACAGGCATGTTTACAGACACCGACATTTCGAATGTTGACGCTCTAGCCACCGGCAAAAATGGCAATCCTAACACTTGGAATACAGGCAAAGTGACTAGTATGAGTAGTATGTTTGCTGGTGCGCATTCTCTCGCCGATCTGTCAGGCCTTTCAAACTGGGATACAGCAAAAGTTACCAATATGAGTAGTATGTTCGCTGGAGTCAATAAGATTAATAACATAGAAGCGCTTACTCCAGGGAAAAATGGGAATACCAATATCTGGAACACAGGTAATGTAACCAATATGAACAATATGTTCATTAATGCCGCATCCCTCGTCGATATTTCAGGTCTTGCAAATTGGGATACGGCTAAGGTAACTGATACAGGGGGCATGTTCTATGGAACAAAAATAACTAACGTTGACGCTCTTGCAACCGGCAAAAACGGCAATCCTAATATTTGGAATACTGGGAATGTAACGAATATGAGTTACATGTTCTATAACACTACTTCACTGACCGATATTTCCGGCATTGCTAAGTGGGATACAACCAAGGTGAACAATATGAGTCAGATGTTTAGGGGCGCAAGGATTGTAGACGTTGACGCTCTTGCAACCGGCAAAAACGGCAATCCTAATATTTGGAATACTGGGAATGTAACGAATATGAGTTACATGTTCAATGGTTCTGCTCTCGCCGATATATCCGGGCTTTCAGATTGGGACACAACAAAACTGGTTAACATGACCAACATGTTCTCCTATTCTAAGATAACTAACGTCGATGCTCTTGCAACGGGTAAAAACGGAAATCCAAATATCTGGAATACCGGAAATGTAACTAACATGAATGGTGTATTTTCTGCCGCAACTTCTCTAGTGGACATTTCGGGTATAGCCAATTGGGATACATCAAGCGTGACTGATATGAGTCACATGTTCTCAGATACACGAATCACTAATGCAAACTCCTTAGCGCCTGGTAAAAATGGTAATCAGAATATCTGGAATACTGGAAATGTAATCAATATGACCAGAACATTCTATCGCGCGACATCTCTCTCTGACATTTCTGCTATAACTAACTGGAATGTGAGCAATGTACAGGCAACAGACGGAAGCACATCAGAAGACACAAATAAGTTTTACTGGATGTTCGATAGTGTTCCATCCTCTGCAGTCTCTGGCTTTTCATTCACAAGCCGTCCTGGAAGTGTCATCAGTGGCACCTATGTCCCAGGTGCTAATTCCAGCAACTCACCAGCCAACAATGGATCCCCAGCTAATACGTCAGGGAATGCAACTCCTATGAGCACCAACTCATCCTACTCGGGTACTCCTTTAGCGATGCAGTACTACAGTGGTCAAACATTAAGCGATCCTGAACAGACAGGAGTAGATGAATCTGATGACAAAAAAGATGATACGACCAGTACTAAATCAGAAACCGTAAACACAAAACCGCTTGGAGTTCAGATGTATAATGAAACCAGTACTGGTTCTCAAGAAACTGATGAGACTAATGAATCTAATGTCTTTACTACAGTTGCAATAGCTGGTGCGGGTCTGGCTGCCGTAACTGGTGCTGTGATTCTACTTGGGAAAAAGCGTAACAAAAACGAAGCAGAACAATAGTCGAAAATACGACCGGCGGTTGAACTTGTCGGTCTTTTTTTCGTCACAATACAAACACGTTGATAAAAATGGCAGAAAATAAGCGCCATTTACGCGAATATTGAATTTTCGGAAATCACGTCTGTGGCATATAATAATCATAAGAAATGAAGAAAGGGCAACCACAATGATCACCAAATCCGATTTACGTTTGTATCTGGATTCTCCAAGGCATCTTTGGGCCAAACACCATGATGCCTGGCATCCGCAGATTTCTGATTTTGACAAGAAAAATTCAGCTGATGGATATCGCGTGGAAGCCTTTGCTATGGATTATCTTCGCCGATATATAGCTGTTGACGGGAAATTGTAATAGGCAATGATTTTGTGTTTCGTTGAACCAAACGATACAATTTAATAACCCTAGCCAAATTGACACACTTTAGACAAATGTATCATTTATGGTTCTATTACACGATTTTGTGAAAAATAAAATCTTCGTCTATTTGTGTCATTTTTCAATTTGAACCATCTCTATTACACCAAAAAATAAGATCCCCTTAGGAGGATCTTACCGGCTTCCCAATCGCGGGCGTGCCTAAGTGTAATGGTGTCGAAATCACGTTGCCATTAATGTAAGTCCTCATTCCTGCGCCGTTTAGCGTGAGTTATTGCTTTTCTTTCAGAAAGCGTTAGCGTATAATAATTGTAACGATAAACAGGAAAAACAATCTTATGGAACAAAAGATGAATACAAACATGGATGACGGCACGATGGTGGATGCTGCCGCCGGAGCCGGTAAAACTGGCAAAGGTATGATGGTCGGGATGATTGCATGCGCTGTTCTTGCTGTTGGTGGTATCGGCTTCGGAGTCTACGAGATGATTCAGACAAACTCTATCAAGCAACAAATCTCCGATCTTAAAGTGGAAATCAAGAACCAGGACGGAACTACGACAACGCTTGAGACCGACAAGATCGAAGTTAAAGAAGATACCAAGACCGTCGTCATATCTGATCCTGCCGCAGCGGTCAACGCCAAGGAATACATCTATATTGGAGAATGGGGAATTAAGATCAAAATACCAGATACAGTAAAAAATGTCGGCTTCTTATACAATACAGACGGCGATTATTCTTCTCTCTATGTTTCCGCTCGCGTAACCGATGATAATACCGAAAACCCAGCTTTCAATGATAACTTTTCCGATATGTATTATAATTCGGGTGGACAGGGCGCTATCGGTATAATTAGAAATCCGCACAAATGCGCTATGGGAGAAATCGACGTTGAAGGAGACCCCGGTTCTGGAGTTGATTGCCCGATTATCCTTACGAATTCCTTCGGAAAGGAAATCGGCATCCGGTATAGCCATCCACAAGCTATTTATTCTTCATCCGAAGAACAAAAAGAATGGGAGCTTAAAGCTGTTGGCGCCATACAGGAGATGCTTTCTAATCCTGATAATTATTCCGCTATCTAACAAGTTTCAGCCCCGCCCTGCGGGGCTTTTCTGACTAACACAATTCCTCCTTCTTTGCCCCATCCCAGAGTACAGTGTGTAAGTTCTTCCGGCGTGATAACAAGGAAGATGCGGGCATATCCTTTTAAGAAAGCTTTTTTGATGTTTCCCGTCATTCGTTCTTTTCGCTCGACAGTTGGCACGATCCAGACTATAAGCGGAAACACACTGGTCGCCTGCTGTTCTCTGTTGGTCTGGTAGTATTCATGATAGCGGCGACATTTTTCTATGATCTTATTCTGACCTTCGGTCGCAAGATCCATTTCTATACCCTACGTCAATTTTAGCATATTGCCGAACATGATTATGCTTGGGTTATGAATTTCTGTATGCTACAATCCTTTTACTGAAACTTTTATTCGCGATCATAGTTTCAGCATCTTTACTCCATGTAAAGATTTCTATTATTGGATGCGGAAGAAGTGTCTCTCCGACCGATTCCTCATCTTTTCTACTAGAAACCGTCACAATGACCCGTGACGGCTTTTTGTTTTTTGCAAAATAGTGTATTACATTCAAATAAAGTATGCTATACTAAGCATAAGTAGAGTTGGTCAACAATATAAAATAAACAAGTAATAAAAGTTACTTAACTTGAGAGGTCATAGTTATTACCATGTCAAACCATAAAGCATATCTAGGAGCAGGCTCTTTACTTAGCTTAACTCTTCTTTCTGTAGCCATCCTTTCTGCTCCCAAAGCTAATGCTGATACATCTGCTACGGTAGATCTCACAGTTAATGTTCCTGCTGCTTGTTCTCTTACCCCAGCAAATACTAGTTTAACTAAGACTAT
The DNA here is from genome assembly GCA_017513905.1 of Candidatus Saccharimonadota bacterium. Lineage (GTDB taxonomy): Bacteria > Patescibacteriota > Saccharimonadia > Saccharimonadales > Saccharimonadaceae > Nanosyncoccus. Next base: position 70,080 of record JAFWMR010000010.1, read on the forward strand.
TAATCCTGGTACAAGTGATACTATTGGTACCAGTAATCTCAAAGCTGTTTGTAATGACCCAAATGGTTTTGCTATATATGCTATTGGCTATACTAACAATACTCATGGCAATACTGACCTTATTACTGATCTAGGTACTGATTATAGCATCCATACTGGTACTGGCACTTCTGCTTCCAACTGGAATATGACCATTGCTAATGCAGAGGCTACTGGGAACTATACTGCTACAATAGAAAATGGGTTCAACGAGCCTCATGTAGTTCCTGATATGAACACCAAAATCGCAACCGTCACATCAACTACTGACCAAACTATCGGCACTAACTTAACCGCTACTTTTGATGCTTACATTGCTCCCGATCAAGTTGCTGGTACTTATGAGGGGAAGGTGAAGTTTACGTTGGTGCATCCTTCTACTCATCAAGCTCCGATTAGTCGTCCGGCTATGCTGGATACAGGTATGAATGTCAACGCCAAGATGAAATCCTTAGCTGCTGACTCAAGCAAGACATATTCGGATTCGGACAATCTCATCAAATCCATCCAGACTGCTGATGATCTCCCAGAAGGCTTTGAACCTACTGACGCTAACACAATCTCCTTAGCTGATTCAGAAAACCCAGTCTATATTTTCTTCGATAATACCGACGATAAGGGTATTATGTATGTTTATTCCGGCAACGCTACGTCAATCATGAATCCGGATTCATCGTATCTATTTAGCCGTATCGCAAATCTCTCCGCGGTTCCAGCCGTTTCCTTCTGGGATACTTCCAACGTAACAAATATGAGTTATATGTTCTCTGATGCTGGTCGCAACGCTCGTGTCTTCAATCTCGACCTTTCTTCTTGGGATACTTCCAATGTAACAAATATAAATAATATGTTTTACTATACCGGTGAGTCAACCTCTACCTTCAATCTCGACCTCTCTTCTTGGGATACTTCGAGCGTAACAGACACGAGTAACATGTTTAACCATGCTGGCAGCAGCGCAACCGATTGGACTATTGTTGGCCTCTCTTATTGGGATACTTCAAGAGTAATAAATATGGAAAGCATGTTTTATCACGCTGGCTATAAAGCCACCAATTGGTCTATAGGTGATCTTTCTTCATGGGATACTTCTAGTGTAACAAATATGCGTACCATGTTTTCTGATGCTGGTGGCAGTGCAACTAATTGGTCTATTGTTGGCCTCTCTTATTGGGATACTTCAAGCGTAACGGATATGTATGGCATGTTTATCGGTGCAGGCTCTGACGCTACCACCTTTATTCTTGATCTATCAGGCTGGAATACTTCCAGCGTAACAAACATGGGCAGCATGTTCTCTTATGCCGGCCGCAATGCTACCACTTGGTCTATCGGCAATCTCTCTTCGTGGGACACTTCAAATGTAACGAATATGTCTAATATGTTTAGCAACACCGGCCATAACGTCACCACTTTCTCTCTCGATCTTTCATCATGGGATACTTCGAACGTAACGTATATGGGCAATATGTTTGATTGCGCTGGTTATAATGCCACTACCTTCTCGCTTAATCTTTCCAGTTGGAATACTTCTAGCGTGACAAATATGAGTAATATGTTTTACCGTTCCGGTTATAGCGCTACTAACTGGTCTATAACTATTCCTCAGATCAATGGAAACAGCATCAGCAATACTACTAGTCAAATGTATGGAAGCACGATATCTACTTACGCTTCACCAGCCAGCGGCAAAAGTTTCACAATAGCGCAATAAAAACAAGAAGATAAAAGGAAACCAACAAATGTACAAAACCAACTATAAACCCTTAGGCTCACTCCTTGCTCTTACTCTTCTTTCTGGAGCCATCCTTTCTACTCCCAAAGCTAATGCTGATACATCTGCTACGGTAGATCTCACAGTTAATGTTCCTGCTGCTTGTTCTCTCACTCCAGCTAATACTAGTCTAACTAAGACCATTAATCCTGGTACAAGTGATACTATTGGTATTTCTAACATTAAAGCTCTATGCAATGACGCTAATGGCTTTGCTATCTATGCTGTAGGCTATACCGACAGCGAATACGGCAATACTGACCTTATTACCGACCTTGGTACTAACTATAGTATTCACACTGGTACTGGTACATCTGCTTCCAACTGGAACATGACTATTGATAATGATGACGATGTAGTAAATGACCATGTTGCTACTATAGAAAATGACTTTGATGAGGCTAGCAACATTCCGGCTACCTATACCAAGATTGCTTCCTTTGCTTCTGCTACTGATCAATCCATTGGCTCTAACTTAACTGCACAGTTTGACGCTTACATTGCTCCTAACCAACCTGCTGGGACTTATCAAGGGAAGGTGAAGTTTGCATTAGTCCATCCGAGCGACACTCAAGCCCCAGATCGTTTTTACGGTGTAACTATGCAGACTGTGGCTCAATGGGGTGGAGAAGTCGCCGGTGGGCAGACAGTTACAGCTATCGATAAACGTGATGGAGAAGAATACACAGTCACAAAACTCGATGATGGGAATCTATGGATGACAAAAAACTTAAGATTGAATTTGAAGACGGCCAATATCACAGTGGAAAATACAAATAACCCAACAGAGTACTTCATGAGTGCGCTGAGTATACCCCCCGAACCGACAGATGTGTGGTGTAACGATAATTCTGCAGAATGTATTAATAAGATTTCTTTCGATGTAAGCAAAATCGGAGACAATACCGTTGATCCTTCGGGACATACTTATGATGAGTATGGAGCTTACTATAACTGGTTTACTGCAACAGCTGGGAATGGAACATATGAAATGACAAGCGGTAATACTACTGGTGATATATGCCCCTCTGGTTGGCATTTGCCAAGCGGAACAGAGGACGGAGAGTATTATAGATTAAAGCAATTGACTGCAGAGCAGAATGGCGATTTAATTACCGGATCAGCTCATTTTGTTTATTCTGGAGATGCACGTTATCCATCCTATTTTGGAATGACAGGCTTTTATTGGACATCATCGGCTGATTCGGGTGGTGGATCTAGTACAAATTATGTCGCGAAAATGGCTTGGATTAATAATGGGACGTTGAATCCTAATAGTCAGTATCCCAAAACAGGTAGTTTTACAGTACGTTGCGTTGCAGATCGGAGGACGATGCAAAATGTATCCAAATGGGGGAACGATGTTCTTCAGGAGCAAACGGTCACTGCCATTGACGAACGTGATGGGCAAGAATACACTGTCGCAAGACTTGCTGATGGTAAACTATGGATGACAAAAAATCTAAGGCTTGACTTGCAGACGGCAAATATAACCGCTACGAATACAAATAACCCTACCGCAGAGTTTCTTAGCGGCGTTGCCAATCATCCAACACCCAACAATGGTGATTGGTGTAACAATTTGGCGGCAACATGCACTGATAAAATACAATTCTCGACAATAAGTATCAATGATCCAACTGTCGATTCAAATGGAAATTCATATGATGAATACGGAGTATACTATAACTACTATACAGCATCAGCTGGAAATGTAAGCGCCAGCGTAACAAGCGCTGCCGTAACAAATGGTGGCGGTGAAGCTGCAGGAGATATTTGTCCAAAAAACTGGCATCTACCAAAGAAAACTGATTATCCCACACTTGATCTTGCTATGGGAGGCTCAGGACAGTCTCCTCAATGGACTACAGATGCAGTACAGCGATGGTTTGCATCTCCTTCAAATTATGTGACTTCTGGCAGCATGGATTACTTTGGTCAATATAACCGTGGTAATACCGGTTATTACTGGACGTCAACTATTTATCCTAGGTCAGGAATGAATGTTTACGGAACTGCAATTGGTAGTAATTATATTGATTTAGGGACATACGTATTAGGCACGTACTTCGGGTACTCAATTCGATGCGTAACAGAATAAACAGACTCATGATAAAACTTCATGAAAACAAGGCTATTCATCTGATGCTGAAGCCCGGTGGCGTAGGCTATGCGAGAGGTAGTATGCGAGAGAAATGCTACTCTTTCTTGGAGATTAACGTGTGAAGGTTTATTCGATAGGACACTTGATAATGTACGGATAGATTGAGGTACCTTTAGATGTGGTAATCAACAATTGTCAGAATCCACTCCGGATCGGCGGTATCGATAAATTGCTCCTTATAGTGGTTTACCCACTCGTATTCATCTTTTGCCGAAGCAGAAGATAATCCAAACCAGCCCATAGAGCCTTCCTCGTGCCAGACACCATCAGGCGTAATAACGGCGAATGTAGAAAATGCTACGTTACACTTGGCATAAGTTTCCTTATCTTTTTCTAACGAATCATAAAATTAACACATCTCTCAAAGGAACTCTACACGATTCTGCGAAAATATTCTTTTCAACGAATTCGTTTAGTGCGTCTGTCTTTTTTTCGAATACTGACAATATGCTCTTCTCTAATACTGGAATCTGGCCTAGAATAACGCGAGAGGATGCCTATTATCGGCTTAAAGCACTCGGACATTCGTTCAAGATCGGGCATAGCGTGATAAATCGTCCCGAAATGGCAGTTAACCCCGAGAATATAGTCTTCATCGCCAAGATTTCTAACTTTCCATTCCCCTCGAGAAGTTACACTTACAAGCGGAACAATTGGTATCCTTATATCGTTCTTCTCAAGAAGCTCCTTTAGGATTTTTACGTGAGTCTTATTTTGCAATAATGGATTATAAAATGACTCCTTTTTGCTACCGATATATTGCAACCATTCATTATATTTGGCATCCCCATAAATGCGTCCACCGTAATTTTTACACTCAAAGACAAAAAGCCCTTTTTTAGAAACTACAATTAAGTCTATCTCTGAGGTAGTACCGTTTTTAGCTGGAATATAGACATTACGAAAAATCTGTTCTTCAGGTACATAAAATTTTTTAATTAAAGCATTATACAGAACCCTCTCCCCAGAGCTTCCAGCGTCTTTCCATTCTTCGGGGTGCTTAATCTTATCAATTCCGTGATTAAAGAACAACCAGCATAAGATTCCTAAAGCAAAGGATATTACAATAATGACAATAAAAAACTGAATATCGAATATCATTATAATAATAATACACCATATAAAACTCTGATTTCTAAAGAGAACAGAATCCGATTCGTATTATGCTACATATAAAACATAATAATAGAAATAAAATAAGTAATGGAGAAACAATGCCCAAACACCATACACGAAATTATATTCAAGCAATTGTTAAGAAAATAGAAGACGGGGTATCGATTCACGAAATTCATGATCAATACGCCATTCCTCAGAGCACAATATATAAATGGTTGTCAAAGTACAGAAAACACAAAACACCATACGGCGAATTTACAGTATATAAATACCTATTATTAGAAAAGAAGTGCACCGACTATAAGAAAATGTTGGAAATCGTTATTAATTCTCCTTTCATTCAAAATACGCCAATCACAATCAGGGAGTCATATATGCTTGGACTTCAAAGAAAATATAAATATCAAAACTATCTAGTTTGCGGCGCATTCGGAATTCATCATACTACTTACCATCACTTTCTTTATGACAACAAAGGCAACAACGCTTGGTTTGTGGAACGAAAAAAACGTCTAGAAAAGCTAATCTCGAAAATCTTTATGGAAAGCGGAAAAAGTTACGGTGCGTCAAAAATTCGCTATATATTAAATAGCAAATATAAAGAGAAAATTTCAGAAAACTATATTCGAGAGATTATGCGTGATTTAGGTCTTAAAGGCTCGTCCCCTAAGAAGCGTAAACGCGACACGAATGAAGCATTCAAAAGAAAAAGAGAGAAAGAAAACCTAATAAAGCAAAACTTTGACGCTACCAGACCAAACCAGAAGTGGGTGTTAGATTGCAAAATGTTTTATTGTAAAGATCGACGCGTTGAAATATGCGCAATTGAAGACTTATTTGCTAGAAGAATAATCGCATACCGATTAGGCAGTAAAGAATGTGGGCGTCTAGTCTGTGGAACATTAAACGACACATTCTCTGTCAGGAACCCAGAGAAAGGGCTGATTATCCATAGCGACGGCGGAGCAACAAACCGATCGATAAGCGCAAACCGCATTATCACGAGGCATAAGGCGAAACACTCGTATTCAAGAAGCAGAAACCCCTTTGATAATGCAGCAATTGAATCATTCTTTTCTCGTTTCACGGCGGAATTCATATACGATGCTTACAACATGCATCCCTTTTCATCCATAAAAGAAATGAAGATGAGGGTAGAGAAATTCATCCATGATTACAATTACAACCGCCCACACGGACATAATGATGGGCTGCCGCCAGTAACTGCCGAAAGGATGTATTTGATTGGCGTAAGAAAAAAATGAGAAAATTCTCATTTATTACGAATAAACCAAAAAAATAAAAGAGGTTCAACTCCTATCATTTAAGCACATCATTCGCAATTTTTTTTCGATATCTTACAGTGCCATATTCTTGAGTTTCCCTGTAAAATAAGAAAACCTCATTTTTGAGGTTCTAAAATGGTAGGACTACACATCTGTATTCCTGTCGCGCAAAAGATACGTTTTAGCCTTTTCTACACGATTCGTAAATAGTGTAGAATAGCTATTTTAACTCGCCAAATGACACATTTTACACGATTATAATTCAATAAGGTTAGAATTATCCTTTATTCTCACATCTGTAAATGGATGGAAAAACGACATGTTCTCGCCTCCTTCCTCAAGATCGTAATACCCAAAGCTCACAGGTGCACAGGGAGAAGAAACACGAGGATGATTTAGCAAAGGTAATTGGGCAAAGGATCTCTTAGCCAGAAGCTAGATATCTGCACTGCAAGCAGCCGATAGACCATAAAATCTACCCAAATCTTCCCACATAGCCTCTGGAGTTTCTTCCTCAAGAACCTTCCATGTTGGATAGTTGTATTCGAGCATGATTCTTGCGACATCCTTAGGATCCACCATCAGTTGGCAAAAATGATTTGTGTTGGTGTATCCTTCGAGCATGATTGGCGATTGCTCCTCCGCAGAGGCAATCTTTTTGAGTCGCTCCTCTTCTGCGTGGATTGCTTCGTTTACGAGTTTTATGGCCCTGTCGAGCTCTTTTGCAGTTGTTTTCTTTTGATTGGTTTCTTCTCCTGTCATGGATATTCCTTTCGAGTTTATGTTGATACTTTTCGTCCCGCGTTTCTCTCCCTGTGCACTTCTGAACTTTGGGTTTTGTCACTGGATTCCCCAGCAGCAGAGAGTATGCTAGGAGTGAACGGATTGCTGGTTTGCTGATAGCGATTTAGTGGTTTGCTTTGTAAGGTACAGGTGATTCCAGTTTTCTTTCGGTTGGAATCCCTTATATGTGACAATCAACAATTGTCAGTATCCATTCCGGGTCAGCAGTATCAATGAACCGCTCTTTATAATGAGTACGCCAGTCTCGTTCCTCCTCAGTCGAAGCGGAGTCCATTCCGAACCATCCCATACTGCCTTGTGCATGCCATTTCCCATCAGGAGTGATAACGGCATACGTGTGGAAACAGGCATAAACTGTGGCATAGGTATCTCTGGTCTTATATATCTTGACTAGCTCATCCTTGTCGACAAACGGATCTGGCGGCAGACCATCAACTGTTTTTCCTTCAACCACCGCATCCCATTCAACGAGCGCATCGTTATAGAAATTCGGGTTTGGAGAAAAATCAATGTCAGATACTCTGGCTAAGTCTACTTTTTCTTCAGAGCTTTTGATTGTCAGCAGTTTGTTCCATCTGCCTCCAATCGTCCACCAGTCCCATTTACCTTCAGGATTGCTGAGATAGATAATCCCATCTTTTTCCGGTTTGTTTCTTGCCACAATCTTCTTCATGCATGTTATCTCGGTACAGTTTTTACAATCATCATAATGACGTCGGGCGAACTGAATAGCTCTCTTTTTCGAGTGACTATCGCGAGGATCGATGCTGATAACTTCCTCATAGGGGTCAAGCAGTTCTTCGATACTTTGATCCTCCTTATGGAATACTGCTACTGTAAAATGTGACATATTCGGGTCTCCGGTTGGTTAAAGTTAATTTGGTTCATATTGTTCCTTTATAGGTTAAGGTTGCTATTTCTATCAGCTGACCGTTTTCCGTTTTCCCCTAGCATACTGTCTGCTGCTGGAGAGGGGCGTGGTTCGCGTTTTGTGGCCTTTCCTGGCCGATAGCAGAGGGAACTGCGATACCGGCTGGCCCTCAAGCTATTGGTGGCACGCGTGGGGCATTTGGGCGATGTATAGCGTTTAGCATAAATCCTCCTTCTTCACGCCGTTGAGTAAGATATCGTGTAGCCTTTCCGGGGTGATCACAATGAACATATGCACATAGCGGTCACCAAAGGTCTGCTTGATCGCGGAAACGATATTTTGCTTCCTTCTCTCGCTCGGTACGATCCACATCACCACTGGAAACTTGCCAGTGGCAAGCTGCTCCTTGTTGGTTAAATAGTATTGATGGTAGCGGCGACACTTTTCTATCACAACATGGGTCGACTCTGTGTCCAGATCCATTTCTATAAACCATCTGTCCCGGTATTCTCCACACAGGGTTTCTGCGTAAAGGTCAGGTCTTAGAGAAATGGTCTTACCATCCTTCTGGTATACCCTCCAGCAATCCGGCTCCATCTCCATGCGGTTAATTGACAGCTGCTTTTCCGCTTTACAGATCTCCGAGAATTGAAGATGGCATTCCGCTACCGCAATGGTGTGCCTGACTGAACTGGTAGTAGGCTCAACGAACCTTCTGCGTTTATCTTCCGGTTCGGTATCAAGCGTCAGTAACCGGTATCCGGCCTCAGTGAGATGCCAGATCAGTTGCTGTGGGCCATAACAGCCGAGAATGTATTGCTGGGCGAGGTGATCAATCAGGCCGTATGCTTTGAGCCGACGCAGGATTTTTGTGGTGTGCGTCTTGGAGGCTTGGAGCGAAGCATGTCCGTCTGCAAAGAACATTCGTCTGAGCTGATCGGTCTTGAGTAGCTTGAAGAACAGCAGAGTTTTGAGGATTCGGCGTTCGACTTCCGTGATGCGCATCTCGATTTCTCCGAGCTGCCGGTTGCTGATCCGAGGGCTCATGGGGTACCTCCTGGCCTGGCCGGGTGGCAGATAGAATTATTATTAGCAACAGCTAATAAGTCGCTTCCCATAACTACCCATGTCTGCGTTTCTGTCGGGGATTTCTGCTTAGTGTTCATCAAGCGGAGATTCCAACACAGGTTCCGCCAGAGATTCCAAGACAGATTCCTCATATCATCCTGATTTGAGTGAGTGAAGTCGTCGTTCATAGTCTTAACTCCCCCTCCCGAGATTCACGTCATTAGGTGGAGTGTCAGCCATAGTAGGCTGATCAGCTGCATCGGCATTACTCTTTTCTCGTACCGCATCATAGAGCTTGAGAAACTCAGCATCCACTTCCTCAGCTGGTTTACCATAGCGTTTCATGGACTCAGCTTTGAGTTCTGCCGCCATTCGGATCGGAGGATCAGGTGCCTTAGTCACTCCTTGCATCCACCCTGTCGCTCTCCGGTTCTGCATGATATTGGTATAGACTTGGTACCTCGGTAGCATCATAAAATCATCTGGTGTTAGCTCCGGGGCGAAGTGAGCGATCTCCTTTGCGTCAGTGCCGTTCAGTCCAAAGATGATTTTGTTCCTGGCATTGGCATCCACCCCGGCTCTGATTTCAGGAGGAAGCTGCCCGCGGTATTGGTGGGCCAGGGTCATACCAACTCCCAGTCCTCTTGCCTGAGCGAGAGCATCCGCCAGATCTGTCGGCAGTGACAGATAGTCCTGAAGCTCGTCAATATAAACCGATACCAAATGGCGTTTTTCCGGTGGAAGGTTCGCCCGTGACAAAGCCAGCGTCCATGTCAGGCCCACAATGAGTGAACCAAGTAGCCTAGCTGACTCACCTCCAATGATTCCACGGTTCAGTGGTACCAGAACGATCTTTCTTTTCTGGAACAACTCCATCAAGTCGAACTTTGGTTTTGCCTGTCCGAGCACCGCTCTCAGCCCCGGCCGGAATACAAACTGTTGCATCTTATTGAGCACCGGCGCGATGTTAGTATTACGCTCGGATTCCTTCATAGCCTCATACTGTTGCCAAAAGGGAAGTAGCCCAATGCGATCATGACATTGGCTGACCACCCGGTGACGGAATGCCTCATCCGTGAGCAGCATTGGGAGCCAAAGTAGTGTGGCTTCCTTTTCTTCGGTTAGGGTCAAAAGTCCGGCAGACAGAATCTGCTGTGTTCTGATACCCCACGACTCGGAGAAGAGTTCTTTCATGACGGTGAGGATTGCGTCTGCCACCAACTCTTTTTTGTTGAACCCTTTGAAGGCCAGCGGATTGAACCCTACCGGGCTTGGATCGCTCGGATCAATTACTACTACATCTCCCCGGCGTTCCTCTGGGATACGCTCAAGGATATTGGTGACCAGATCAGCTTTCGGGTCGAGCACCAGCACAGAACGTCCAGCCCGGATATCGGAGAGAATCAAATGTTCCATCACCGTTGATTTACCTGAACCGGTGGGCCCGAGGATAATCGTGTGCTCCAAGGAATCTAAAGGAGAGATGCTGATAGGCTTCTGTGTACTGTTCAAAGCTCGCGCAAAAGTACGATCCTGATTTGGTTTGTCCGGAGCCTGATACCAGCGCGGCGGTAGCAAACGTTTCGGGTGAAGACCTGGCACGCCGGGAAGATCATCTTCGCCAGCTGGGAGCATCAGAAACGGCGCGATTTCTTTGACCGACAGTCTCAAATTGATTGTCCATGGAATATGCACTCCGTCGATATAATACGGTTCCTCAGGTTTAGCTCGGATGTTTACTCCAGCCGATTCGAGCACCCTAAGAGCAGAAACAATCTGATCAACTCTGCCCACCGCGTTTTTGCCGCTTGCTCCTACCCGGATAATCACTTGGAACATGAATTGATCCAGTTTTTCCTTCGCGGAACGGACACTGTCAGAGGTCGCTTCGCGGATGCCGAACAGGGCCAGATCCAGCCATGATTCGTGCGGATCTTGTAATTTATGAGGCGTCGGGCTGGGAGAAAATCCTCTGCCGAGTACCACCTGAATAACGGACTCCTCGCCTGTCCGGGTTGCAGCCAGTGCCGCCAATCCGGAACGGATCACGCTACCAGTTACATCGATATTGAGGGAAAGAATGGGTTTGCTGACCGTAAGATACCGTGCTTCATCCATCGGTTTACGATTCGGTTTCTCGCATTCGAGGAACTCAATGCTGCCGTGAGCGGCAAATACTTCACGGAGCTTGCTGCTGTATTCCGGAGCAATACCTACCTTATAGTTCACTTGCCCGTCACGGCTTCTGACTTCCATAACCATATAGCCTCGCGGTGTCAAGCTCCCAATATGGGAAAGCAGAGCGTATATGTCTTCCAGCTCAAACGGTCGTTCCCAATTCATCTCATACCAAGAGAAATCTCTACTGGGTTTCTTCATGGCGACCTCCAATCAGAATTTGCTTCCTTTATAGTATTTGTGAACCCGGATGACGACGACAATCACTCCGGTGATGACAGAAAGCAGAATTAACCAACCCCAAACACTCTGGATCATGCACACCCCCGTCCGCACTAGCCAAGCGGCTAGTGCGAAGAGAGCGGCAGATTCAAGGATTTTTTGGAAGAAGGATTTTTGCGGGATCATTGTGGCTCATCTCCTTCAAGGTCGTTTTTCTTAGCCAGCTTTATTGCCTTACTGTAGTTACCAACCGGATAGCCAGGAATGAAGATGTCACTGCCACCCTCGGCCTCCAGGCCCCAAATCCGCCAGCCTTTATTGGTCGGGCGTTTACGAGCGAACAGTTCGACATAGGAGCGATTCTTATATAGCCGTTCAATGATGGCATACATTTCTTCCGGCTTTTTGCTGTGTTCCTGGCGGGGAAGAAACTCCCAGTTCGGTTGTGCCCGGAAATCCACTGGCATCTTCCCCTTAACTCCGAGCAGAAGCGTTTCCGAAGCGTTCCTGAGGTACTGGCCGAGGCCCATTTGGGATTTGACCCAGTAGAACGGACTCCGATAAGAAAATCCCCAGCTTTTGAGCACATCCAGCCCTTCCTGCAGCAGGCCATTCGTCACCCACAGGAAACAGGCAGCGTCTTCGTTACACAGATCAGCGACAGGCATGGCTTTGATCCTATTGAGCGTCATCAATTCATAGTGCTGGCTGGCTCCGAAATGGCCTTTCTGATTAATGTCCCAGGGCGGATCAGCGTAGATCACATCAGCTTTGGGCTGATTGACGGCCACAAGGTTCTCCTCAGGGTTGATACTGTTTTGTATTCTATTGTGTTTCATGGAAATGTACCTTGTCCTTTCTGCGATTGGTATATCGCGGTATTATTGACAACTTGTCAAAATCATATCAGAGTATGAATCATTCGAAAGCTTTCGGTCGGCGATTTGGCGGGAGATTCCCGCCATTTTACAAAACTCGCGTTCACCTATAGAGGCGATTACTCTCGGTACCGCTCTTTAACCCGGCGATAGATTTCCCCCATTGAAGGGGAATCGTCATACATGGCATCCAGAATGTCTTCATGGGTAGCTAAGCATTCTGCCATGGAGTCTTTGCACATGCGCTCAGTATGTCTTTTGTCGGATTTCATGATCCATTTCCGGCGGCGGCGCGATATAAATGGTAAGAAGATTCTCCACTTACGTCTACGCCTACGATGGACTGCTTGCTTCCTCCTGCGCCTTTCTTCTTCTTGATCCTCGTCTAGCGGTTCGGCGAAAAACAAGTCAAAGAATCCTTCAAAGAAATCGCAGATACCATCCCAACACACCACGAGGAAAGTCATCAGACCGAGGCCACCTAATCCTATCAGCCAGTACGTCCAGAATGTCCTATGTGCATTTTCAATCATACTGGTCACCTCCAATATGGATCGTAGTCATCCAGGATCAGTCGGCGGATATACTCCGCATTAGCTTCCGCCAAAGAGCATAAGTTGGCCGCAGCATGAGGACGTGGATTGCGACAAATGCCCGCTGTAACTACATCCTCCAACTGAGTTTGGCAGAGTGTACCGACCATTACCACCTTCTGATGATTGGCGAGCCGAATGGCGCGTATCATTGCGGTGGTGGCTTCATAATCCGAACAGCGTCTGACCCGTTTTTGTGATGGAGTGGAAAGAGCAGTTTCGTCGAACTGGGGAATGTAGTTTGTCATCTCTTTTTCGGTCTCTTCGTTCCAGATTCGTTGCCTGTTCATCGATTGCACCTTCTTTCTAACTTGAGAGAAGAAAAAGACGGCTAGAAAGTGCATGAGGGGGATGCACCTTCTGCCGTCTCGCGGGTTACCGGAGGAGTTGGTTCCTTGCTCCTCCTTTCGGTGATAAGTCTATCACAACCGATGATATCAGTCTAATGGACATATGTTGTACATGTGTTGTCGGATACTTTAGCCTTCTTCTTGCTGAAGAAACGGTGACATAGCATCTTCGATTTCTTGAACTCTGCTTTTTCCTATGAATCCAATTAGATTGATCAGCTTTTTGCAATCATCTACATTTTGCAAAGCGAACCCGCGTTTACTCCATAAAATCAGCACGATCCTTAAACAAACAGCAAACCATCCGAACAGGAATTCTTTTATATCTGGACTATATGAGTTCCACTCTTCGGCAATCAGCGGATAGAAGCCATGCAGCGCAGTTGCCCAGAATTCTTCATTGAACCTTCTCAGCGCAAAGTTCAGCCTGATTCCAGCTGAATTATCTGCTTTTTCTTGGTCTTGTGCCAGGAAGCTAAACAGTTTTGTGATCGCCACATCATAAGAAAACCCTCTGAATGCCCCGATTGCATTTGTGTCTATATCCTTTATAATCTGCGCTTTTGTTAAGACGATCATTCCATTCATGGTGGAGTAGTTCCGTTCAAACGTGCTCTCCAGTAATCCTATGCTTCTATAAAGGTACGCTGTGTTCTCAGGAATATAATCATCGTTGCCGGAAGATTCCATATCGTATAGCATTATGGCTAATAATCTGTCCAGTATAGTTAGATTCGTTTTTTGTGTTCTGACAGTTTGTTTTATAGCCTCCTCTTGCTGTAGTAGTTTATTAAGGCGTGTTTCCCATGTTGGGATGTAATTGTTTTCTTCTTCCTGATCTTTCATATTTCTTATGGTATTAGAACAATAGAGAAAGCGGGGAACGACTTTCAGAAATTGGCGGGAATATCCCGCCAAAATGAATAACTCATTATTCTTCTATCTGTTCTTTCCATTATGATAAAACCAAACGAGAAAACTATTATGTTCAAATACAAAGCTAACTCAAACAAAAAAATAAGTGACAAAAAGAATCCGATGGTGGATTCACAGTATTGCTATTACCAATCGTTCGGAAGAGTCATCGTCGGATTGGAAAAAGCCTTGGAACTTCATCAAGGAAGAATCGAATACGTTACAGATGAGGACATTTTAGAATACTCCGGTACTGATCCGGAAGAATATGATCGTTTGTTCAAAAGTCCAGAAAGGATCCTCCGTGATGTTCGTGAAGAGATTTATCAAATGATGTCCGATGCGGCTATTATGCCTGAAGGATCGTCGAGGGAAGATCGATTATCCTTTGCTTTTCGGTTCCTACAGAAAAACTGTCCAATGGTCAGAGTCCTGCAAAAAGTGAATGATCATCATATATGGAGAATGAGCCTCAGAAAAGTCGTTGCGAATACCGCAACGGATTGGCCTCCGGTCAATACTCCGGCATGGGAATACCTATATGCAAATTTCTGTTGTCAATTCGCCCTAATTATGGAAAAGTGGGAAACTGCTAACTTCTCCGATTCTCGCCTGAAAGACTGTGTTCGGCTCGCTGATGTTTGGCTGAGTGCAGACGGTATGCTAGGAGATACTTCAGAAAGCCTACTGGATGATTGGACAGAATCATAAAAAAGCTCTTGTTTTTAGAAAAGTGTGTTATACTAAGCATAAGTAGAGTTGTAATCAATACAAAAAATAATCGAGAGGTCATAAAACTCACTATGCATAGTTATAAAAAAACTTTTCTTGGAGGAGGGCTGTTGAGTCTTACTCTTCTTTCTGGCGCAGTTCTTTCTGCTCCCAAAGCCAATGCCGATACATCTGCCACAATAGATCTCACAGTTAATGTTCCTGCTGCTTGTTCTCTCACTCCAGCCAATACTAGTCTAACTAAGACCATTAATCCTGGTACTTCAGAAACTATCGGAACCGCTAATCTCAAAGCTGTTTGTAATGACCCAAATGGTTTTGCTATTTATGCTGTAGGCTATACCAATGAAGAATATGGTAATAACTATCTCACTACTACTCTTGGTGAAGACTATAAGATTGCTACAGGTAATGTAGCTTCTCCTTCTACTTCACAATGGAATATGACTATTGGTATTGATTCTACTATTGCTAATAACCATGTAGCTACTATAGAAAACCAATTTGAAGAAGTTCATGAAGTACCAGAAACATATACCAAAATAGCCTCTCTTAACTCCACTACCGATCAATCTATTGGTGCTAACCTCACTTCAACCTTCAATGCTTATATTGCTCCAAATCAAGCTGCTGGTACTTATGAGGGGAAGGTTAAATTTATGTTGGTGCATCCGAGTACTGAAGCCCCAGATACTACACCACTTGGCTTAGCTTATGCAAGCAGAAACAAAACTAAAGTTAATGGTTACTACTCAATGCAAGATATGTCTTCTGACATTTGCGGTGCTTTGTCTATTGGTGATGAAGGAAGCTTAATCGATACTCGCGACAATACTGTTTACCCTATTGCTAAGCTTGCCGATGGAAAGTGCTGGATGACGAAGAATTTAGGACTAAATCTTAGCCAAGCAAATATAACCAAAGAAAACACGAATAATCCATCTGAAGCTCTCATGGCGGCAATAGATAGCAAAACGATTCCGGAACCAAATACTGGGAGTTGGTGCTCAAGTGACATCTCAGACTGCCAAGACAGAGTAAACTATAACCCTCCATATTATAACTGGTATACAGCCACTGCCGGCCACGGTCTCACGTCACTCAATAATACTACGCCGGTATCCGGCGATATCTGCCCAAGCGGTTGGCGTTTACCTACGAGCGATTACTACCTAAACCAACCAAATAACGAATACGGTCAGTTAGCCAGTGTATTAGTCGGGCATCTGCCAGAAAGCGGATACAGTTCATATAGTGACTCTGAGGGGATTGCCGTATCTATTCTTCTTCGAGAGCAGCCAAATAATTTTTCGTTTGATGGGTATTATGTTTACGGAAGGATAGAACAGTCTGGAACGACGGGGGCTTATTGGACATCTAGTGCATATGGCGCCTCCCGTGCTCTCTCCTTGTGGTTTACAAGCAATTATGTTCAGCCTGGTACTGGTTATTATAGTATGAAATACTACGGCATCCCGATGAGATGTTTGGCAGAATAAATAATTATGGGTCGATAGCCATAACGCTGTTGATTTTTATCTTTTGCTTTCAGGAAACGTAGCGATTTTCTAAACCAGCAGGAAAATCCCGCTACATCAACGAATAGTTAATTTCTTACTTCTGAGATGTCGTCATACAATTGTCTATCAATTTAGAAAGGGTAAGTACCATGATCACCAAATCCGATTTACGTCTATATCTGGATTCACCAAGACATCTCTGGGCCAAACATCATGATGCTTGGCATCCGCAGATTTCTGATTTTGATAAGAAGAACGCTACTGACGGTTATCGTGTGGAAGCCCTTGCTATGGATTACCTACGCCGTTACAAAGCTGTTGACGGGAAAGAACTCCGCACCCAGCAAACCTTTACTGATGGCGAATTCCTGGCTCGTGCTGACGGTCTGGTTTATAAACCGGAAACCGATTCGTATGATCTGTATGAAGTCAAAAGCTCCACCATCAAGCCTGACAATCCAAAGCCTGATAATGAACACATTTACGATATTACGTTTCAGGCACTGATTCTAGAAAAACATATTAAATTCGACAATTGCTATCTTCTCATGCTGAACGCCAATTACCGTCGAGGAAAAGAACTGAATCTACAGGAGCTTTTCTTCCCTGTAAACATGAATGAGCAGATAGAAAACTTTCACACCGATGTTCTAAACATGCGCGAAGAGGCTCTTAGGGTATCCACTTTGGATGATTATCATGCCCTCGAAGCCTGTTTTTCTCCCAAAGATTGCGGCTGTAAAGCAATTTGTCATCCCGATCTTCCGGAGCATAATATCTATGAACTACTCTCCCGTTCAAGGAAAACTTTGATCAAGCTCCGGGATGCTGGCAAACTCGATCTGCTGGATCTTCCGGCTGATCTCGCCCTCTCCGGAAAAGCTGCCATTTATCTTTCTGTCTATCAGGGTGCACCTGTGAAGATTGATACAGAAAAGATACGGGACATTCTTTCTTCATATGAATACCCCATCTATTTCCTAGATTACGAAACCACATCCGATCCCATCCCGCAGTTTGAAGGTATTACGCCATATCAACGATTAGCCACACAATACTCGCTTCATATCGCCAGAGAAGACGGGACGCTTGAACACGTAGAATTTATATATGAAGGAAAAGATTGTCCTTTGCGCTATACAGTGGAAAGCATGCTGGATAATATCGGCGCCGAAGGTACTGTTTTGGCCTGGAATGAAAGCTTCGAGAAAGGCGTCAACGCTGACGCCGCCAAGAGCTATCCGGATCTGGCTGACCGGCTCATGGCTGTGAACGACAGGATCAAAGACCTCGGTGATGCGTTCAAAAACCAGTATTACCTCAACCGGGACTTCCATTGCAGTTGGTCTATCAAAAAGGTTCTGCCTGTCATGTGTCCGGAGCTTTCCTATAAAGAATTACCTATCAACCATGGCGATCAGGCCACGTCCGAATGGAACCGTATGGTCTCCGACGAAACCTCCCCGGCAGAAAAAGCAGAAATCAAAGCAAACCTTCTCCGTTATTGCGAGCTCGACACCTTTGCCATGGTCAGGATCTGGGAAGAATTAGAGAAGCTATAAAAAACCGAACACAAGCATAATCGGCATTGGTGTACGTTATCGCAAACTTTCTGTTTGAAAAAACAGACACGTTGTGATAGAATAAGCTGTAGCATTATTTCATATTTCGCGAGGTAAAGCCTATGACCACCAGTTATAAGAAATTGTGGAAACTACTTATTGATCGGGATCTCAAAAAGCGAGATCTGGAAAAACTAGCCGGGGTCAGCCATTACACTATGAACAAACTCACTCACGGCGACAATGTCACCACGGATGTGCTTGGCCGTATCTGCAAAGCCCTGAACGTATCCATCGATGACATCATGGAATTCGTTGAGGATTAATCGATTATGCTATACTAAATTACATGAAGGCTACGATCGTCTTCGCGAGAAAGGACACGTGTCAATATGAACAAGCAACAACTTGCTGCTAAAATCTGGGAGTCAGCCAATAAACTCCGCTCAAAAATTGAAGCAAATGAATATAAGGATTATATTCTGGGCTTTATCTTCTATAAATTCCTTTCCACAAAGGAAGAACAATTGCTCAAAAAAGACGGTTGGGGCGAAGATGATCTAAAAGAACTCACCGAAGCGGATGAAGATACCGTCAAATACTGCCGCCGTCAGCTTGGGTATTTTATAGCTTATAAAGACCTTTTCTCGACGTGGCTGAAAAAGGGCAATGCTTTTGACGTATCGAATGTGACGGATGCCCTATCTGCATTCAATCGTCTGATTGACCCAAAGCACAAAAAGGTATTCGAGAAAATCTTTAATACCCTGGAAACCGGCCTTTCCAAATTGGGCGACACTTCCGGCGCACGCACCAAAGCCATCAGCAATTTGATTCAGCTGATCAAAGATATCCCGATGGACGGAAAAGAGGATTACGATGTCCTCGGTTTCATCTATGAATACCTGATATCCAATTTTGCCGCGAATGCCGGAAAGAAAGCCGGAGAATTCTATACGCCGCATGAAGTGTCCTTGCTTATGTCCGAGATTGTCGCCAATCATCTGCGGGATCAGGATAAAATCGAAATCTATGACCCGACGTCGGGCTCTGGTTCGCTTCTGATCAATATTGGCCGCGTTGTCGCCAAACACACCGGCAATCCTGATAAGATCAAGTATTATGCCCAGGAACTGAAAGAGAATACTTACAACTTGACCCGTATGAATCTTGTCATGCGCGGCATTCTACCTGACAACATCATTACCCGTAACGGCGATACGCTGGAAGAAGACTGGCCATTCTTCGATGAAGAACATGTTTATTCTCCGCTTTATGTGGACGCTGTCGTTTCCAATCCACCATATTCTCAGCATTGGGAGCCGACCGAGGATAAAAAGCACGATCCCCGGTATGCCAAATATGGTATGGCCCCGAAATCAAAGGCCGATTACGCCTTCCTGCTTCATGATCTTTATCACCTCAAGCCTGAAGGAATCATGACCATTGTTTTGCCGCATGGTGTCCTGTTCCGTGGTGGTGAAGAAGGTGACATTCGCCGGAACCTGATTGAGAAAAACAATATTGATGCGATTATTGGCTTGCCAGCAAATATTTTCTTTGGCACTGGCATACCGACCATCATTATGGTACTGCGACAAAAGCGCGAGAATACCGATGTGCTGATCGTTGATGCGTCTAAGCATTTTGAAAAAGTCGGCAAAAACAATAAGCTCCGGGCGTCCGACATCAAGCGCATTGTCGATGCCGTTGTTGGCCGCCGCACGATCCCGAAATTCTCCCGAAAAGTTGAACGTCAGGAAATCCGCGACAATGATTATAACCTGAACATCCCTCGCTATGTGGATTCTTCCGAAGCTACGGAAAGCTGGGACATACTGGCTACCATGTCCGGCGGGATTCCGAACAGCGAGATTGACACCTTGAAGGATTTCTGGGCAGCATTCCCCGGTCTGCGTGATGCGCTCTTTATTTCTGATGAATCTCCGTACTCTTCCATGCGCGTAGAGGATGTAGCTGGGACAATTACCGGTCATTCCGATATCGTTTCCTTTAAGGGCAAGTATAGCGAGTCTTTCTCCGATTTCGGCGATTATCTTCGCGAGCACCTTCTTTCCCGGCTACACAGCCAGCAAGTGGACGTCAATGAGGAACAGGTGAGCAGCAATATATTCGGGCGTCTTGCCTCGATTCCGTTGGTGGATCGTTATGTTGCCTATCAACTGTTGGACAATGCTTGGTCAGTGATTGATGCGGACGTAGAAATGATTCGCCGTGAAGGTTTTTCCACCACAAAAATCGTTGACCCCAATATGGTTATAAAGAAAAAAGACGGAAAGGAAGAGGAAATTCAGGAAGGATGGGTTGGCAGGATCATCCCATTTGACCTTGCTCAGAAGCATCTTCCGGCATTGATTGAAGAAGCAAAGACGGTTCGGGAAAAGGAAGCACGCCTTGCGGAAATAGCCTCCGAATACGAAGAAATCATCGATTCTTTGAGTGAAGAAGAAAAAGACGGCGATTATCTGAATGATGATAATACCGCCTTTGTTGCCGCAGAACTGAAGAAGAAAATAAAGGAAATTTACGACGAAGTTGATTCGGAAGAACTTCGCGGCCTGTATGGCTATATCGAGCTGCTGGATCAAAAAGCCAGCAAAGGGGATAAACTTCGATATGTCGCAGAGCACACCGAAGTGAATTGGGCTGCAATTGAAGGGAACGGGGTCTATGTCAAAGGGAAAGTGACTGCCCGAGTCAAGGAATTACAAGCAGCATATCCTTTTGGTTCCGAATCCTTTGAAGGGAAAATGATTCGCGTTCAGAGTTTGATGGAAGAAGAAAAGGATGTCAAGAAAGTGGCCAAGGAGCTTTCCATTGCCCTCCACAATCATACGAAGGAAGTAATCGAAACCCTTTCCGATGAGGAAGTGATTGCGCTTCTGGATCAGAAGTGGATCGAACCGTTGATTGCATCCATCCATGCGCTTCCGAAATCCGTGATTGATGATCTGACCAAGAAAGTGATCGCTCTCTCGCAAAAGTACGCCGTTACGCTGAATGATCTGGAAACGGACATTGCCAGAACGGAAAAAGACTTTTGCGGTATGCTTGGTTTGCTGATCGGAAACGCCTACGATCTCAAGGGAATTGCGGAACTAAAAACGCTGTTGGGAGGGGATGAAGATGCCTGAAACAAAAACCACTCCTGAACTCCGTTTTGCTGGATATACCGACGCTTGGGAACAGCGTAAGCTGGGAGATATCAGCACTTCATATTCTGGAGGAACGCCAACTGCGGGGAAAAATGAGTATTATGGTGGCGATATTCCTTTCATCAGATCTGGCGAAATCAGCGAAAATCATACAGAGCTTTTTATCACTGAAAGCGGCTTGAAAAATTCCTCTGCCGCAATGGTAAATGTGGGTGATATTCTCTATGCGTTGTATGGTGCAACCAGTGGAGAAGTTAGCCGATCTAAGGTGAAAGGGGCTATAAATCAAGCAATTTTGGCCATCTTGCCACATCAAGGATATGACTCTGAGTTCCTTATGCAATGGCTTCGTATGAAGAAAAAATCTATTGTAGATACATACTTGCAAGGTGGCCAAGGCAACCTGTCTGGGACGATAGTTAAAGACTTAGTTGTAGATCTTCCGAGCTATGAGGAACAGGCTCGCATTGGCGAGTCGCTTGCAAGTATCGACACCCTTATCACCCTTCATCAGCGTAAGTATGAGAGACTAAAAACCGTTAAAGCATCTATGCTGGAAAAAATGTTCCCGCGCAATGGAAGCAATGTTCCAGAAATACGCTTTTCTGGATTCACTGATCCTTGGGAACAGCGTAAGTTGGGCGATATCTTTGCATTTCTGTCTAACAACACACTTTCAAGGGCAGAACTAAGCACTGAAACAGGGCCTGCAATGAACGTCCATTATGGTGATGTCCTTATCAAGTTCGGCGAGTATTTGGATGCAGCCAAGATTACCTTGCCCTTCATTCCATCCCAGCAGCTCGTTGACAAGTTTAAGAGCTCACTATTACAAGATGGCGATGTAATTATGGCAGATACTGCCGAAGATGAAGCTGTTGGAAAATGCACTGAAATTGCGGGTTTACAAGGCTTCCCAACAATTTCAGGGCTGCATACTATTCCACTTCGCCCGACTCGTTCGTTTGCCCCAGGGTATCTTGGATACTACATGAATTCTGATGCATACCACGATCAGCTTTTGCCCTTGATGCAAGGTATAAAGGTAACGTCAGTTTCAAAGAGTGCAATCCAGAATACAGATATTTCATATCCAGCTGACAGTGCCGAGCAGGTCAGAATAGGCAGGTTCTTCATCCAGCTTGACACCCTTATCACCCTTCATCAGCGTAAGTTGGAAAAGCTAAAGCAAATCAAGCAGTCTTTCCTCGAGAAAATGTTTGTATAACAGGAGTAAGCATATGATTTTCAACAAAGAATCTGATTTTGAAAAAGCCCTAATCACACTCCTGTTCGATAAGGGGTGGTCACCCGAAGTGATCAAATACCCGACCGAGGCCGATTTGATCGAAAACTGGAAGCAAATCCTGTTTGAGAATAACCGGGATATCGACCGCCTTAATGATGCGCCGCTGACCGATGGCGAAATGCAGCAAATTCTGGAGCAGATCAAAAGCCTGCGGACACCTGTGCGTCTCAACGGTTTTATCAACGGGAAAACCGTTACAATCAAGCGGGACAATCCCAATGATCCGTGGCATCTGGGCCATGAGGTGAGCCTCAAAATCTATGACCGGCAAGAAATCGCTGCCGGTCAAAGCCGCTACCAGATCGCAGAGCAGCCCTTCTTTGTCACAAAAGACAGAATGCTGCCCGACCGTCGCGGTGATTTTATGCTGCTCATCAACGGGATGCCGGTCATTCATGTGGAACTGAAGAAAACCGGCATTCCCGTCACCCAAGCCGTGGAGCAGATCAAGAAATATGCCCATGAGGGTGTTTTCACGGGGTTGTTTTCGCTGGTGCAGATCTTTGTCGCCATGAATCCCGATGAAACCCTCTATTTTGCCAACCCCGGGCCGGATGGCAAATTCAATGACGATTACTATTTCCACTGGGCAGATTTCTACAATCGTCCCATCAATGACTGGCAGCAAATCGCCGAGCACCTGCTTTCCATCCCGATGGCACACGAGATGATTGGCTTCTACAATGTCGCCGACAGCACCGATGATGTGCTGAAAGTCATGCGCAGCTACCAGTATTATGCGGCTAAAGCGATTTCTGTACGTGTGGCCGGACGCAAATGGCGGGATGAAGACAAGCTGGGCGGACACGTTTGGCATACAACTGGCTCCGGCAAAACCCTGACCAGCTTCAAATCTGCACACCTGATCGCGGAATCCGGCGATGCGGATAAGGTAGTGTTCCTGATCGACCGGGTGGAGCTTGGCACACAATCCCTGGGAGAATACCGTGGCTTTGCGGACGATGCCACCACGGTACAGGAAACAGAAAACACGGGCGTTCTGATTACCAAGCTCAAGAGCAGCGATCCTGCTGATACACTGATCGTAACCTCTATTCAGAAAATGAGCCGCATTCAGGAAGAAGGCGGCTATAAGGCCAAGGATATCGAACTGATCAACCGGAAGCGCATTGTTTTCATCGTGGATGAATGTCATCGCGATGTATTTGGCGAAATGATGCGGAAGATCAAAGAAACATTCCCGTTGGCTATGTTCTTTGGTTTCACCGGTACACCGATTCAACCGGAAAACCAAAAGAAAATGAATACTACAACGGATGTGTTTGGGGATGAGCTTCATCGTTACAGCATCGCAGACGGTATCCGGGACGGCAATGTGCTGGGCTTTGATCCGACAATGGTGATGACCTACAAGGATCAGGATTTGCGTAAATCTGTCGCTTTGGAAAAAGCCAAAGCCAAAAATGAATCAGAAGTTGCCGCCGATCCGAAGAAACAAGCGATTTTCTTCAAATATATGGATCCCAGCCAGGTACCAATGGCGGGACATATGCAGGACGACGGCAAATGGTTTGCCGGTATTGAAGATTATATCCCCAAGTCACAATACAATTGTGAAAAGCATCATAAAGCCGTTGTAACTGATATCATTGCCAATTGGTCTGTGCTCAGCCGCTTCGGGAAATTCCATGCGATTCTGGCTACCAGCAGCATTCCCGAGGCCATTGACTATTATGACCTATTCCGTGAATTAGCCCCCGCCTTGAAAGTTGCCGCTTTGTTCGATCAGAATATCGATAATGATGATGGGGCCATCGTAAAGGAAGATGCCATCAAAAAGATGCTCAAGGATTACAATGGTCTCTATGGACAGGATTACACAATTCCCACCTATCATCTGTACAAGAAAGATGTATCTTACCGCTTGGCGCATAAAAAGCCATACGAGGGAATCGAAAACGATCCTGAAAAGCAGCTCAATCTTCTGATCGTTGTCGATCAGATGCTGACCGGCTTTGACTCCAAATGGGTTAATACCCTGTATCTTGATAAGGTGCTGGTGAATGAACGCTTAATCCAGGCGTTCTCTCGCACCAACCGTCTGGCCAATCGTCATGAAAAGCCCCACGGAATTATCCGTTATTACCGTTATCCGCACTCTATGGCCAGGAATGTTGAGTCGGCTTTTGCGCTGTACTCTGGCGACCGTCCGTATGGGCTTTTCGTTGATAAGCTGGATAAGAACCTCACCAAAATGAACGAAATCTTCCGGGATATTGCCGATCTCTTTACCGCTGCTGGTATCGATGATTTCATTCGTCTTCCCGATGAACAGGCAGAGAAGGCGAAATTTGCCAAGCTTTTCAAAGAGTTTAATGCGTATCTCGAAGCAGCATATATTCAAGGATTTGCCTGGGGAAAGCCCAATTCGGCAAACATAGAATTAGCGCTTGATGAGAATACCTATCTGGTTCTAGCCAAACGTTATAAGGAATTATTCTCCGGAGAAAGTGGCGGAGGCGGCGGAGATGATGATGTTCCATATGATATCGATTCTTACTTGACAGAAATCAACACGGAAAAGATCGATACAGATTACATGAACTCCCGCTTCGTCAAGTATGTCAAAGCATTAACAAACGGTACTGATACAGAGCCGCTTTTGAACGAGCTTCATAAATCCTTTGCTGTACTTTCCCGTGATGAACAACGATTTGCGAATATGTTTCTGCTCGATGTCCAGCGGGGAAAAGTTACCGTCGATGAAGGCAAGACCCTGATGGAGTACATTTCTGAATACCGAGCAGCTGCCAGAAACGACAGCATTCATCGCTTTGCAACCGATATCGGTGTGGATGAAGCCATGTTACGGTCGTTTATGGATCGCCATGTGACAAACGAAAACATCAATGAATTTGGCCTGTTCGATAGCTTAATGAATTCAGTCGATATGGCGGTTGCGAAAGCATACTTTGAAAAACAAGAGGGCCATGAAATCAAGCCCTTCCGGGTCAGGGCGAAGGTGGATAATGCTTTGAGGAAGTTTATATTGCATAATGCGGATTAATACCATGTAAACTCCGAGGACAAGAAAGGGTGTTAAGTGTGCTCCGAATTGATAAAGCCATCCACGATACTGATAAAGTAATATGCGAGAATATATCGCATTTTAATATCATTGATCGAGGACTATTAAGCCAGAACATTCTTAGCCAAGTCAGAAACTTTGTTGAATATGTTGCCATAAAAGCAGTTTCTAACGGTCAAGATGTAAACCCTAATGACTATAAACTTAATGTAGATTCTCTTCAAGAAATGCAGCGGCATGGAAATCTGCGTTTCCTATATGATTTCCATGAAATGCTTCAAAAGTCTGTGTCTCATTATACTCTTGACAAAGACGGTTCTGAACGACTAATGCTCAAATACTACGAGCATCTTCTCAAGGTAAAACTATACTTAAAAAGTAAGTTCAAAATGGATGTATTGAGCAATATAGAAGAATTCCCCCTCAATACTGATACGGAACTTTCAGACTATTACGCAAAAATTGCGGAAAAGATCGAAACGCCAAGTGCTACAAATACGCGCGTCAGGTATGATGACCGTTATTATGTGCAGAAAGTAAAGCCTTTCTTTGTTAATCAAACAATATATTATGAGATTACCTTTACTGCTGCGAACACGAAAGTCAGCAAATTCGATCGAGTGATTGCATTTTCCAAAATAGACATTATAGATAATTATGCGGTCAAGTTTTCGATCCATACTGATACAATTCACATCCTTGATAAAGATATGTCTATCCTTGTCATAGATGCGTATGAAGTTTCAATTCGTCCTTGTGAATGGAATAACTTGTCGGAAATATTTGGCCCTCGTGTAAAGCATAGTACTACTTCTAACGAATATAGGGGGCTAATGCATTTCTTGTCGACTGTAAAAATGCCTTTAACGGAACTCGTCTGTAGCGATCAGCAATATTATGATTTGATTAAGGCACAGATTACCGAAAATGCGCAATCTATAAAACATTTTGACTTGCTTGATAAATGCAGAAACATAATTATCCACAATAAGCCCGGTGCAAATGTTTTGCGCTATCTTCTTCATAATATGAATAACAGGATTATTAAATGGCAGCTTTCAAGCGAAAACAATAACTATTTGTCAAACCTCTATTTGTCATACGGATGTATCCCATTTGATAGAATGCCATTCTGTACGTCTCTAAGACAACACAATCCGAGAATCTATGATTTGTTCGAGTCAATTCCTTCCGATAATCGAGAACATGAGTTATTTGCGCGATATATTAAAAATAATACAGAAATAGAAGGAAAACTCTTTACTCCCAAAGTAGAAATAGAAGGATTTGATAACCAAGATGCACTTATTCAATTGTATAACTCATCCCTATATTACAGACATACTGGAAGAAGAATTGAAGAATACAAGAAGCATGTATACATAAAAGAATATGTCGATGATAGTACTGAAATTATCAAAAAGCTTCAGATCTTAGCTTCCTCTGGAGTTTCCCAGTATTCATCTTCAGTTGATTCGTGGTTAATCAGAGAATCATATAGTATTGACGATGATAGTAAAAAGGAAGCTCTACGTCAGATGTTTTCATCATCACATGTGGCTCTCATATATGGATCTGCTGGAACAGGGAAATCAACATTAATCCGGCATATATCAAATTTTTGGGCAGATCGGGATAAGATCTTTTTAGCTAATACACATCCCGCAGTCGATAATATGCGGAGAAAAGTGACTGCCGGTAAAAGCGAGTTCAGTACAATTGCAAAATTCATATCACCCAAAAATGAAGATGTGAACTGTGATGTACTCTTTATTGACGAGTGCAGTACAGTAAGCAACAGCGATATGAGACAAGTCCTGGAAAAGGCGAAGTTTAAGCTTCTAGTTCTTGTAGGCGATGTATACCAGATCGAATCAATCTATTTTGGAAATTGGTTTAGCATTGCCCAAATGTTTGTACCTAAGACTTCGGTATTTGAGCTCACACATCCTTATAGAACAACAAATAATGAATTATTAATGGTCTGGGATCGTGTGCGCAAGTTGGATGATTCAATTCTTGAGTTGTTGGTTAAAGGTGGGTATGTAGCACGTCTTGACGAGTCAATTTTCGAAAATAGCGGTGACGATGAAATCATCCTCTGTTTAAATTATGATGGTCTCTATGGAATTAATAACATTAACCGCTTTTTACAGAATAGCAATCCAAATGAGAGCATAACATGGGGGATCAATACATACAAAGTTGGCGACCCGATTCTTTTTAATGAGTCCAATATCTTTTCTCCATTAATTCATAACAATTCAAAGGGAAGAATTGTAGCAATCAAACCAGAAGAACAAAAAATCACGTTCGATATTGAATTAGAAGATTCTATTAACGAATTAGATGCATGGGGATATGATTTTGAACTTGTAGGTGTCTCGCCAAATGGACACTCCATTATTTCTTTCAGCATCAATAAACTTAGAAGTACGGACGAAGATGATGACGACAACGACTCTACCGTTGTTCCATTTCAGGTGGCTTATGCGGTTTCTATCCATAAAGCTCAAGGTTTGGAATATGATTCGGTGAAAATTGTTATTACTAATGAAACAGAGGAAAGGATAACTCACAATATTTTTTATACGGCTATAACGCGAGCAAAAAATCAACTAAAGATTTATTGGAGTCCAGAAACAGAACAATCTATTCTCAGTAGACTAAAAACCAAGAATGTCAACAAAGATGCATTCCTTCTTGCGCAATTATCCTCTCTAACAACGATAGTATAATACATCTTAAGACGTGAAAAATTGTGTAAGCAAAGAAATGACTGGCAACTACTCTTTACG
Source organism: Candidatus Saccharimonadota bacterium (assembly GCA_017513905.1). Classification (GTDB taxonomy): domain Bacteria; phylum Patescibacteriota; class Saccharimonadia; order Saccharimonadales; family Saccharimonadaceae; genus Nanosyncoccus. The sequence continues at coordinate 98,487 of JAFWMR010000010.1, forward strand.
GCTTAAAGGTAGTTGTACAGAGCTCATCTCTAGAAAACAAGCGAGGGAGGAGTATCTAATAATGGTTTATCTTATAAAACCTGCTGCTTGAGAAATGTGAAAACTACATAATAAAAAAACAGTTTTTTTGAAATCACGGAGACGATGAAGGAGAGTAACGATAAAGCCTTCAGTTTTCAATACAAAAGTAGAAACGCCCTCAAGTCTGGGCGTTTTCTTTTTGAGGTATTTCGCTGAGCTCTTCATTCAAACTGTTATCTAGGTTCTCCCGCCGTTTCTCGTCTTCTTTCATTCTTTCAACAAAAGACAGATAATCCAGCTTTCGCTCGATGATTTCTACTTCGAAATCCTCGCCGAACAAAGTCTTGAACATCTCCGCCATGGCATATAGATACGTTTCATTGGTCAACAGACCCATAAAATTCGCTACAATGATTCCTGCTATGGTGAACCTGTAAACTGGTATTCTTATGCCCATGCTCTTCGCTCTTGTTTTTGCAGTGATTTTTAGCGCATAATCTCGGTTCGAATCTTCAAATGGTTCAACGCCGAGATCGTGCGCAAATACCGCTATATGTTCCGGTGAATCCTCTAGCATTCCCATTTCTTGGAGGGTTTCTATATAGTAGGAAGAAATAAACAGACCAGGATACTTGAATTCACTAAAGTCATTCTCTTGAGCAAGATAAAAGTATTCTCTGAACATTCCCATACTGCGGCACAGAATGCGATCTTTAGTATCGAGAAACATATGAAGTTCTGTTTCGGAAAGACCAGTCAATATTTCCTTTACATCCGGTGGTAAGGGTTCTTTTATTTCATCAAGATAATGATTCAAGTCTCTCAATACTTTTTTGAGATACCTGGATTTGATTTGCGGTTCGAGCTCGGAAGCCTTTTGAGCAAGAGACTCATTATTGATTTGGTTTTCTTCCTCCTCCTCCTTAGTGGTCACCTTTTGAGCTTTTTCAAAAGCATCTGGATACTTGGTCGTATTTGCAATAGAGCGGAGATTCTTCATCTCTGCCTTTGTTAGCTTTTGCTGTTTTTCTCGAAAACGCAATCCTGCTAGCAAAGCGGATGCTATGTATAGTTCAGGGCTATCAACCTCCAAGGCATGTTGCATGGCTAGCTTGTCAGCTGATCCGATTATAATTCCATGATCATCTATATACTGATGAAAAGCAGAAACAACATTTCTAATTGAATAAATGGTCAGTAAACCAATACGTTGAGCAATCACGTCTACTTTCTCAGCTTGCTCCAAATCCAGTAAGGCTTGGGTGTATTCTTTGGAAAACACCTTTTTCCCACTGATCCATGTGCTAACTTTTGATCTATCATTACTGTTTTTTAATGGCTCAAGTTTGTAACCAAAAACCGTCTCTATGGCAGCAACCTGTCCGCCTTCTCCTCTTTCAAAATTTGTTTTATCCGCTATTAAGCAGTTCCACACTAAAGGAAAAGAAATCCTTTTTTCTTCCATGATCGCACCTTCTCAAGTAATAGCCGAAATCAGGACAACAAATGTTCAACATTCATCCATTCGACTGGGCAGAAAACTTCATTTACAATATAGCCATCAAAGAAAAGGAGGTAACCCCATGAGAACCATGAACAACTCTCTCGGACAGCCCACATACACAGTGAGGATCAGAAGTAACACCCTCAATCAACCTACTTTCCCAGCAAGGACGCAATACAACTCTCTCACCCAATTCTCCAGCCCAACCAGAATCAGAAGTAACACTCTCGAACGGTCTACTCGTCCCACAAGAAGAAGTAACGATGTTCCGCTGGAGGATGTGTTCACGACCCAGGACGGCCAAACCTTCGTGTTCTGGGACACCGAGCGTTATCGGCTGCTGATCAAGCATGGCTCCTACATCACCGTTGTATATTACGACGAAACCGACGCAAAGTCCTGCCGTACAAGCTTTACAAGACTTCGCACAAATGGAAAACAGGAACAGTACATCTACTGCAACGGACGTCCGGTCGCCTCTTACTTGCCTGAATTAGGCTGCGTCGTTATCAAACGTGATGGAGAAATCTATTCCTTTGACAATCCCGAACCGCCTATTGGTTTTACCACAAGATCATCGCTTGACATTTATGTGGAAATGGCTGCTGATATGAAGATGAAAGCAGACTGGTACGACTGATTCGCCAAAAACTGACCCGCAGAGACGGCAGACCCACTACAGAGGTGGGCCCTGCCGTTTTTCTCATTATGGCGGGATATTCCCGCCATAACCACAAGCACCATCTGGTTTTTCTGCAAAAATAGAATATAATCGCCGGCAAGATATGTCAAGCACAAGAACATATCTCGCAACATTAACAAATCCGTACAACTGACCGCTCCGCCACACCAAAGGAGGTGATTCATTGTGGCAACTGTTTTCGTACCCTTCGGTTACCTCACCGGGTCAGGATTCTTAGGATTCCTGCCCGACGGCACGAAGCTTCTGTTTCCCACACAGGATGAGTATCTCGATTATCTCTCTGATCTATCCAAGTAAAACCAAATTTAAGGAGGAAGATTTATGACTAGACAAATCAAGGAACAAATCCTGGCCGTCCGTGACGATGGCCGCACCAACATGCTGGACATCAATGGTGTTCAGTGGGTAGCTAACGACCTGGGTCTCTACGAACTGGTGGTTTACCTGATTGATGAACAAAGCCGCAAGGAATATTGGCATTTCATTATGACGGGTGAAGCCCCGATGGAAGATGAGGAGGTAGCAGAAGATGAAGATGGCCTTTCCTGAAGCTCTCCGTAATATTTGCGGACGCTGCAAGGCTGATAAAGGCCGTTGCAAGAGTTGTCCAGTCACCCGCATTGCGGAAGAATATGGCACCGAAGAATACTCCTTTCACCAGCTTGAGCTTATCCGCTCCATGATTATCCGGAGGGAAGGCAACTGGTTTACAGGATCAATCGATGGCTATCCTTTCCAAGTGAAGGTAAGCGAAGAAGATTCTGCATGGGGAATCGATAACGGTCGCATCATCAAGTTATTTATCACCGAGAAACCCGAAGGAGACACCAAGGGCGACAAGGAGATTGTAGCTTATGAACGCGGCTGGTCAACCTACCCCGAGAATCATCCGGAGTACGAAGAACTGATCGATGCTCTCCACGAGTATTTCCAAAACCACATGGATAGTGGGGTGACGTAAGTGAACCCAAATATCCTTGTCAAAATGGACTACGATCGCGGATACATCGGCCTCAAAACCGTTGACCGTGATCACCATAGCAGCATGAGATTCCTTTTAGCAGATCACCTGCTGCTAAAAGTATTGAATGAACCAGAAGGAAGAAGCGCCTTTGATTCCGACTGCGGCAATTTTGCCGAAGTCTGGCGTCATAAAGGTATGCTAACTTTCCGTCTGGTCTGGCTGAACAGCTATCCCAATAATTCTGTTCGCGGATTCGTACAATACGTTTCCGTACCGAAAGAAAAGGTTGCTGAACTGCTGGATGTTCATACCCCGCTCCGCTACTTGTATAGGCCACCGCCGAGATCCGCTAAGATCAACGCGATCCACGCGGATACTACTATAAAGCGCATCCTGAACAACAAGCGAATAAAACGTGCTTTTTCCAAGGCAATGCGTGACTGTTTCAGGTGGCCAGAGGAAGAAATCACTCTAGAAAATGATGGAGGACATAATTTCTACTTCATCACAGCAAGTGGTTTCCCAAAGAACGGTGGACTAATTCTCAGCAATACGACCCGTAATGGATATCCGTGTTTCTACTATTCAGTGCACACATAAATTATCATGCATTTCCGGCTTAAGTCGGATGCAAATAGAAAGGAGTTTTCTCATGAATCTCTATACCCAAAATGTTGACACCAGCAATCGGAAGCCCTTGGTTAAAGCCTTAGTTGAACTGTTGGCCCAACCACCCGTTTATTCCGGCCCTCCGTTCTACGCCTATAAAGTTGGCGACTATGTCGTTGACCGGCATGGCAACGTAATCGTTCCGGATGAGGCAAGCGACGAGACCATTCAGCGTCTCAAGGAGCAGTTGAAGGAGAAAGGCTTTGACTTTGATGATACGTCGGAAGCACAGCCTGAACCTTCCGCAGAAAGCGAATTTACCGAACCTGTTACCGAATCTGAATCTGATGATTCTGATGAGGTCAAGTCCGTCGAGGATAATACTGAATCGGAAGCATCTGAAGAAGAATCGGCTAAAGAGGAGACTGCGGATGAATCTGCGGAATCCCAGGAGATCACGGAAAAACCGGAAACACCAGTTGATGATAAAACGCATATCACTTTGGCACTACCACGCTTTCAGTTTACACCTAATGCCATTACCCGGCTCAAGGCCATTGTACAGAGCAAGCAAACCCTGCTCAAAAAAGCTCTGGATACCGATGTGCTGGTCATTCAATTGACGGATGACAAAGTATTGTTCCCCTGGTTTACCGATCACGGTATTACCGGAGAACTGGATGCTTACAGCAAATTGGTTTTCGCGATCGCTAGGTTGGCCGTCAATCAGAGACGGGCCTCTGCCGAAGAAAAACCAAATGACAATGAGAAACTGGCTATGCGCTTGTTTCTCATTCGACTGGGGTTCATCGGCGATGAGTATAAGACGGCTCGCGCTATCTTAACTCGCAACTTTAGCGGTAACAGTTCTTGGATGCATGGTCCAAACGGCGATTCTGCCGGTGTGGAATTGAGTGCTCCAGAAGTCTTCAATCCAACTCTGCAACCTAATAGCAATCAGGAGGATGAGGATGATAAATAATAGTTTCCCTCCCAAAGAAATCGTAGAGCAACTGCGACAGCAATACCCTAAAGGTACTCGTGTGGAACTGGTCAGTATGAATGATCCCTATACCAAACTCAAACCTGGCGATCAAGGAACCGTCGAACTTGTCGACTCCATTGGCACCATCTTTGTGGCATGGGATTGCGGCTCCGGACTCGGGGTCGCGTATGGAGAAGATTGCATCAAAAAACTGTGACAACTGCAGTTCAGTTGTAATGCACAAATCCCGGTCCGCACTCGCGGGCCGGAATCCCAAGACATGACCGGTCTGCCGGTAATCTGACAGATCGGTAGTACCTAACACTCATATAAGGTGCGTTTATCCCGATCTTATTCTTATCAATTGGCAACTAATAGGATCGGGCCACATGCCCCGAATATCGGGGTACCAAACGACAGTTATAGCTGCTGTCTCAGCTATCGAACCTTTCGTCATAGGTGGTTCGTTTCCGCCTAAAGCAAAGTCTGTATGACTGCAGTATCAGTCATTGAACATTATTCTTTGTGCAAAATAAAGGAACAAGATTGGCTCGCTCACGAGCGGGCCACCATATGCCCCGGATTCGGGGTACCAATAATATCAAATATAAGAGGAAAGGAGTCATGATGAGATTTACTCAGAAGGATCTGATCGTAGCCTATCGTGAAGAAGGATTGTCGTATCGAGAAATAGCTGAAAAAACCAGTACTTCTGAACAATTCTGTCGCACAGTATGCTCCAGAGTTAATCAGAAACTAAAAGCTAATTCGTCTTCTACCGATATGTGTAGATACTGCGGAAAACAATTGCTCCACACGAACGGGGCTAAGAAAAAACAGTTCTGTTCTGGCAATTGCCGTACGGCCTATCACAATCAGGAAAAAATGCGTAAAAGCTATATCCGCACCTGCGAGTACTGCAAAAAAGAATTCGTCAGCTTCGGATATCCTCAAAAACGCTTCTGCTGTAGAGAATGTCGCACAGAAGCAGAGAGGAGGTGTCGTGAAGTTCGTCGATAACAATATGTTCGATGAGCTCTTCAAAGTAAGCATTTACCGCGACATTACTGAACAGCTTTTCGAACACAAATTGATCACTAGTCGTGAGTATGAAAAAATCTCTCGTCGCATTGACGCGATGGAAGATGATCTCATCAAGCCCAGTGCTGAAATTGATCAGCACCAACGGAAAAGAACGGCCTTATAGCTCCTCTTAGAACCTTAACACAACAGAGAAAAACTATGGACTTCATTCCTGAACAGAGTTATCGTTGTGTCGATGATAACCGTAAGGAATATAACAGAGGAAAACTATGGGGACTACGGCACACAAACCGGCAGTCCCCTTATTCATATATGACTCGGTTTTTAATCCGGTTGTTTATTACTCGACCCAAGAAAGGAGAATTTGCCATGCATGAACGCAAAACCCGAATGGAATATATTCCTGACCTTGATGCACACGTAGCTAAAAAACGTGTATGCGCCTATGCCCGTGTATCCTCTGATCGCGATGAAGCATTTCACTCTCTATCTGCGCAGATCAGCTATTATCAAAAGAAAATCGCTGAACATCCCGATTGGGAATACGTTGGCGTGTTCTCAGATCGCGGAATTACCGGTACAAAAGAAAACCGTCCTGGATTCCAAACAATGCTTGAGGCTTGCCGTAAAGGTGAAGTCGATATCGTATTGGCTAAATCCATCACCCGGTTTGCTCGTAATACCGTGATTCTACTTGAGACTGTCCGTGAACTGCGTAACCTTGGAATCGATATTCATTTTGAGGAAGAGCATATCGAAACTCTCTCATCAAAAGGTGAATTTATGATCTCAATCCTTGCCGCTCGTGCTCAGGAAGAAAGCCGTTCAGCTTCGGAAAACCAACTTTGGCATATCCGCAAGAGCTATGAAAAAGGTATTCCTGTCACAGGTAATTGTCTTGGTTATCGTATGGTTAAGCACCAATTTTTGATCGATGAAGACGAAGAGCAGATCGTTCTGCGTATCTTCTCCATGTATCTATCAGGAATGGGGACATATGCCATCGCTAAACAACTAAATACCGAAGGCATTCCTAATCGGAACGGCCAAAATTGGTCGCATTATGGAATTAGCCATATTTTATCCAATGAAAAGTACATAGGTGATTTGCGTCTTCAGAAATGGTATATCTCTGACTACGTCAGAAAAAAGAAAACTATCAATCACGGAGAAAAAACTTCTTACTATGTTAAAGATTGTCATGATCCCATAGTTAGTCGAGAAACCTATGATGCCGTACAGATAGAAAGAGCGCGTCGCAAAGCAAATTGCAACTATCATCGAACAATAAAACATTACCCGTTCACCAGTCTGATCCGTTGCAGCATTTGCGGTAAACACTATTGCCGACGCACAGCTAACTCCAGCACCAAATACGCTAAACCAGTTTGGATGTGTGAAACCTCATATCACTTTGGGCAAGAAGTATGCGCTGCAACACAGTATATCCCTGAGTACATCTTGGAAGCAAAGACTTGCGAAGCTCTCGATATCCCCAAATTTGACTGCTCTATTCTTCAAAACCGCATTCATGAAATTGTGGCACTTGAGAAGAATGTACTTGTCTATGTATTCAAAGATGGTACAGAAAAGCGTGTAGAATGGCAACACCGTTCCAGACGTGAATCCTGGACACCAGAGATGAAAGAAGCTGCGAGACAAAGAGCAATTGCTCAGCACAAGAAAAAGGGAGGGAATAACGATGGCTCTTAAAGCACCCGTAATCGACCATGAACGCAAAACAATTCTCGTTTTCAACCCTGAAGAACAAAAGAAACAGGATATCGGTTATAGGCTGACTCGTAAAAAACGAGTCGCTGCTTACGCTCGTGTTTCCACTGAGCAGGATGCTCAACAGAACAGCTATGAAGCCCAAATTTCCTTCTACACGGATTACATCAAAAGTAAACCAGAATGGGAATTCGTGGATGTCTATGCTGACGAAGGTATCAGTGGTACGAGTTACAAGAAACGAGACGGATTCAATCGGATGGTTAAAGATGCCGAGGAAGGCAAAATTGATCTAATCCTCACTAAATCCATTTCACGCTTTGCTCGTAATACGGTTGATTCTCTCACAATTACTCGTAAGCTCAAAGCTGTTGGAGTAGAGGTTTTCTTTGAAAAAGAGAATATCTCTTCTATGGATGCTCAGGCGGAATTGATCTTTACAATCATGTCATCTGTAGCCCAGGAAGAAAGTCGCTCAATTTCGGAAAACGTGCGTTGGGGAAAGCAACGTAGTATGGAAGCCGGAAAAGTCTATCTCCCGTATAATTCCTTTCTTGGTTATAGAAAGGGCGACGATGGTTTGCCGCAGATTGTTGAAGAAGAAGCAAAGATTGTACGAGATATCTATAAAATGTATCTTGGCGGAATGTCGCTTAACGGTATTGCTGATAAGCTTAATACTGATGGCATCAAAACGCCCAGTGGAAAAGAGAATTGCCATTGGACGAAAGATGGCGTTCGGCGCATTCTCACTAATGAAAAGTACAAAGGCGATGCGAGACTACAAAAAACATATACGGTAGATTTTCTCACCAAGGAGGTTCGCGTGAACCGCGGAGAAAGAAAACAATGGTATGTACATGACTCTCATGATGCCATTGTAAGTCCTGAAACCTTTGAACTGGTTCAAAAGGAATTAGCAAGGCGAACTGGTAGAAAAGGCCGTTTTTACGACAGCCCATTTACTGGAAAAATCATATGCGGCGAATGCAATGCATATTATGGTCATCGTGTATGGCATTCAAATGAGTCATGTCGTAGAAACATATGGCTCTGTAATGAGAAATACACTGGGTCGAGAATTTGCCGATCTCCACGCGTCACCGATGAGGAGATCATGACGGGCTTCATAAAAGCCATTCATGAATGCTTTGGAGATAATTATCTACTGTATTGTGATGATTACGAATCTAAATTCTTGCCCCTCATTGGAGAAACCAAAAAGCTCGATGAGCAGTTAAGCACCCTAACATCGCAACTCAATGATCTAACGGCTCAAATCGAACGCTTGATCGATGATAACGCTAAGAAGGCTCAGAACCAGACGCAGTACACTACAAAGTTCAACCAACTGAATCTGGCCATAGGAGATAGAAAAGCATCGATCAATGCAGTGGAAAAGCAGATTTCTGAATCGCTTACTCGCCGAGAGAATGCACGCATCTTCTTACAAGGACTTCGCGAAGCTGATTCACTGTTCACTAGGTTTGATATTAAGACCTGGCATGCTTTAGTGGATTACGTTAAAGTTATGCCTGACAACACTCTTATCTACCACTTCCGGAACAATGCAGAACAAACCATTAAACTGGATGAAGTTAGATAGAATCGTGTACCGATTTGCACAAAGTATACTTGCACATGCGGCTCGCCCCAACGGACGGGCCGTTTTTTATTATCAGAAAAATGTGTCAATCGTGTAAAACAGACGATCGAAACAAACAAAATGACACATAATGAAAAATGTGTCAAACATAGAAAAAAAACATACAGAAGGCAGCATTGTGAATGGACAAAAAAGGTCTTCAAACAGCCAACAAAAAAGCACAGCCCCCGTGATAACAGGGGTTGTGCTTCGAGCAATAACGTATCTTTATTGCTCATGTTTCTGGTGGGCGAAGTGGGAATCGAACCCACACTCCATTGCTGGAACTAGATTTTGAGTCTGGCGCGTCTACCAATTCCGCCATTCGCCCAACAAAAACATTATATCATAAAAAGCCAAATCCGCCCACAGCTACTAACCTTCCCCGAACAGCCACTTCCTGATTCTATCAAACAGCGTATCTTCGTTTTGAGGCAATTCTGCTTCAGTGACCACCTCATCAACTTCTTCCTGCGCCACAGCCTCTTCTGTCGACGGACTAATCTGCTCAGCGTGAATCAGCAAACGCTGACGACTCGTTCCAAGCGGCCAACAAGTAACTAATGTCATCAATGGCTTATCCGTATTAATTATTAGCTTACTCACCTCTGTTGGCCAAATAATCTCATTACTTACCATTTTGTATGTGTAGCGCGTCGAATTATAATGCACATACATAATATCCCCTACTTCAAGTCGTTCTAAACCGGAAAAAATAAATTTATATTGATTGCCAGAATAAATATCACCAGCAGAATGCCCCATCACTACGAAATTTCCTACTTCGCCGGGGAACGCGCTGGCACCATTAATTCTATAATGTACAACGCCACGATTCATTGCTTCCATTACACCATCTAGGCCTATACCAAAATTTAGCGGCACATCTACGTTCAGTTTTGGAATAATCAATTTATTTTCAGCTGAAACCTTAGTCAAAGTAACAGTCGGATCCACAGCACTAATCTCTCCGGCTGGGGAATCGCCGGGGCTCACATATGCCGCAATCGGAGCAAAAATCATACGATTATACTGCAAGAAAAGGATAGTCAACGTCACTGCGATACCCGCAAATACAGGAATTAGCTTCTTACGTCTAGATGTCATCTTAGCACGCTCCATTGCTTTCTCTTGAATACGCGCTTTAAAAGCACCTTGTTTTGCCTGCTCTTCAGAATCAGAACCCATGTTATGCGCAATCTCCGCAGGAGTCTTACCAGTATAGGTCTGTTCAACCTCGCGTTTTACCGCTTCTTCACGAATCGCCTTAACCTGCTGCTTCGCGACATACTCTTTCGCAGCATTTAGATAATATTCACTATAATACTTCTGATAATAGTCCTGCCAAGCTGTATGATATTTCTTCCATTCTTCATTTGAAACAGTCTTAAGAACCGGCGTCACCGAAGTACCCAAAACACCGCTTGGCCTCTGTTGTTGTGCTGACTCGAGCGCAGAACGATTTTGCGACAAATTAGACGAATAAATCGCCTTATCTTGCTTTTTAATAAACTCAGCAGCCTTATTTACCTCTTTCTGCTCATAGGCTAACAAAACTTTACGTCTAGCTATCTCTGCAGCCGCCATCCGTTGCTTGTCATCAGAAGAAAGCCCACCGGTTTTCGAATCCATATGTAGAATTATATCACAAAATCATATATAATGATATCATTAATAAGGAGTTTACATGTTTGACACTGACAAGTACCAAAAAGAAATGGATACAGCCTTCAATAAGTTCAATGATGAACTTAAGAAGGTTCGTACCGGCCGCGCTCATCCTGACATGCTCGCCGGAGTCAAATGCGAAGCGTATGGTCAATGGATGCCACTCAATCAGGTTGCGAATGTCACCGTCTCAGGCGGAACAATGCTCCTTGTTACACCGTATGACCCATCTACTATCCCGGGCATCACAAGTGCCATTCGCTCCGATTCGTCTCTTGGCCTCAACCCATCAGATGATGGACGCGTTATCCGCGTACCAATCCCACCGCTCACAGAAGAGCGTCGTAAAGAAATAGTTAAGACCGCCTCAAAATCCGTAGAAGAAGCCAAGGTTAAAGTCCGTAATATCCGCGAAGATGCACGCAAAGACCTTAAGGCTCTCGAACTCCCTGAAGACGCCAAAAAACGCGCCGAAAAAGCCGTTGACGATCTTACGAAATCTTTCAACGACAAAATTGATGCCGCCTTCAAAGTCAAGGAAGCGGATATCATGCAAATCTAGCTTATTCTATTCGCTTGTGCTAAAATTAGTCACATGAATATAGTTTTAGGTATCATTGTCGGACTCTTAGTCCTTACTTTCCTCATCACCGCTCATGAATTTGGCCACTTCCTAATGGCGCGTCGTTCTGGCGTTAGGGTTAAAGAATTCGGAATTGGTTTCCCACCACGAGCCATCGCTTGGGTTCGTAATAAACCAGAAAAAGGTAAGAGAAAAGGCAGATGGCATAAAATCTCCAAAAATGATTGGTCGAAGGACCAAGACTCTCTAGTCTTCAGTCTCAACTGGTTGCCAATAGGTGGCTTCTGTGCTATGGATGGAGAATCAGATGACGACGCTCGTCCGAAAACTTTTGGCTCTGTTAACTTCTGGAAAAAGACCAAGATACTCTTCGGTGGCGTCATGATGAACTGGATCGTTGCCTTTCTTATTCTCACTGTACTTTGTTGGACTGGTTTGCCAGAAATACTAGATCATCAATTCACTATTAAGTCAGACGAACGAATCGATGCCGATTCCTATGTAACAGTTGGCACGGTCATGGAAGGTTCTCCTGCTGAAAAAGCCGGCTTTCTAACCGATGATAGAATAATCAGCGCCGAAGCTCACAGCAGCCTTTCCGATGAAGAATGCTCAAGAATGGGCATAAACGCAGATGGCAGTTCTCCTTGCTATGACAAACAGATTATCCAACTATCATCAGATGTGGTCGACTTTAATGAGGCTCACGCTGGGAAAAGTGTCACATATACTATCGAGCGCCGATATCTACAAGAGTGCGGTTTAGCTTGCTCTGAAAAGCATTCCGAAGACGCCGATGAACTTGCTGATTGCGTTAAGGACTGTCAGCCTTATGCCGAAACCGACCCAACACACCCCATAACACTCACTGCTACATTAAACGAATCCGATTCCGACTACCTCCTAGGCGTCACTATGTCTAGCCCTACCGTTAACCGCCGCTACACTTGGTCTGCACCGATCGTCGCTGCCGGCCTTACAATACAAACAACTGGCGAAACCTTCAAAGGCCTTGGCAAGCTCGTCGTTGATCTCGTCACAGGCGCCGCCCGTCAAGTTTCTTCCGATGAGTCAGTTCGCAAAGAAGGCCAAGAACAACTTGAAGATGCAGGCAATAGTGTCTCTGGCATCGTTGGCATCATAGGCAACTATTTCCCAAATCTCCTCTCGGCCGGCCTCACCTATGTCTTCCTCTTCACTGCAATCATTTCGATATCTCTAGCTTGTATGAACGTCTTGCCTATACCGGCGCTTGATGGCGGTCGTTGGTTTATGATCTTCCTCGCGCGTCTACGACACAAAAAACTATCAAAAGAGCGCGAACAGGCTATTGTTGCTAAAGCGTTCATATTCTTATTAATCTTAATGGCGATTATCACGGTCCTCGATATCATTAAACTATTCTAAAGAAAATGAAACCAAATATGACTACGCAAAAAAAGCCAACAAATAAACTCACTGACAAACCAACTAAAAAAGTCGCGGGGAATAAACAGCGGAAAACGCCATTTTGGCGCCAAGCATTAACGATAGTTATCCTTCTGGTTTGGGTCGCAGCCGTCATGATTGCGGTCCAGTATGTTATTGTATTTGGGCTATATTTCCTCATTGGTCGCGAACGGCTTACGCAACCAGTATGGACAACTGTCGCCAATGCACTTATCTATTCAATAGCGACTTTTCTTATCATCTGGATACCAGTTAAGTTCCTCAAAAAACAACGCCCAACTCGTACTGATTTGGGTCTACAGGGACTTCCGACATGGGCAGACATTGGTCTCGCACCAGCTGGTCTTATAGTCTATCTTGTCTTAGCAACTATTTTAATTGCTATTTTCTCAAACTTCCCATTCTTCGACGCGAGCCAAGCTCAAGAACTCGGATACAACCTCATTGACGGTTTCGATCGTCTCGTCGCCTTCTTTGCACTCTGCATTATCGCACCTATCGCCGAAGAAATCGTCTTTCGTGGCTGGCTCTATGCTAAACTGCGCAGCAAAATACCAGGCAAACGTCTTTCTCTCATTTTATCCATCCTACTTGTATCAATTCTATTTGGTATCTTGCACGGACAATGGAACGTTGGCGTAAACGTTTTCGCAATGAGCATAGTCCTTTGCGCTCTCCGAGAAATCACTGGCACTATCTACTCTGGGATCCTACTACATATCATCAAAAACACCATCGCATTCGCCCTAGTCTACATTGTCGGTATAAGCTAAAGAATGGTCGTATAACCTCAAACACAACATAATCATCTGTTTTTATGTTATAATAAAAACATGACAATTGATGATTACCGAAATGAAAGATTAAGAAAACTAGAAGAAATACGCCAACTTGGTATTGACCCATACCCGGCCAAGTCCTTCCGCACCACTAAAATTTCGCCCATCATCAGCGATTTCGAAAAATATAATGATCAAACCGTCACAATCGCCGGCCGCATCGTCGCTATTCGTTCCTTTGGCAAACTTGCTTTCGTTAAGGTCCGCGATATCTCAGACGAAGTCCAGATTTTCATGACCCAAAAAGACCTCGAAGATGACAAACTATTCAATACAAAGAGGCTCAAACTCCTCGATACAGGTGATTTTATTGAAGCGACCGGCAAAGTCGGAAAAAGCTCCACTGGAGAGATTTCCGTTTTTGCCGATTTTGTCCGTCTTCTTGGTAAAACTCTCCGTCCACTTCCCGGCCGCGATGGTTTCACCAATAAAGAAGAACGCTACCGCCGCCGCTATGTCGATATGAACGTTAACCCAGAAGTACGTGAACGCCTAGTCCGTCGCAGTAAATTCTGGCAAGCCACACGCCAATTTATGCTCAATCATGGTTTTATCGAAGTAAACGTCCCTGTCCTCGAGCATACGACGGGCGGCGCCGACGCTACGCCCTTTACTACTCATATGGACGCCTTGGATGAAGACTTTTATCTGCGTATTTCTCACGAGCTCCCTCTCAAACGCCTTCTCGGCGGTGGCTTTGAAAAAGTTTTCGACATTGGCCCTCGTTTCCGCAATGAAGGCATAGATGACGAACACCTGCCTGAACATATAGCCTTTGAGTCTTACGCCGCATACGAAGATTATGAAGATGGCATGAATCTATACGAGGATATGCTAAAATATGTGGCCAAAGAAACATGGGGAACGCTTAAATTCCATGTGCAAAACTTCGATATCGATTTAGAAAACAACGGCAAACCTTGGCCACGTATAAAATACGCTGATCTCCTAAAGCAAGAATACAATGTCGACGTTTTTAACCCTAACCGTGAACAGCTCTGCCAAATACTTCGTGACGAGTTTGCAAAATCCGAAGACAAGAATGACACTGCCGCAAAAAAATCTCTAGAACATACACTCGAAACCGCAACTACGCCTCATCTAATCGACCATGTTTGGAAGCTTATCCGCAAGCGTTCTGCTGGACCATTCTGGTTAGTTGAAGAGCCCTTAGAGCTTTCTCCTCTAGCTAAGAAAAACCCAGATAATCCAAAAGTCACAGAACGCTTTCATCCTGTTATTGCAGGTACCGAAATGGGGA
This sequence comes from Candidatus Saccharimonadota bacterium, assembly GCA_017513905.1. Lineage (GTDB taxonomy): Bacteria > Patescibacteriota > Saccharimonadia > Saccharimonadales > Saccharimonadaceae > Nanosyncoccus. Next base: position 113,493 of record JAFWMR010000010.1, read on the forward strand.
ATGGTTTTAGTGAGCTAAATGATCCACTTGATCAGCTAGAGAGATTTAAAGAGCAACAGGCTGCTCGCGACGCTGGCGATACTGAAGCTCAAATGCTTGATATAGATTTTGTCGAAATGCTTGAATATGGAATGCCGCCAGCCTGCGGATGGGGTAACAGCGAACGTAACTTTTGGCTACTAGAGGGTGTCTCTGGGCGTGAGGCCGTTCCGTTTCCAATTATCAAAAGCAAAGTTTAAAGATTTCTAGATCTGAGCTAATTCAAATTATCATTCTAAATATTCTTTTTGCTTCTTCTCGCGAAGCAAAAACATAGCATAACCAACCCAGACTGAGCAAACAATAATTCCAATACCCAACATCAATACGACTGGATATTCTGCGAATTGCTCAAACGGCAATAAGTCAGCCTCCGTCACAAACCAAGCATTTGTCACCATACTTCCAAAATCCCAAAGACCGTGTAGCAGTGCGACGGCCCAAAGCGAACCACTTCGCGCGTAAATAGCCGCATAAATCATCCCCATTCCGCACACTACTAATGCTTGTGTAGCTACATAACTCCAATTAGCACCCTCTACATTGATGTTAGTAAGATGAGCCGCGCCAAAAAGCAAGCCAGTGATGATTACCGTCCAGATTACAGCCTTTCGCGTCTTCTTACCGAAAATATCAGACAAAATATTCTGCACTAAACCCCTAAAAAGCAACTCCTCTGCTATGCCAATGCCAAAAACAACTGCAATCGTCATAGAGACAGCATGCAGAAGCGGAGCATGTGCCATGCCGGACGAAAGCGAAGAAGAAATATTAGAAATCAACGTAAGGGACGAGATAACTAATGACGCTAAGCCCATGAACAACCCCTTGCCTAGCTTGCTCCACGAAAAAGCCAATATCCCCCTCTTGTTCAGAAAAAAAGTCATCCCCAAAAGAACAACTATACTAAAAACGTAATCAATTAGCATCGTGACACCTTCATCTAGCTTGTCATATAACCCTAACCATCTATCCATTATGAGATCTGATACTATGAAATCCATAAAGAGGAAATAAAACACCACTATTACTACGATTAGCAACAGCTTTCTTGCCACGACATACTTATTATTGTTTAATTTTGCTCTCTTAACATTCTTTTTAGTTTTCTTTGTCGTCATATTATGAATTATATCACGCTTATGCTATAATAAACCCAATAGCAATTAAAAAAGGACTTTCATGCCAGCTCAAAAAACGAAAAAAGCTCCTGATAAAACCAGAAGGACTAACGTCCCCCAAAAAACAAACGCTTCCAAAAAATCAAGCGTCCAAAAAAACACAGATAAATCAAATTGCAAGAAGACATTAGCCATTATAGGCATCATTGTCCCCGCCGCATTTATCCTTATCACTACTTTTTATTGGCCGACAACAAAAACCGGATATTACGTTCGTGATGTCGTTGCTTTGCTCGCTGGCATAATTGGTATCGTATTAAGTCGCATCGGTAAATCACAAGAAACTAAAAAACTCGCTACAGCAGGCCTTATAGTCAGCATCATTGATGTAATTCTTATGGTTAGTGATTTGATGACCGTACCATATATTTCCAAAATACTCAAAAATTGCGAAGTAAGTGACGATGGTACCACAGCAATTTGTGAAATGGAATTCGGTGGTCAAAAAACAAAAGTACCAACACCAATTCCAATCTACTTTATAGAAGAGGAGGAAAAATAATATGTCAAACAAAGTAATGATTATTGGAACCGGCAATGTCGGTGCGTCAATTGCCTTTTCTCTAATCAATCAACGCACTGCCGTTAACGAGCTTGTGCTCGTAGATATTAATGCTGCTGATGCAGAGGGCGAAGCTATGGATCTACGTGACGCTCTTGCTGTTGCGCCTAGCTACATGAAGATTAAAGCTGGCACATACGCCGATGCGCGTGGTTGCGACATCATAGTTATTACCGCAGGCGCCAATCAAAAGCCAGGAGAGACTCGCTTAGATCTACTTAAGAAGAACGCTTCCATCTTCCGGCCTATGGTCAAAGAGATTATGTCAAACGGTTTCCGCGGCATTTTCTTAGTCATTACCAATCCGATGGACATCATGACATATCTAGTCTGGAAATACTCGGGTCTTCCATCCGACCACGTCATCGGCTCAGGCACAGTACTTGATTCCGCCCGTCTCCGACTTAAACTCTCTGAACGTCTCAACATAAACCCAAAGTCGATTCACGCATTCCAAGTCGCCGAGCACGGCGATACGGAGTTTGCACTCTGGTCTACCGCCAGCATTTCCGGACAGCCAATTACTAGCCTGCTCAATAAGGAAGCTCTCTCGGAAATCGAAGATTACGCCAGAAACGAAGCCTACGAAATTATTGCTAGAAAGGGCGCCACACACTATGGCATAGGTGTATGCGCTACGCATATTATACACAGCATTCTTAACGATGAGCGTCGCGTTCTTCCAATTTCGTCATACGACGATTATCACAATGTCTTCACGGGTTTTCCAACCATTATAGGCCGGCACGGTGTAATTAAGCGCCTCGATATTAAGCTCTCCGAGGAAGAGGGAATTAAGTACCAGAAATCAGTCAACACCTTGCAAGAAGCCATCAAATCGCTTCATGTTCGAGCCTAAATAATCTCAAAATCATTTATAATATATATTATGAAGAAGTTATTTTTGGCACTAATAACATCAACTTTAATCGTTGCGGGTGTCTTGTTAGAACCCAGTATTGCTTCTGCCACCGTAAACGATTTTTATTTTGACTCTTTCGAAGCCGACTATTTTCTTGCCAAATCTCCATCTGGACGAGGAGATCTCATGATAAAAGAAAAGCTGGTCGCCGTTTTTCCTGACTACGATCAAAACCACGGTATCGAACGCTGTCTTCCACAAACATCGTTCAGCGGTACCGCTAGCCTTGACGAGTCATCCATCGCCGTTTCATTAAATGACGAACCTGTGCCGTACACCATAGAAGATAACTATTCAAAAACGTGCATCCGCATAGGAGACGCTGAAAAATACATACATGGAAACAATACCTACAAGATTGACTACATATACAAAAATGTAATCATCGATCCATATGATTCCGACAATCAAGAGCTATACTGGAATACCAACGGCACTGGTTGGGCACAAAAGTTTAATTCTCTAACGGCTACAGTTCATATACCAAACGAGCTAGCTAGCTCTATCCAAGACACGGAACCGTCTTGTTACGTAGGAGCCTATGGTGTATCTGGACCAAGTGCCCGCGAACGCTGCGAAATAACATCTTCGAACTCCAAACAGACAATTGTTTTCAAGGTTACAAAAATTGATGAGGAATCCGCCGATGATTCATCTCCAAGTTTAAATGCATATGAAACTTTGACTTTCGACATAGAGTTTGAACCAAACACATTCACGGTTGCAGAAACATCGTCCAGAACAGAAGAATACACATCAACGCTAACCGGGACAAATAAATTCTATTTTGAATCCGCCACCTTCGACTATTATTTATCTAAAAATCCGAACAATTCTTCCCACATGGAAGTCAAGGAAGTACTTACCGCAATTTTTCCTAATACTAATCAAAATCACGGTATTGAACGCTGTATCCCTAACAAATTCCGTAGTGTCAAAACGCTTAACAAAAGCTCTTTTTCCGTTACAAGGAACGGTGCTAAGGAAAATTTCTCAACAAACACCGAAGATGATGTCACTTGCTATCGAATTGGCAATGCTGATTCATACGTTCACGGTACGCAAACTTATGAAATAAATTACTATTTCGACAACGTTATTCTGCAGCCATATAATTCCGATAACCAGGAGCTCTACTGGGACACTAACGGTACTAGCTGGCCTCAAAAGTTTCTTTCGCTCACTGCCACCGTTCATCTCTCTGACGACATCGCAGAATCCTTCCTAGGGCAGACATCCTGTTATGTTGGCAGTTATGGCACATCTGGAAGCAATCGCTGTATAACCAAAACATCCGAATCTGGTAAAGAGATAACTTTCTCCACACAAAATCTCAGTGGCTACGAAAACCTCAGCCTTGATCTAGAATTTGCGCCAGACACCTTCTATATTACACCAGACTTAACACCGATTATCACTGGAGTAATCGCCGCCTCTACCGCAATCGGCATCGCCGCCCGTTCCATCCACACACACAAAAAAGCTAAAGAACGCAATGCTGACAAAATCTCCGCAGCAAACAGTCCAAAGCCAGTTCAATACATCCCGCGCCATGATCTATCTGTGGCTCAAGCAAAAGAAGTTTGGATGAATTCAACCAGTACCGACACTAAAGTAGCATCTTTAATGGAGCTAGCCGTCCACCATAAAATCGAATTAGAGAAAACGGAAAAAGAATCAAAATTCTTTAAAATCAAATCAAATACCTGGAAAATCCATGTCAAGAACCTAAACAACGTACCGGAAGAACAGGTTATTGTTCTGCAAATTCTAAACGGCGGTTCTTCCGTCCATGACGGAGATATCATTAAAGTAGAGAACCAGTCCTACTCATCTAGAGTTGCATCTCTTGCTACTAAATATAACAACGTAATTGAAAACGAACTAAAAACTAAAGGGTTATTCGAGCACGACGATAGAAAAAAACATTATATTCTTGCTTCCAAATATAACAAATACGAAGATAGAACTATAAAAGGCATTGAAGCATCTAACTATTACGACGGCCTAGAAGAATACATAAAGCTCGCCGAGAAAGATCGCATCAAATTCCTTCATTCCGTAAAAGGAGCCGACGTTTCTCATGCTGGTATCGTCAAACTATACGAAAAACTTCTTCCATATGCCATTATATTCAATTGCGAAGATTCCTGGCTCGAAGAGTTAAATAAATACTACCAGCTGCCTGATGTCGAGGAACCAGATTGGCTCGCAACTGGGCTAATTCTTTCGTCATCTGACTTTAGTAGCTTCCGTTCTTCAACCATGTCGTCTGTGTCGTCCGCCACAATTTCGAGCGACTCAGGTGGCTCATCTGGCGGCGGAGGCGGGGGCTTCTCTGGCGGCGGAGGCGGGGGTGGCGGAGGAGGAGGATGGTAATCCATCTTCAATACAAGCTATAATGCTTTAGAACAACCTCCACTATCAGGCTAAACTGTGCTATAATAATCCCATGTTAGACATTAATTATATCCGCACCCATAAAGCGGACGTCGAGTATGCCATCAAATCCAAGGCTTACGAAGTCGATCTCGATGAACTGCTCCGCCTCAGCGACGAACGTAAATCCCTCACTCAGCAAATTGAACAGCTTCAACAATCACGTAATGCCAATTCTGCCGAGATCAAACGCCTCGGCGGCAAACCAGATCCAAAACTCATTGCATCTGGTAAGAAAATCAAGGCCGACCTTGCCAAACTCGAAGATAAGCTCGCTAAGCTCGAGCCTACTTATACCAATCTACTCAAGTCCGTACCAAACGTCCCTGAGAAGGACGTCCCATACGGTCTCTCCGAAGACGAAAACGAAGTCGCTGAAGTTATTGGCGAACCAACAAAATTTGATTTCACACCTAAAAATCACTACGAATTAGCATCCATTCGCGATTGGATCGATAAAGAACGCGCTGCTAAAGTAACCGGCGCACGATTCGCTTATATCAAAGGCGATCTCGTCAAACTTCAGATGGCGATTATTAACTTTGTCATCAACTCTCTTACTAATCAATCCGTCATCAAGAAAATTATCAAGGATAATCACCTTACGGAGCTTTCCGATAAACCTTTCACGCCCGTCCTACCACCTCTTATGCTCCGTACTGAGATGTATGACGCCATGGATCGTCTCGAACCTCGCGAAGATCGCTACAAGATCGACGGAGAAGAGTTATGGCTCCAGGGTAGTGCCGAACACGTACTCGGTAGCATGCACGCTGGAGAAATATTCGAAGAAGCAAATCTACCTATTCGCTATTTGGGTTACGCCACCTCCTTCCGCCAAGAGGCTGGCACCTATGGCAAGGATATGGAAGGCATCATTCGCATGCATCAATTCGACAAGCTCGAAATGGAAAGCTTCTCCACCAAAGAAACATCTCGCAAAGAACATGAGCTATTTGTAGCTATTCAGCGTTGGTTACTCGAACAGCTTGAGCTACCATATCGCGTCATTCGCAAATGCACTTTTGATATCGGCAAACCAGATGCGCGTGGTATAGATATGGAAGTCTGGCTTCCTGGCCAGAACAAATACCGCGAAACTCATACTGCCGACTATATGACCGATTATCAATCGCGCCGCCTCAACACCCGTGTTCGTCGTGAATCTGGCGAGCTCGAGCTTGTCCACACAAACGACGCTACGGCATTTGCTCTCGGCCGTATCATGGTCGCCATCATCGAAAATTATCAGACTGCCGATAATAAAGTTAAAATCCCAACCGTTCTCAAACCCTATTTAAACAACAAGGAGGAATTATAAACCATGATTAGCAAAGTTGACATCTCTGGCTCCAACTACAAAATCGAAGAAAACTTCAAAAAATACGTCCAAAAAAAGATTGGGAAGCTCGATCGCTATCTGCCACGCGCCCACAAAAAAGACGTCGTCGCAAAAGTTGTCGTCACGGAAGTAAATCGTGATCACGGCAATAAATACGAATTATCCGTAGCTATGGAAATCCCTGGTGGCAAAGTTATCTCTGCTAAAGACGAATGTTCTAACCTATATGCTGGCATAGACATCGTTGAAGCTAAGCTCACCGGCCAAATCCGTCGCTTCAAACTAGAACAGAACCCACATCTAAAGAAAGAAAAACGCGGCTTCAAAGGTTTGTTCAAGCGTGGCTAATATGGTAAAATAGAACAGATACATAATTCCGTGGAGTAAGCAATGACCAAAGATAAAGTTGTGGCTGCAAAGCCCCCTAAGACCGAAAAACCGAAAAAAATAAAAGAAAAGAAACCAACTGACAAACTTGCCGATAAGACCAAACTAGACAAATTTTTACAGAGTATTTTTGGTGATGCGCAGAAAAAAATTCTTAAACGTCTCTATAAAAGAGCACAAGAAATCAACAAGCTCGAACCAAAATATAAGAGCATGAGCGATGAAGAACTAGCCTCACAAACCGCCAAGCTCAAAGAGAGGTTATCTAAGAAATCGACTCTTGATGATATCTTACCAGACACGTTTGCACTCTGTCGCGAAGCCTCTAAGCGTATTTTAGGCCTACGTCCATATGACGTCCAACTCATCGGCGGTATCGTTCTCCACGAAGGAAATGTTGCCGAAATGAAAACTGGTGAAGGTAAAACGCTCGTCGCTCTCCTACCGGCCGTTCTTAATGCTCTTGAAGGAAAGGGTGTCCATATTGTTACGGTTAACGATTATCTTGCACAACGTGATGCAGGATGGAACGGTCCAGTCTATGATTTTCTCGGCCTATCTGTCGGCGTAATCATTAATAATGCATCATTTGTATACGATAGAGATTATATCAACGAAGAGCATGCCGATGAACGCTTCCGCCACCTCAAACCAGCCACTCGTAAAGACGCATACAATGCAGATATAACATATGGCACCAACAACGAATTCGGTTTTGACTATCTACGCGACAACATGACTAGTGAGGTTAAATACTTACGCCAACGCGATCTTAACTTTGCTATTGTGGATGAAGTTGACTCAATTCTAATCGACGAAGCTCGCACCCCATTGATTATCTCCGCTCCAGCGGGCGACAATCCAGACGCCTACTACGCGTTCGCTCGCATTGCTTCTCAGCTCACTCCAGATGATTATGTCTTGGACGAAAAACATCGTTCCGTTACACTCACAGATAAAGGCGTCGAAAAAGTGCAAAATCTCCTCGGAATAGAAGATCTCTATTCTACCAAGCACACCAACTTCGTCTATCACATGGAACAGGCCCTACGCGCTGAAACCATCTTTAAACGTGACAAGGACTACGTCGTTACGAACTCTGGCGAGGTTATTATTGTCGACGAACACACTGGTCGTCTCATGCAAGGCCGCCGCTATAACGAAGGTCTTCACCAAGCAATCGAGGCAAAAGAAGGCGTCGCCGTTAAGCAGGAGTCCATGACTCTCGCTACCATTTCTTTCCAGAATTTCTTCCGCCTATACAAAAAACTCTCTGGCATGACCGGTACAGCTTTTACCGAAGCCGAAGAGTTCCAACAAATCTACGCCCTAGATGTCATTCAGATTCCGCCCAACAAGCCTATCACGCGCGTCGATAAGGACGACCTTATCTTCCGCACTAAGGCTGGCAAGCTTCGCGCCATTGCGAATGAAATCGAAAAATATCACGCGAAAGGCCAACCGGTCCTAGTTGGCTCCGACTCTATCGCCAACAACGAAGAGATTGCCCGCTACCTTGACCAACGTGGCATTACGTATGAAATCTTAAATGCTAAAAACAACGAACGTGAGGCTGCCATCATCGAGAAAGCTGGTCAAAAAGGTGCTATTACCCTTGCTACCAACATGGCCGGTCGTGGTACCGATATCAAACTAGGCGAAGGCGTCAGGGAACTCGGCGGTCTTGTAGTTATCGGTTCGGCACGTCATGACTCACGTCGTGTAGATAACCAGTTACGCGGTCGCGGTGGTCGTCAAGGCGATCCTGGTACAACACAGTTCTTCGTTTCCTGCGAAGATGACCTCATGCGTATTTTTCAAGGTGATCGTGTAGCTATGCTTATGTCTCGCCTCGGGGTTGATGAAGATACACCAATCCAAACCAAGTCTATTTCAAAAACCCTAGAAAACGCGCAGAAAAAGATTGAGGGCTTCAACTTTGATTCTCGTAAAAATGTCGTCCAATACGACAACGTAATTAATCGTCATCGTAAAGTTGTCTACTCTATGCGTCGTCAGATTCTTGAAGGAGCTGATATTCGTCCTGAAATCATGCGCCTCATCAAAGACGAAACCGACTTCCTTACTCGCGACTCATCGCGTATTAATAAGAAATTCAATGAGGAATTTCACTCCGTCTTTAGCACAATCGACGAAGATCTCGTTGATGAAATTGGAAAAATCAGAAAAGAAAAAGATCGTTCACACCTTGCTCGTATTGCAGTTGAAGAGGCCTACGCCCTTAAGGAAGAAGAAGTCGGTGCCGAAACCATGCGCAAAATTGAGCGCGAAGTATATCTGAAAGTTCTAGACGCTCTTTGGATGCAACACCTCGAAAATATGCAACATTTACGCGAAGGCATCCATTGGCGTTCAGTCGGCCAACGCGATCCGCTAGTAGAATATCGTTCAGAATCTCAAAAACTCTTCGATAATCTAGAACGCAATCTTCGCGAAGAAGTCCTCCGTGTACTCCTAACGCTAACCAAGAAGGAAGCAGCACTTCCGGAGAATAACGACGAAGAATACGACTCTGAACTTACCAAGATGGCAGAGACGGCTACCGAAAAAGGCGTTAATGAGATTTCTGCCGGCGACAAGAATCTCGACAAAGAATTTAGAGAAGAGACCGGCAAGAAGAGACCATCAGGAGCCAACACAAATTCGAACACGGCTCACAATAAGAACAAAAAGAAGCGCAAACAACAGCGCCAGAACAAGAAACACCGCCGTTAAAGGTCCAATAACGTGCGCCACTACGTCGAAGAAGTAAAGCTGAAGAACGGCGCGAAAGGACTCCTGATTAATGTTCCTGGCGCTAGTGTCATGGCCACACGTGTTCAATTTCGTGGCGGGCTACGCTTTTGCAAAAAAACAGACCTATACGAAATAGCACACGTCGTAGAACATTTAAGTTTTGGGGCTAACAGCAAATACAAGTCCGAATACGCCTATGAGTCTGAGTTTACCAAGAATGGCGCTTATCACAATGCATGGACGTCTGATCTCTCCATTTGTTACGAAACGGAATGCGCTGATTTTGAATGGGATCGAATTCTAAACCTCAAACGACTAGCCATCACTGAACCGCGTTTTAACGAAGCAGAGCTTATCGCCGAAAAAAGCAATATCAAGTCTGAATTAGCAAGCTATATGAACGACTACAACCGACTGCTCTGGCCACGCCTACAAAAGACTATCGGAGAAAATGTCAATACACTTCAAGAGCGTCTTCGTACTATCTCTAATATTGAGCTAAAAGACATTCGTGAGCACTATCGCCGCACGCACACCGCCGAAAACATGCGCTTTGTGATTTCTGGTCATCTTAACTTTCTTCGTCGGCGCAAAATTATCAAAATGCTAAACTCGTGGGATTTAAAACCAGGAGAAAGGTTAGATGTTCCATTAGACGATCTTCACGGTTCCGATCCAGTTCTTATTCGACGCAAAGACGCAACCAACATAACATTCGGCTTTTCCTTTGTTACGCCGCGCCGTTTCGACTCCGCATGCACCATAGCAATGTCCTGTCTTAACCATATTCTAACCGGTACCATGTCCTCACGTATTTTTGGAGAAGCACGTCGTCGTGGTCTAGTCTATGGAATGGGGTCATCCCTCAACCTTGACGAAAGTAAATCATCCTGGGATTTTGACGGTGAAGTAGAAGAGGAAAATGCCATCGAACTGTTTGATCTCATACGTACCGAACTTGCTCGCGTACTAAACGGAGAAATCGACGACAAAGATCTAGAGGCCGCCAAAAGCTACTGCCTGGGTCGTTTTCAGATGGCCGCTCAAACAGTCGGGCAGCTCGCTGATTTTTACGCCGAGGAATTTTTTAAAGCCGACGAAGTGGAAAACTACTGGCTTGTACCAGATATAGTTCGCACTGTCGACAAAACCGAAATCATCGAGCTAGCGAGAGAACTAATATCTTCCAACATCTCATCTCTCGTCGCCGTAGGATCGTGCGATAAAACACTCATTACCGAACTTGCAGCTCGTCTTTATCTATAAACAATTAAACACTTATCATTGCTACTGGATAATTCTAGAGAAAAAGGAGATAACATCGAGCTGTGCCAAGCATGGTATAATAATCCCATGAATATCTTAATTTTAGGCTATGGCGTCGAGGGAAAGTCTGTAGAGAGTTATTTCAAACACGCCTCATCCGATAATAAAATTGATATATTGGATAAATTCGAAAAAGAAGAATTGTTATTTAAGGATTTCTCCAACTATGATTTAATTTTTCGCACTCCGTCAATTCCACCTAAATTTATAAACGCACCTGCAGAAAAAGTCACCAGTTGTACGAAATATTTCTTTCATAACTGCAATTGCCCAATCATCGGCGTAACTGGAACTAAAGGTAAAGGAACAACTTGCACGCTAATACGCGATTTGATACAGGAAATTTTTAATTCCAAAAGTCAAAACGTTGTCTTTGAATCTGAACGTCCAAAGACATATCTCGTCGGAAATATTGGGACTCCTTCTTTAGACGTACTACCAGACATTAAAAAAAGTGATGTCGTTATTTATGAGCTATCTAGTTTTCAGCTATGGGACATGGATGTATCACCAACCATTTCAGTTGTTCTACGTATTGAACCAGACCATTTAGATGTCCATGAAAACTTCGAAGAATACGTTTCCGCCAAACAGAACATTATCAATTATCAGAACAAACAAGATACTTGCGTATATTTCAAAAACAACGACAATACGGCAAGGCTCATTAATCCAACAAAAGCTCAAAAACTTGAATATCCATACGAAGAACCAGCAATTTTAAACGAACTTCAGGTGCCTGGTGACCATAATCGCGAAGACGCCGAAGCTGCACTCATGGCAGCTTTCGCATTTTTCAAACTCCACGACGATAGGCTCACATTCGAAAAATTCATAAAGTATAATGAAAAAGCACTGGGTAAGGCCCTACATAATTTCAAACCGCTTCCTCATCATATTGAATTTGTCCGTGAGGTTAATGGCGTCAAATACTATGATGATTCATTCTCAACCGTTTCGCCAGCGCTCCGTGCTTGTCTTAATTCCTTCCCAGATACACCGTTCGTACTCATAGTTGGCGGCAAAGACAAAGGATTCGACATCTCAGAAATAAAACGCATAATTTTTGACAATCCACATCTTATCAAAGCTGTTCTTATAGGCGAGACAGCTGCAAAGCTCGCAGATGGCGAAGACCCAGAAAAATACATCATCGCTGGGACAGATTTCGATCTAGCAATTAAGACAGCGAAAGAACTCGCCGAAAACAAACTCACACAGGAAGAAGAACTATCCGACACGTGTCTTGTCGACAAAAAACCAGTCGTCAAAGAGCCAGTCGTATTGCTATCACCATGCGCCAGCTCGTTCGACATGTTCAAATCTTACAAAGACCGCGGCGATCAATTTAAATCAATCGTAAACGCTCTATAGATATGGAAGATTTAAAGAAACAGCTCAAGAACCTCAGAGAAAATTTTTTCGATTCTTGGAATAAACTCAATATAAACGAAAAAATTCAGGAGCTTGATGCGCTCGAACAGGAAATTGCCAAGCCGGAATTGTGGAATAATCCAGACAATGCAAAAGCTAAAAATGAAGCATTCGCGCATTTAAGCTCTGAAGTAGGGCCATGGTCACTTCTTAAAACCCAAATCGAAGACCTTACGAGCTTCATTGAAATCGGAGGGGAAGATCTCAAAGAAGAAATCACCAACCAACTCACAGCAATGGAAAATGATTATACCGACCTTAAAAAAGCGCTCCGATTCACTGGGGAATTCGATCACTCAGATGCAATAATTCGCATAACTGCTGGCGTCGGTGGCACAGAGGCCATGGATTGGGCGTCTATGCTTGAGCGTATGTATCTTCGTTTCTTTGAACGTAATGGATTCAAAGTTAATCTTATCGAACGAATTACTGGCGAAGAAGCCGGCATTAAAACCGCCGTCTACGAAGTAAGAGGCATCAATACTTATGGAATACTCAAATCTGAACACGGAGTTCATCGCCTTGTTCGCCTATCACCATTTAATGCAGATAATCTCCGCCAAACGTCCTTTTCGCTTGTCGAAATACTTCCCATCATCAAATCAGACACAGACATCAAAATTGATGAAAAAGACTTGCGTATAGACGTCTATCATTCAGGTGGCCATGGCGGGCAATCAGTCAACACGACAAACTCAGCAGTTCGCATTACGCACCTCCCGACAAATACAGTCGTAGCCATTCAAAATGAACGCTCGCAGCTACAAAATAAAGAGAAAGCCATGGAAATACTTCGTGGCAAACTCGTCCAGATGAAGATAGAGCAACAAGCAGAGTCCATCGATAAATTACGTGCCGGCGAATCAGCTAAATGGGGGCAGCAAATCCGCAATTATGTGCTTCAGCCGTACAAGCTGGTCAAAGATACGCGCACGAAACACGAAGAGAGCGATGCTGACAAAGTGCTTGACGGAGACATTATGCCTTTCATCAATGCGTTTCTTGAATTATAATCACGTTTATGCTATTGTAGTTTCATGATATTGCTCGATCATGTCACCAAAATCTACCCAGGCGACAAGAAGCCTGCTCTTGATGATGTTTCGCTCCATATCGAGCCTAACGAATTCGTGTTTCTAATTGGTAAATCTGGTGCCGGCAAATCCACACTCATGAAAATGATCACTAAAGAGGAGGATCCAGACTCCGGCAAAATCATCATTGGTGGCATAGACCTCGAATACATTCGCCGCCGTCACATTCCGCATTATCGGCGTCGTCTCGGTGTTGTTTTTCAGGATTTTAAGCTCCTACCTCGACGCACCGTCTATGAGAATGTTGCTTTTGCATTAGAGATAGCTGGTATGTCTACGCGCGAAATTAAACATACGGTTCCAAAAGTCCTAGAGCTCGTTGGTCTTACAGACCAAGCAAACAAGTTCCCATCTCAGCTTTCCGGCGGCCAACAGCAACGCGTATCCATCGCTCGATCCGTCGCGCGGCAACCAAAAATCCTCATCGCGGATGAGCCTACTGGCAACCTTGATAAACTTACCAGCGCCGAGATTATTTCGCTATTACAAAAAATCAATGACTTTGGAACCACCGTCCTAGTCACCACTCATGAAGAAGCTATCGTCAACAACCTAGATAAACGCGTCATCACGCTCAAGAATGGGCGTGTTGTCGCCGACCAAAAGACACATGGCATTTATAAGCTCGATGGTGATCCAGAAGTCCTTATAGATAGTTCACCGAAAGCACCTGGCTTCGCTCTAAAGAATAACCAGGTCATCTCGTCAACACCCAAACAAAAAGCTAAACCATCCAGATCAGTATCGAAAAAAACACGCACTAGCAAAAAGAAAGTCATCTAATCATGAACAACTCCGCTAATAAGAAAGCCACAAAAAAGAACCTTAAGACTCTGACCAAAAACGGACGCACGAGGAAGATTCGTTCCGTTCGTCGAGTTGCTAAATATGGCGCCATCAACTTTGGACGCAATATCTGGCTATCATCGGCAGCAACTTTAGTAATGACAATCACGCTCATCATTTTATCAGTCACATTCGTAGCAAGCGTTGTACTCTCCGAAACAGCTACAGCTATGCGTGATAAGATTGATATCACCCTCTTCTTTAAGCCAGGCACCGGCAAAGAAACCTTAGAAGTATTAAGACAGGTTATCACTAATGATCCCAACATCAAATCCGCTGAAACTCGCACCAGCGAAGAAGAGTACGAGAACTTTCTCAAAGAAAATGCCGACAACGAGCTGCTTATAGAAACGCTCGAAGATCCAAGCATGGACATGCGCTCGGTTATGATCTCTACAATGCAGGCTACAATGCGCTTAAAGGTCTATGACACAGACAATCTCGATTCAATTAAGAATATCGTAGCAAGCGATATCAACTTTGTTAAAAATCTTGACGAAACCGAAGAACCAACTTATGACGTGAACCAAGCCGAGATAGCTACCATTACCCGATGGGCCAACATCGCAACCACTGGCGGTATAGCTCTATCTGCAGTCTTCATTATCATATCTATCTTGGTCATTTTCAACACTATCCGCATGGCTATCTTTTCTCGACGCGAAGAAATCTACATGGAAAAGCTCGTTGGCGCTGACAGCTATTTTATCCGTGGACCATTCCTAGTTGAAGCACAGCTCTCTGGGATAGTTTCTGGCGTACTCGCCTCCGCGATTTGCTATTTCGGTTTCCGTTTTATAGAACCGAAATTAGCCAATTACGGCATCAATGTCGCTACCGTTACCAACATCTTGAATTCTAACAAACTCGTCTTAGTAATTGCAGCCATGATACTCGCCGGCAGCCTCATCGGCACACTCTCTGCCCGCCTAGCCCTTCATAAATATCTACGTAATCCTTCCAAATAATCTGTAATTAATCTAGAAACTATTGCATCATTTAGCATAAAATGTTACGCTAAAAACATGGTAATGCTTAGAAGATTTAAAATCATTCTCGTCGCTCTAATTATAGGTTTGGCATCCGTTGTCGCCGCTATACTCCGTAACCAAAACAACACCGCAAATGCTACAGATTATTGCACGTCAGACGCCTGTAAAGACGCCGCCGCACGCGAAGCAGAAGCACGCCAAAAAGCCAACGAAGCAGCAGCAGCCGCTAGAGATCTAGAGCAAGTCGTGCAAGGCCTAGAACTAGAAATTTACGCTCTAGAAGCAAAAATCAAGTCCAACGAAGCTATCGCCGCTGACCTCGCGGTAAAAATCCAAATCAACGAAGAAAAACTCAGCGCTCAGAAAAGTGCGCTCGCCTCACTTTTAGTCAGCAACTATTTTGACGCCGAACCAGAAACAATCATGATTCTCGCCGGGTCGAGCAGCATTTCGGATCTCACCGAACGTCAAGCTCGCGCCGAAACCGTCAAGCAACAAATAAACCTTTCAGCTAAAAACATTAAGGCTGTTAAGGAAGAACTGGAGAACGAAAAGGGCGAGGTAGATCGTCTTGTTGTCGATCAGAACAATCAGAAAGAAGTTATTAAGCAAAAACGCGCTGAACGTAATAAGCTCATCACGCAATATCGTGACAATGCTGAAAGTTATACCGCGGAAGCTGAAGCCGCCCGTATCGAGAAGGCTCGCCTTATCGCCCAAGAAACTGCCGCCAACAACAGCAGCGGTTATGTCGGCAACGGCTCCAATACTTACCCATGGCAGGGCGAATGTCCCGCACATAATCTCTGGTGGCAAGACCAATGGGGATACGTCTGCCAATGCGTCCATTATGCCGGATATAAAGCATACGAATTCTGGGGTGCCGACATCTCTTACTGGGGTAACGCATATTCGTGGGACGAATCAGCCGTCGCTCGCGGATATGTCGTCGATCGCAACCCAGCTCCGTTCACCGTCGCCGTCTCCAATTACGGCGCGTGGGGGCACGTCATGTGGGTAGAGAGCGTCAACAGCGATGGCTCTATCAATATTTCGGAATACAACAACCCATACTCTTCTGCCAGTGGCCTAGAAGGTGATTACGGCTTCCGTAGCGGAGTTTCTACAGCGGGACTAGTTTTCATTCATTTCGACCAACACACATGGTAAATATGCTAAAATAGTTTCATGGCAAAAGTAGATTGGAAGGCAAAAAGAGTTAAGCTTGGTAGTGCCATAGTTGGCGCCACTATTACCCTAGTTATAGGGATAGCAATCGGAAATAATTGGAGTACATTTGCTCCGTATCTAGGCGGAAAAATCTCGTCGAACGCAAATATTTCATGGAACGAGCTAAACGAAGTCTATAACACTCTAGTAAGCAACTACGACGGTGACGTCGACAAAGAAGCCGTCATTGACGGAGCTAAGCATGGGCTAGTTAAGGCAATTGGTGATGTATACACGGAATACATGAATAAACAAGAAACTAGCGATTTTAACGATTATTTGCACGGTGATATTGGGGCAGGAGTAGGCATAGAAATGGGACTGCGCGACGGGTACACTCGTGTTTTGCGCACTCTTCCAGACAATCCGGCTAGAGAGGCGGGTGTTCTAGCTGGTGATATCATCTATAAAGTCGACGATAAAGAAGTTTATGACTGGTCTACCGAAGATATAGCAAAAGTTCTCCGCGGCGCAGCTGACACTACAGTTAAACTTACCGTAGTGCGTGATGGCAAAGAAAAATCGTTCGATCTTGTTCGTGAGACTATTAACAATGTATCTGCATATGTCACTTATAAGAAAAATAACACCGCAGTTATCACCGTCACGCGCTTCGACAATGATACCGGAACATTAGTTCAAAGCTTTGCGGATGAGATTTTGAATAAAAATACAAAGAAAATCATTCTCGATTTACGCGACAATGGCGGCGGCTATGTTAGCGCCGCACGTGATCTTCTAAGTCTTTGGCTTGATGGACAGAAAGTACTCATACAAAGAACGAAATTTTCCGCCGCGGACGATATAACTTACTCTCTATATAATAAAGCAGTTTTTTCCGACATTAAAACGGTCGTTTTAGTCAACGGGAACACCGCATCAGCATCAGAAATCGTTGCAGGGGCGCTTAAAGATTACAATAAAGCCACAATAGTCGGAGAGACTACTTATGGTAAAGGTGTAGTTCAAACTATGCTCAACCTCTCTAATAGTAGTACGCTCAAAGTCACGACGGCACACTGGTACACTCCACAAGGCAATACCATCAATGGGACTGGCATAGAACCGGATCACCAAATCACAAACACATACGACGATATCAATCATTCTCGCGATCCTCAAATGGACAAAGCGCTAGAAATTTAGTATAATATAGACATGCGGATTAAATCCGAAAAACTATTGTTTCTCCTTGGCTTTTTTATGATTGCTAGCTTTTTCATTCTAGGAATTAAACTTGCACCGACCGCATCCTTTGCGGAAGAAGATAATGAAGACACCGAATATATCAGCTCTGGGCCAAATCATTTTATTACAGTCTACGATGGCGAATCCAAAAAAACGATAAAAAGCGATGCTTTGACTGTCGCAGAAGTCTTAGAAAGACTAGATATCAAATTGGACACAACAGATACGATTTCGCCAAGCCTAAACACACCAATTGATGCCGATAATTATTTTATCAATATTTATCGCTCTCATCCGGTTCTCATATATGACGGTATCTACTCCCGCGTCGCTCAAGTTACTAGTTACGAACCATATACGGCAGCTCGCGCAGCTGGTTTTACAATTTATGATGACGATTCAGTCTCGCTCGTCCCAACCACAAGTTTTCTAGAGTCCGGTATTTCTACAGCATATCAGATTTCGCGCGGGAACGGCGATACAGTTACGGTTGAGGAAGAAATCGAATTCGCCACAGAAACCATACGTGATTATAACATTCCGGTAGGATCAGAAGAAGTTCGGCAGCTTGGCGAACTCGGCAAAATCAAGAAAACTTATAGAGTTAAAACCATCGACGGCACCGAGGTGTCACGAGAATTAGTCAATGAAGAAGTAATCCGAAATCCAGTCACTCGAATAGTGGCAATCGGCACCAGCATCAAAAATGCTAACCCGCTCACTCCGTCTATGGGGCGAAACAGATATACCGCCAAAGACCTAAACGGTAATTACGTCGAGCGTCAAGAAACTTATTATGATTTAAATATGTCCGGAGTCATGAGATTCTGCGGGAAATCTGGGTACTCTGTTCGCGAAGATGGCGCAAAAATTGATGATGAAGGGTATGTTATTATAGCTGCCAATCTTTCTCGCTACCCTCGATGTTCTATCGTAGAAACATCTCTTGGGCCTGGCCGCGTCTACGACACCGGCACATTCGCCACAACGAATCCAGAACAATTCGATCTCGCCACTGACTGGACCAGGAGAGACGGTATCTAAATGAAAAATAAAAAATCTCTTGGCCAAAACTGGCTCAAAGACCGAGCAATACTTGATAGCATCGCTGACTTAGTTTTTGATTTACCTGGAAAAACCCTAGAAGAGAAAACCCCATTATGTGTAGAAATCGGACCAGGTTTAGGTACATTAACGTCCAGTCTACTTCGTCGGTTTGACAAAGTCGTAGCCATCGAATTCGACGAACAACTAGCCAAGAATCTCCCAAATTCTTTTCCTGGAAAAAACCTTGAAGTCGTAAACATAGATTTCCTCAAATACGATCTTAATACCATTAAAACTCCGTACGTTATAACCGGTAATATACCTTACTACATTACCACGCCTATCATCGAAAAAATTCTCTCCACAAATAATAAACCAGAAAAAATAGTTTTACTAATACAAAAGGAAGTCGCTGACAAAATCTGTCCAAAAGAATCGGGCCTTAACAACTCATCATTAAGTCTCTATATTGACAACTTCGCAAAAACCCATCTAGGCCCTATTATTACAAAGGAATATTTCACTCCTTCTCCAAAAGTCGATTCAAGAATCATAATCTTCACACCCTACAAAACACCAATTGCCGACGATAGCGTACTCGATTTCGTTCATAAATCCTTTGCGAACCCCCGTAAGAAGCTCTCGGCAAATCTAACAAATATAGCTCACATTCCTAAAGCTGAAATCGAAATTATTCTGAAAAAACTAGGATTTAGCGCTAACGCACGTCCAGCAGATCTAAGCTTACAAGACTACATAATGCTTGATAAATCTATTAAAAGATAATACAATAATAATAAGTTTTTATAAAAAACCTAAGGGAGAGAAAAATGAACCAAGATCCAAACAACCCAATCATGCCAAATTCGGCCGCGCCACAAATGCCAATCAACCCTACGGCTATGCCAAATCCAGCTGCCGCAGCCGCGCCATCTCTCGAACCAACACCTGCTCCCGCAGCTCCAGCCATGCCCGAAGCCCCTACTCTTGACGCTTCACTCCTCCAAGAAGCGATTGCTGACGTACCAGAAGAAGCCGCCGCAACTACTCCAGATGTACCATCTGCCGTCTCCCTTGATAATATAGGCGCCACTTTCGAAACTACGACGACCGCTAGCAACCCAGCGGACGCCTCTCCATTTGCCACAGCGGCACCAGCAACTAATTTTGATACACCCGACGCAACTCAGGCTATTTCAACGGATCCTAACAACATGACCGCTGAAACGCCCAAAGCAACTCCATCGGTAGCTTTCAACGACCCTGCTCAACAACCAGATAATGGGAAGCATGGAAAAAGCATCAACTTTTCCGACATAGTCGAGAAGCTCAAGAAGCACCCTGCACTAGTCATTTTCGGTGGAGGCTTCCTTATCATCATCATACTCATTCTCATACTCGCCTTTGTAATCTAAAAATGTCCAAAAAAACATACATTACCACTGCCATACCATACGTCAACGGTACCCCGCATGTCGGGCATGCGGTCGACTATTTATTAGCTGACGTTTATTACAAATACTGTATTGAACGGGGAATTGAAGTACGTTTTCAAGCTGGAACCGACGAACACGGCAACAAAATTTACGATAAAGCTACAAGCTTAGGCATCCCCGTCAAGCAATACGTTAAAGACAATTCTGAGCGCTTTCGTAACTTTATTACGAAGCTTGGTGTCGAACCGACCGACTTTATTCGGACTACCGACCCAAATCACGAACGCCGCGTACAGCTCATTTGGCAAAAAATAACTGGTCATATTTATCCATCGACTTATGAAGGCTGGTACTGCTCTGGATGCGAAAGCTTTATCACAGACAAAGAATATGAGGAGACAAACGGCGTTTGCCCAGATCACCAAAAACCGTATGAACGGTTATCAGAAAAAAATTATTATTTACGTATTTCCGATTTCAAACAGCAAATCAAATCCGCTATCGAATCCGGAGAAATGCAGATCCTGCCAGAATTTCGTAAACGCGAAGTTCTAAAATTGCTAGAAACATCACCAGATGTATCGGTCTCTAGACCAAAGAAAAATCTTTCCTGGGGAATTCCAGTGCCTGGAGACACAGAGCAAGTCATGTATGTCTGGGTTGATGCACTTGCTAACTATCTTACTGTTCTCGGCTATCCAGAAGAAGACATCTCAGATTTTTGGCCAGCCGACGTTCAATTCGTCGGCAAGGATATTCTGCGCTTTCACGCTATTATTTGGCCATCCATTCTACTCGCATTAGGGTTACCACTTCCTAAACGTATCTTATCTCATGGCCATGTCCTCGCTAACGGTCAAAAAATGAGCAAAAGTATTGGTAATGTAGTTGATCCTACCGAAATAATTGACAAATACGGCCTCGATCCATTCCGTTATTTCTTCCTTCGTCATATCGACACGTTCGCCGATTCCGACTTCACCTGGGATAAATTCAATGCTGCTTATAGTGGCGAATTAGCCAATGATCTAGGCAATCTCGTTCAACGTCTCGCAGTATTAAGCAATAAAAACTCCGTGTCATTAAACGACAATGACACCATGGAGGCAAAACAAATAGCATTAGACAATCCAGAGTACTCAAAACTCATGCAAAATCTCGAATTCTCCAAAGCTTTTGACTACATTTGGAGTTTAGTTCAGGATCTTAATAAAGAGATAAATGATAAACAACCATGGGCAGTTGCCAAAACCAATCCAGAAACGGCTAAGAGTATCTTGCTGGAATTAGACAAAAAACTTCTCACCGTTACTTGTCTTCTGGCCCCGTTTCTCCCAGAAACCACCAAGAAAATCTTCGCCATCTTCGGTCGAACAATTACAATACCTTCACCACTATTCCCCAAATAATTGAATTCATCACCAAAAAAGGCTATCATCCGATAGCCTTTTTAAAAATACTATTATATTTTACTCTTCGACAAGCGTCTCAGCAACATCAGACAAATAGAAACCTATGACACCACCTACCATAGGGAACACAACGTATGTAGCCAATGCAATTCCAATTCCGCCGAGCAACTCTCCTACACCATTTGCAGTCTGCGGCAAAATCTGATACATCAAAGCAACCGCTGGGTTAAGAATAAAAGTACCATCAAGCGAGAAGTAGTTTGCAGTAATAATATAGGCAAGAACTAACGCCAAAATTGTACCGCCAGATACAACCGCGGCAAAAGTAAGGGAACTATGACGATACTGCTGTGCGCGGCAAAAGAAAAAGCCAATAATTGCAGCGCCAAAGAACTCAATCATTGAAACAGCCCAGAACATTCCATCTGGAGTTGCAGTCATGCCAGGAAGTTCCACCTCTGAACCGCTAGCACTTACAAATGCTTTAACAATCATGAGACCTAACCACGCACCAACTACCTGAGAAAGCAGATAAAGTACGCCGCGAATTACGGAAATCCTACGAGTCGCCATCATACCAACTGTAGCAATTGGGTTCAAGTTCGCACCTGATAGTCTATGCACAGCCACAATAATAACGATAAAGATCAAAAGCAAATATAGCAATTGATAAAGGCCAAGAGTTAAAATCAACATCGTGATGAACATCGTACCGAAAATCTCACCAAGGAGCGCACCGTAAGTCTTTTTCTCTTTAAAAATTGTTAAGATATTTTCGTTCTCGGTGTATTTTTTCGCAAAGAACTTCTTCCAGAAGCCGGCTTTCTTTTCAACTTTCACCTCAGGTTTTGTTTCAACCTTCTCAGCTTTATCTTTTTCTACTTTGACAGTCTTTGCAGACTTCTTACCCACAGTTTTCTTGTCCACCTTTTTATCGTTATCAAGAAGTTTTTCTTCTTTTACGGATTGGTTCGTCTTAGGTTTCTTACCAGACTTTTTGGATTTAGCCATAAACCTCCTTAGTTGATATTTGTACGCATTATATCACACTTTTACCGAATATGATATAATAGACTAACAAATTCGAAAAATTGAAGAAGAAAAAGGAGATAGAATATGGGCGTAATGGTCACTAAAGATGAAGACGACAACCGTGCCTTATCGCGTAGAATTAATGCCGATCTCAAAGAGAAAGTTGAGCGTACACAATTAGCCGACGGTGAAGACCCAGATTTTATTGCCAATTCAGAATATTTCGAACAATACGAAAAAACAGGCCGCTTCGGATGGGTATGGTTTGTTTTGGTCATCCTAGCCGTTGCCTCGCTCGTGTTTATTATTCTTCTCTAATCTGTTTTCTAGTGATATAATATATATCATGTCAAGTCTAGAAGAATTGAAACTCGAGTTGAAAAAACTCGGGCAAGAGTACGCCAAAATTAAAACCATGCCCGAAGCCGAACGCAAATCTTTCGGCGAAAAACTCAACGCCAGAAAAAGCGCTATCCTTACGGCCATCCATAAGCAAGAAGAGATTGCCGAATCTGTCAACATTGAACCAATCGATCTTACCGCTCCTTTTGGCGAAAACACTAAACCTTTTAAACCAACACGTGGGACCAAACATCCACTTACGACCGAACTTGATCGCGTTGCTGAAATATATCGACAAATGGGCTTTAACGTCATTGAAGCGCGCCAACTCGATGATGAATTTCATATGTTTGATTCTCTAAACTTCCCAACCGGACATCCTGCTCGTGACGGATATGATACTTTCCGAACCAGCGAGGGCTTCATACCCCCAGCTCACACATCCACCATGCAATATCGTGCGCTCACTCGTTTTCGTGACCATCTGGATAAATACGGCCAAATTGCCGTTGTGGTACCAGGTCGCGTTTTTAGAAATGAAGACGTCGACGCCACCCATGAGCATACATTCTATCAATGCGAAGGCGTATTTGTATCTAGAGATGCCACGTTAGGACAACTCTTGGCTACCTGGCAGAATTTCTTCGAGACATATTACGGTCAAAAACTTCACATCAAAACCCAACCTGGATTCTTCCCGTTTACCGAACCAAGTTTAGAATTCCAAATTGAAAAACCAAAATCTCTCAGCGGCAAGGGTGATGGTTGGCTAGAGATGGGCGGCTGCGGCATGATTCATCCCAACGTACTAAGAACAGCCGGCATCAATCCAGAAGTCTACAAGGGCTTCGCGTGGGGCGGCGGCATTGATAGGCTCGTTATGCTGAAATTCGGGATCAATGATGTCCGATACTTCGAATCAGGCAAACTAGAATTCTTGAAGGAGTTTTAATCTATGCTAATCTCACTAAATGAACTCAAAAAACTAGTCAAAATCACCGTCGCCGACGACGAGCTTTTTCGACTTATAGGATCTCGCCTCGTCGAAATCGAAAGAGTTGAAGACTTAGCTCCAAAGTACAAAAAAATCTACGCTGCAAAAGTCATAGATTGTGAAGATATCCCAGAAACGCATCTTCACCTTTGCAAAATTGACGCCGGCGACAAGTTAAATGCCGAAATTGATACAGAACACAATAATTATATTCAAGTTGTATGCGGTGCGCCAAACGTCAAAAAAGGGATGATGGCAGCTTGGATCGCTCCTGGAGCAATCGTTCCTGCAACCTACGGAACTCCTGAACCGTTCGAAATATCCGCTCGCAAACTCCGCGGCTTCATGAGCTACGGTATGCTTGCTGCAGCCGATGAACTTGCTCTAGGTACAGATCACGACGGCATCATTGAGCTCGACCCAAAAAATGCCAAACCAGGCGATGCTATCGTCGATATTTTAGATTTAAATGACAAAATCATCGAAGTCGAAAATAAATCTCTTACTCACCGACCAGATTGCTTCGGACTTATTGGATTCGCACGCGAAGTTGCTGGCGTTTTAGGACAACCATTCGATATCAATTATGACGAAATAGAAAAAACGATTTACGACAACACCGCAACATCAAAAAACGCCAACAAACTTATTGTCAAAATTTCCGATTACTCAATTTGTCCTCGTTACGCCGCTCGTGTATTTACTTTCAAATCTCTTCCAGAACGCTCGCCGTATCTAACTGCAGACGACATTTTTCTAATTAAAGCTGGCATGAAACCGATTTCACCAATCGTAGACGCTACAAATCTAATAATGCTTCGTACTGGGCAACCCCTACATGCATTTGATTATGATAAGTTTGTCAAAATAGACGGGTCCAATAACCCAAAAATAGGCATACGCTTGGCTAGAAAAGGCGAAAAACTCCTTCTTCTCGATGGTGAAGAAGTCGAATTGATAGACACGGATATCGTAATCACTAGCGGAGATACGCCAGTCGCGCTAGCTGGAGCTATGGGCGGGGATTCAACTAAGATCGACAAAGATACAAAGAAAATCATTGTCGAAATCGCTTGCTTCTCACTGTACAATCTGCGCAAAACTCAGATGGCTCACGGTATATTTAGCGAGGCCATCACAAGGTTCACTAAAGGACGTCCAGCTTTCGATATCGAGCCGGCCATTGTCGAAGCGCTTGATGTATTTAAGAAGCTTGGCGGAGAAAATACAGGATCAGTCCTCGACGTGAACGCAAATATTTACGATGAAAAAGGTGAACCTAAGCATGCAATTGTCAACATTACGGCCGCAGAAATCAACGCGCTCCTTGGCTCTGATTATTCCGAAGAACTAATTATTAAAACCTTGACGAACACCGGTTTTAAAATTACAAGAAAAAACAGCGAGTTAGAAATTGTCGCTCCATTATGGCGTACTGATATCCACATAAAAGAAGACATTATAGAAGAAGTTGGGCGCCTTCTTGGTTTCGATAATCTCCCGATTAATTTCCCGCAACGCCCATTTGTATGCTCAGAGATCGATCCGATGCTAGCATTCAAAACAAAACTCCGTATCATACTCTCCGATCGTCTAAGTGCTAATGAGGTTTTAACTTATTCTTTTGTCAGTAAAACTCTTCAAGAAAAAGTCGGTGAAGACTCTCAAGATTCATACCAAATAGTTAATTCAATATCGCCAGAACTTGAATGTTTTCGTCAAAGCATAGTTCCGTCTCTTCTCGATAAAATACGAGATAACGAGAAAACAGGCTTCGAAGACTTTACGCTTTACGAACTTAATCAGGTCACTAAGAAAGCGTGGGGGCTAAACGACGAAAAAGTCCCAGTTATGAAAACGCAACTCGGACTTACAACTTTCGGTGATTACTATCAAGCCAAGTATTTCCTCAGTGAGCTTAGCCGCACTATGAATCTTAACTTTGAACTCCAGCCTATAGAAAAATCCTCTCTTCTCGAGCCGCTGCATGCAGCTGCCATCTATCTTAATGATACGCAAATTGGCGAGCTTGGTGAGATTAAATCATCCATTTTGAGACAGTTCAAGCTTACGTCTACTATATCCGCGCTCACCATCAATCTTGATTCGTGCCTATCCGCCGATAAAAAACAGAAAACGTCTATAAAACTTTCTAAATTCCCGTCAGTTTCACGCGATTTAACTCTCCGTGTAGCAAACGAAGCAAAATATATCGACATCGAATCTGGTATCAAGGAAGTTTTAAGCAAAATTTCAGATATCATATATATAATCAAGCCAGTCTCTATATTTAGAAAACCGAAAGAAAATCATAAAAATCTATCCTTCCACTTAGAAATCGCAAGTAAAACAAAAACCCTCGATTCCAAAGAAATATCTGATATAATAGAGCAAGTAACAAATAGTCTCAAGACACTCGGTGCGGAAGTAGTCTAGATAACCTAAGGAGGTATTATATGCAAGAAAAAGACTTAAAGCCATCTGCTAAGCAGCGCATAATTTTCGCACTAGTAGCAATAGTTCTGCTCGGTTCATCCATCGCAGCTTACGCTCTGATTGTTATGGGGAAGGGAAATGTCAACTACTCCAAAATGAGCATGGATCAATTACAGACAGCCTATAGTGAAAAAGCCGCCGAATTGGATATTGAAGCGGCCGAACTATCTAAGAAGTATTTTGAAGAGTTTAAATCCTACAAAAAGAATGTCAAAGCCTATAATTCCACCACGGCAAACAGTAATGGTATTCAATCCAAAGATCTTAAAGAAGGCGATGGCGCCGAAGTAGGCAACTCCAACTACTCCGCATACTATATTGGTTGGTGTTCTGATGAGTCAATTTTCGACTCTTCATTCGATAGCTTTGAGGAACCAACCGCGCTCAAAGCTCCTCTTACCGTATCCGAAAATTCTCTTATCGAAGGGTGGTATCTTGGTACTGATGGGATGAAAATTGGCGGTATCCGTGAAATGACTATTCCAGGCTCACTTGCCTACGGTGACTCGCAAGAAATCTGCGGATCCACAAACTCTCCACTTAAATTCATTGTTATGGCCGTTGAAACCAGCGAACGTCTAAAAGAGCTTAATGCTGAGATGGACAAAATATACACCGCGCTCTCTAACGCATATATGCAGTCATACTCTTCCGATTACGATAATTACGATGAAGGTTCTTACGAAGAGGACGCTACCATCGAGGAATAAACCCCGTGAGCGCACCCACATTCTTTTTCTATGACCTCGAAACATCCGGCTTGTCCGGTAGCGATGACCGCATCATGCAGTTTGCTGGGCGCCGCACAAATCTTAATTTAGAACCGACGGGTGAACCGGTTAATATATTAGTCAAGCTAGATGACGACACTCTGCCATCACCATCCGCCATCCTCACGACAAAAATCACACCACAAAAAACACTGGAAGACGGAATATCGGAACGTGAACTCGCCAGAACGCTAAGTCAAGAAATCTTCACCCCCGATACAATTATTTTGGGCTTCAACTCCGTACGTTTCGATGACAAGTTCATTCAGCATCTTTTCTGGCGCAATTTCTATGATCCATACGAATGGCAATGGAAAGATGGACGTAGTCGCTGGGACATGTTAGATGTCGTTCGCCTCACTCGCGCACTCCGCCCCGAAAACATTAATTGGCCAGTCGCGGAAGATGGTAAGCCAACTAATCGTCTCGAATTAATAACCAAAGCAAACGGCATATCTCATGAATCAGCACACGACGCCCTATCAGACGTCAACGCCCTCATCGACGTCACGCGCCTTATTCGCGACAATCAACCAAGGCTCTTCGGCTATCTATTCAAGCTGCGTGACAAAAGAGAAGTTAAAACCATTGTCAATCTCGATAATCCTGAACCTTTTGTTTATGCGTCCGGCAGATATGGTTCAGCACACAATTTCACTACCGTTTGTATTCCTGTTCTCCCAGGGAAAAACGGCAATTGTCTAGTTTATGACTTACGCTATAATCTAGACGAGCTTCTCGATGAGCTCAAAAAACAAGCGCCCGACTATCTTGCGAATCAAACCATCAAGCTACGCGATTACCTGTTTCCAAAATTCAAAGAACTAGCCTATAATCGTTGCCCAGCTGTTGCGCCAATCAATGTTCTTGATAGCGGAGACGGCTGGAACAAAATCAACTTATCTAAAAAACTAATCAAAACAAATCTAGAATCTCTTCAAAACCATCCTGAGATTCTAGATCGAATCAAGTCCGAGCATCTTGCAGACAAATATGATAAACCTCCAGTTGATGCCGAAACTGCCTTATACGATGGGTTCACTCCGGACAATGATCGTGTCCACCTTACGGCAATACGCTCCATGGATGAAAAAAACTTGGCCGACTTTCACCCGAATTTCACAGACGAGCGACTGCCAGAATTGTTGCTACATTATAAAGCCAAAAACTTTCCTAACTCTCTATCTGAAGATGAAACAGCCAAATGGCAGGCTTATCGTGCTGCTCGCCTTAATAGGCAGGCTCCAGCTTTCCTCGCTGAGCTCCAAAAATACCAGAAGGACCCAGAAGTTACAAAAAATAAAGACAAATCATTTCTACTTGACGAGCTTATGCTCTGGTATCAAAGTCTACAAGATAACGATTATCAATAAGAAAAGCCCCTTTTAAAGGGGCTTCGTTAATGTTATAGATCAGATTTTCATCGGCAACCGGCCACCAGTCCGCGCAATCTCACGACTGCTAAAGCGCTGATCGTAGGTCACTTCATCGACGACTTCAATCCACGGAGGCAGAGTCACTTTTTCAAGTTTGTCGCGTACATCCACATCAAGCAGTGCATAGTTCCTCGGTTCAGGAAAGATATCGATCTCAAAATAGTGATGGTTAGCCTGGTCCAGGAAACAATACCTTGTCTTATGAATCGGTGTCATATCGGGATCAGCGTTAATCAACAGCTTCACATAATCGTCCCTCTCCAAGCGGCTCTCCAGTTCAATAGGATGAGCTGGATCGCCCGCGTCATGTTTGACAACCTTCGTAAAGCTGAAATCTCCATTGATTCCACGCTGACGCACATACACCTCTTCATTCCTACCAGACATTAAATACGTCTGCAGAATTTCAACCTTACGGCAGCTTGTATCGGTCCCAAGATAATCCTCGTTCGGATAATTGATCAGGAACCTCCGCCTAGTCTCCAGCGGTTCAGATTCACCAAGAACTTCTGCAATTTTAGCCATCAGCAACTGAAGTTTCTTCTTGAACGTAAGACCATCATTGGAAATCACATAGAAATTCTTGTGTCCAGCCCACGCCTCCTGCGTAGCGATATCCAGCAGAATAGCCTCCCTAGGAGTCTCCTTCCGCGCTGCGTTGCTCACCAACGAATAATACTTTTCAGCTCCGTCAGCAGCCGTGACGAGATGGAAAACCGCATCATAACGGTCAAACGCCTGCTGCAAAGTAATGCCGGCTTCCTTAAGCAAGCTATGGAATGTCTTCTCAGGCACATAAGCACGGCCATCACAGGCGCCACGATCACACACGAACAGAATTTTCTGTTCAGGTGGAAGAATGGTGTTCTGAGCAGCCCATTCCAAACGATTCTCGTCATCGAGCTGCTTCAAGAGAATCATTTTCTGGAAATTGTACAGGGAAACAAAATCATTGGGACGAATGCCAGACATAATCAGCTGAGTCGCAACTTCATTGACGACAATCACCTTCCAACCCAACTTTTCAAAGTTACTCACGGTCCAACTCAAAGCAGTAGTTTTGCCAGCACAGGGACCACCAGTCAAGACTATCTTTTTAACGATAGCCACCCAAATCGCCTCCTTCAATCATATTAAAGAACTCTCCCGTCAACCAACGGTAGTATTATTATACCATATATCGTAAAATAATCAATCTAGACCTCTGGACATTTCCAGAAAAAACCGTTATAATAAATAAGTTTAAACGGATTTTTTTATGGAAGAGAATTATATCAAAGTTCGCGGCGCCAGACAACACAATCTTAAAAACATCGATGTTGACATTCCGCGCGATAAGCTTGTAGTAATAACCGGACTATCCGGCTCCGGTAAATCAAGCTTAGCTTTTGATACCATTTACGCCGAAGGGCAACGTCGCTATGTCGAATCTCTATCGTCATACGCTCGCATGTTTCTTGGCGTCATGGATAAACCCGACGTGGACTCTATTACTGGTTTGTCTCCAGCCATATCCATCGATCAAAAATCCACTTCCCGCAATCCCCGTTCGACCGTGGCAACCGTCACGGAAGTTTACGATTATTTACGTCTTCTATTCGCTCGTATCGGTATACCACACTGTCCAATTTGTCACCGCGAAGTATCTAGACGCTCAGTAGAAGACATAGTAACAGAAGTTATGAAACTTCCACTCGGCTCCAAGCTCATGCTCCTAGCCCCTATCGTTCAACGTAAAAAAGGCGAATTTGCCCACATCCCTGAGCAATACGCGTCTAAAGGATTTTCTAGAGTACGCGTAGATGGTATCGTTTATGCACTTGACGAATTTCCTACGCTAGAAAAACAAGAATACCATGACATCGAGCTCATAGTGGATCGCTTCATTTTATCGCCAGACTTACAAACTCGTATTGCTGGCTCCATAGAGCAAGCACTCGACCTAGGACAAGGAATTATTAAACTCCTCAAAATCAATGACAATTCTAGTTCTATAGAAGATCGTGGCGCTAAAGACAGCGAAGTCATCACTTTCTCTCAACGCTACGCCTGTCCTAATCACCCAGATGAGCTCATACCAGAACTTGAACCACGTCTTTTTTCATTCAATGCACCCGAAGGCGCATGTCCCACTTGTACCGGCCTAGGTATTCGCATGGAAATTGATCCCAAACTCGTCCTCAATCCCAACCTCACCATTGCCGAAGGTGGCATTCGGCCATTCAATCGCATTAGCTACGATTCTTACTGGCTCAAGCGTCTCGCTTCCGTCGGCGAACGTCATGGCTTCTCCATACATGTTCCTATTAGAGATCTTCCACCTGAAGTTATCGAAAAAGTCCTTTACGGAACCGGAGCTGATAAATACAAAGTAACTGTCAGCGGAAAGGGCAAATTCTCTGCCGGGACTATCTACGAAACCACCTACGAAGGTGTCATTCCTAATCTTGAACGACGTTATAATAACCCGGATGTTTCCGAATTTGTCAAACACGATATCGAGCGTTTTATGCGCG
This sequence comes from Candidatus Saccharimonadota bacterium, assembly GCA_017513905.1. Classification (GTDB taxonomy): domain Bacteria; phylum Patescibacteriota; class Saccharimonadia; order Saccharimonadales; family Saccharimonadaceae; genus Nanosyncoccus. The sequence goes on from JAFWMR010000010.1 coordinate 144,713, forward strand.
TACGCGAATGTCAAACTTGTCACGGAGCTAGATTAAAACCGGCCGTCCTCGCAGTTACTATCAATGGCCTTAATATTGTTGATATGTGCAGTCTCGACGTCGACTCTACTTTGAGAGTCCTCAGTCAAGACCTTAAATTCACAGAATCCGAACACCTTATCGCCGACCCAATTCTCAAAGAAATCAAAGAGCGTGTCAAATTCATGCAAGACGTCGGACTTGGATATCTTGAACTTGGCCGTTCGGCTAATACCTTATCAGGTGGAGAAGCGCAACGTATACGTCTTGCTACTCAAATCGGTTCCGGCCTTCAAGGAGTGCTTTACGTACTCGATGAGCCATCCATTGGCCTACACCAATGCGACAACGATAAACTGATCTCCACTCTAAAGCATCTTCGAGACCTCAAGAATACCGTTCTTGTCGTCGAACACGATGAAGATACTATGCTCCAAAGCGACTATATCATCGATATTGGTCCACGCGCAGGGGCACAAGGCGGACGACTTGTTGCCGCAGGCACTCCAAAAGAAATCATGAAAAACGAAAGCTCTATCACTGGCAAGTATCTATCCGGCGAACTCAAAATCGACACTCCTAAATCTCGTCGCAAGCCTAAAAAGGACAAATATTTAACCGTAATTGGCGCACGCGAAAACAACCTCAAAAATATCACTGTCAAGTTCCCGCTCGGCGTCATGATTGTTGTGTCTGGCGTCTCCGGATCAGGCAAATCTACACTTGTTAATGAAATCCTGGCCAAAGAGCTTCAAGCTCGTCTTAATCACGCTCAGACCGTTCCTGGGCTTCACGAACGCATTGACGGTATCGAAAATCTAGACAAAGTTGTTATAGTAGATCAAAGTCCAATCGGCCGTACCCCGCGCAGTAATCCAGCAACTTACACCGGTGTATTTACAGCTATTCGCGACCTCTTCGCCGCTCAACCAGAAGCAGAAGTTCGTGGCTATAAATCCGGTCGCTTTTCCTTTAATGTTAAAGGCGGACGCTGTGAAGCTTGTCAAGGTGATGGTGTCAATAAAATCGAAATGCATTTTCTGCCGGACGTCTACGTCACATGTCCCGCCTGTCATGGTCGACGCTATAACCGCGAAGCTCTAGAAATCAAATATAAAGATAAAGACATTTCCGATGTTCTAGAAATGACCATCGATGAAGCTGTCGAATTCTTTAAAAATATTCCTGCCATTCACAACAAGCTCAAGACATTACAGGAAGTCGGCCTAGGCTATATCCGCCTCGGCCAGCCTGCCACAACATTCTCTGGCGGCGAAGCTCAACGTATCAAACTCGCTACCGAACTCTCTCGCCGCAGTACCGGAAAGACTCTTTACATCCTTGATGAGCCGACTACCGGCCTCCATACAGATGATGTCAAACGGCTCCTCGAAATCCTTAACAAACTCGTTTCAGGCGGCAACTCCATGATTATCATCGAGCACAACCTACATGTCATCAAATCCGCCGACTGGATTATCGATATGGGTCCAGAAGGCGGCCAAGGCGGCGGTACTGTCGTCGCCGAAGGCACTCCAGAAGATCTCGCAAAATCAGCCAAGACGCCAACTGGCCAATATCTCAATAAATATCTCAAAGCATAAACATCTTGCAATTATAAGAGTTTTATGATATAATAAAAGAAGAGCTGTTGCTCTGCACTTTTTTACGAAAGGAAGATGATTATGGCGCCATATTTGACCGAAGCAACCATTTGTGCACCAGGTTTCAAAACTCGTCGACAGCTACTGAAAATGCTCCACGGAACCCCCATTAAGATCCAAAGCACCGAAAACCTAGAGCTTACGCTTACAGGAATCATCCACGACGACGCCTGGTTTGAACCAGGCAAAATCAAGATTGAGAACATCCGCGCGATTGAACTCGCAGGCGAACAAGAAATCAAGATTGAAGACAAATGGGATCTCACATACTATATCAGCACAAAGGAGTTGTCCGTCGTCGGCGCATAACCATTTACCATATTCATGGCGCCCCACCAGGGGCGCTTTTCCATTGCGCGCTTTAATAACCGTGTTATAATATAACCATGAGCAAGATTCTCATTGTTGGCAACGTCCTCAAAGATACTTATCTTCGGCTGAACGAACACCATGAAGACTTTGAGACAGACGCAAACGGCATCAAGTGGATCAACTGGGGTTTCGACGACAGCGATCATGAGTTTTTTAGTCGCGAAAGTGTCTTTTCTGGCGCAGTCGTCACTCTTGAAGTATTAAAGAGATTCGGCCTCGACGCTCATATCTACAACGAATCCCAGTCCGACATCCCTAGTGGCACCATCAAGGCCGTTAACTTCCGTTATATCTTATGTGCGGGTGACCAAATCTCATACCTAGTTCCAAGCGAAAAACATCCAACCAAATTCACCGCCACTAGCATCAGCAATGACTATAGCTGGATTTTTGTCGACCGCTCGGCCATCATTTCGAGAGAACTCGTAACTAACCTGCTCCAAGCTATAGAATTACAAAAGAATACCAAGCTCGCTGTTTACGCGCCCAAACGCATTAATAAATCCATCGAGCCACTTTTCGAGCGAGCGAATCTTATCTTTACCGACCACCCAATCAGCATCACGAACACTAAAGCAGAGATTTGCGAAATTTCCGAAACCGGAGCAAAAATGGCAGGCAAATCCGTCAAATTCCGAGGCTTAAGAAAAACTGCGCTCTTTACCCACTTGACCACCTATTCCATTATCTCCGCCACCATTTTAGGTAGTAAAATCATAAATAAATCAAAGGAGGACCAACTCTTAATGGCCAAAATGAATATAGAAAACACTAAACTTGACCAGTCTCTACCAGTCGAAAAGCTCGAAGAACTCGCCGCCGAAGAAAAAGCCAGCGCTGTAAACCTCAGTCAAATGGCCAAAGAACTTGTCGGGAATGGCAAAGGTATCCTTGCTGCCGACGAATCGGGTGGATCCATCCATAAGAAGTTCGAAAGCATGAATATCCCAGACGATTTTGATCATCGCCGCGATTATCGTAATCTCTTCTTTACTACAGAGGGGTTAGAAAAATACGTCAACGGCGTAATTTTATTCGATGAAACCGCCCGCCAACTTTCTGACGACGGACGTGACTTCGCCACCTATCTAACCAGCAAGGGAATCATCCCTGGAATCAAAGTCGATAAAGGCCTCGCTAACATGCCAGGCAGCACCGAGAAATACACTCTTGGCTTAAATGGTCTCGACGAACGGCTTGAAGAATACTACGACATGGGCCTCCGCTTCGCTAAATGGCGCGCCGCTTTCGAAATCACTGAGTCTACCCCAACGAAAAACACTGTTTACAAGAATGTCGAAATCTTAGCCGATTACGCTCTAAAGTGTCAACAAGCCCACATCGTCCCCATCGTCGAACCGGAAGTTGTCTTCGACGGCGATTTCCCAATCGAACACTGCGCCAGCATCACCGGCATCATCCTGAAAGAGCTATTCGCTGAACTCAAGCGCAAGGAAATTGACCTCACTGCTACCATCCTTAAGGTCAACATGGTCCTCGCCGGCAAGAAATATGTCACTCAATCCACACCTAAGGAAGTTGCAGAATGGACCGCTAAGACACTCAAACGCTACGTCCCAGAAGAACTTGCGGGCGTCGTTTTCCTATCAGGCGGACAAACTCCAGAACAGGCTACCGAGAATCTCCAAGAAATCACCAACCTTGGTCCCTATCCTTGGCCAGTCACTTTCTCTTATGCTCGTGCTCTCCAAGGTCCAGCTCTAGAAGCTTGGAAAGGCGACAACGCAAACTATCCGGAAGCCCAGAAAGCCTTCCTTGAGAGACTGAAAGCCAACTGCGCTGCCCTCAAAAAATCTATCTAACCTCTTGCATTTATCTCTATTATAGTCTATAATAGTTACCAAATTTTAAGGAGTAAAAATGTCCGATTATAATTTAAGTTTGAGCGTCCGCACTGAGACTGGTAAAAAGGCCCTCGCACTTCGCGAAAATGGCCTTGTCCCCTCTGTCATCTATGGCGGAAAGACCGAGATTCTCGCCAAATCTCCATATAACGAAACCGAAAAGGTTCTAAAGCTCGCCGGCTATCACAGCCCAATCGATCTCATCGTTGACGACAAGAAGACCATGGCTATCGTTAAAAGCGTCCAGCTCGACCCTGTATCTCGCCGCATTATCGCTGTTTCTTTCCAAGCTGTTTCTGCTGACAAGCTAGTCGAAGCTACTACCCCAATCGTCCTCGTAAACTTCGAAGCATCTGATGCTAATAAGGCTCATCTCACTCTTGACCAAGTTATGGAAGAGATTGACGTCAAAGCCAAGCCGGCAGATTTGCCGAAGGAACTCATAATCGACGCATCCAAGCTTGCTACAACCGAAGACAAGATCTTCATCAAAGACATCGCTCTGCCTTCCGGTGTAGAATTTGCCGATAAAGAGCTCAGCCCAGAAACAGTCATCGCTAACGTTTACGACGCTGCCGCCGAAGCTGCCGCACGCGAAGAGGCCGACAAAGCCGCCGCCGAAGCTCAAGTTGATGCTGCCGATGTTCCATCTGACAATGGCGCCAAACCCGAAGATACACCAGCAGAAGAAGCAAAAGCCGAATAATAACCAATTACACTTTTTAAAAGCCCTCGTAGTTGAGGGCTTTTTTATATCATTTCACTTCGCCTACTTGCCCTCTTTATGTAAATTACTTTATAAAACAAGCATTTTATGGTATAATATTCTGGCCTAGTTCAGACACTAGCGAATCTTACAAATTAGGAGGGGAACAAAGTGATTAGCCTAGCCATTGTAGTTGTCCTAAGCACTTCTACAGGAGCGTATTTTATCAAGGCGATCCGTCAAGGTGGAATACTTACTTGGTTAACCTTCTTTCTCTTAGTGATTGCCGTATGTGTCTATATGACGCTAGCTATTCAAGACATCACACTCAAACAAAGAACTATTAGTAGGCTTGCAAAAAGAATCTATGTCCCAAATTCAACTACCGATAGTTCTATGAAGCAATGACATACTCTTTTGACATCGAAGATATTACACCTCCAAAAGACGCGTTAGAAAGAAGGATGTTCATATGATCAATATTTTTAAATCGCTGGCCGAAGCAAGAAGGCGCAAAAAACAACTCAGAGCAGCCCTGTCTCAAAATGATGCTAGATTCAAAGCCGCACTAGAACAAATCGAAAGGGAATACCGCGCAAGAACAGACAGAATTATGAACGCATTCATCCATGAGTTAACGAACGCCGGCGGTCTAGATTGCCCGGAAGAAGAAGCGATAACAGCAAAAGCCGAACGCAGGACAGAACAAGCCAGAGCACTTGCAGATCAGAAAATCAGAGAATTAGAAAGTGCCAATGAAAGAAGAATCAAGCAAATCTATGCTTGTTACCACTAACCCGTCGTTCCTTTTTCCCACCCCGCTGCCGAAGCGGGGTATTTTGTATTTGTTGCAAAATAAAATAATTATGTTATAATAACAAGAACGTGCTATTAGAACGATAGCATGCTCGTATTTTAATAGGAGGTGTTTTTCAGATGTTCATCCACAACGCGTCTCCCAAGTGTACTCTCAGTCCCCAAGATGCTAAACGATGGCCCGAACTCGTCAATGAGCATACCGAACCGAATCTCATAATCCGCACAAACGACATAGCCAAAATCAGCAATCCGTTCAACAGATCACATCAACAGCTCGAAATCTTCCTTTCGTCCGACAGAGGAAATCTGCTTCCGCTGGAGCCACTTTATACCGACTATCTCGATAGCTTACCAAATAGCGAAGAAGAGGAAGAAGAACTCGAGGATGAAGAAGAGCTCGAAGAATGGCCCATCGAAGAAAAACTCTTCATGCTGCCTGGTGACGAAGGATGCATCATTTTCGAAGACAACGCAGATATCGACGAGCTCTTCGAGAGCTTAACGGCGCACGAATCACTCGTCAAACCCGAAGATTACAAACTCGTTGGTATCGATTTCCGCAAAGATACATTCTCCCTTGTCTATCATGCGACTGCAAAACTCCCGGATGCAACAACCATTTCTTTATGGCGATACTCATTTGTTCCATATACAGCATTCTTTGACCCGCTCCTGCCCGATAACACCCTGGAATTCTACATCAACATCTACGAAGGTGTCGATCCGAACGACTCGACGACCGTCGAGGATTACATCGTCACAATCGGACTCGAAGAGGGCAACGGAATTGCCTATGTCGAATTTGAAGGCGCACAGATTAAACCCGACGAAGAAGATTCCAAGACCAATTTCGAGCCCTTGACCAGCGAAGGTAGTTTTGAGTTCGAAGTCGAACTGGACACGGACGAATGTTGATACGCCCAATTATCATGACGCTGAATCACCTCCAAACAACCAACCAGCCCCGCCCTAAAAGCGGGGCCTTTTCATCTCTCATAACATTGACAAAACATAAGAAGTATGATATAATGAAAGCATAGACGATTCATAGCCGATGAATCGCACATTAAAAATGGGAGGGTATCACCATGACGCTGACACTGAACGAATTTTTCATCCGTAGCAAGCCGGAGCTCTTCGCAATTCTGGCTGCAATCTACCTCTGCTTCATTCTATTGCTGGTGCTGAGCATCAAAGTCTCCAGGAGGAGAGAAGAGGAATCACTGCCCGAAGGATCAAGACGCAGGGCAAGGAAAAGGTTCATCTTCAGGAAAATCCTCATCACGCTGTTTGTCATCCTACTCATCGTCGCAATTGCCTGCACGATCTTTTCATTCATAGCGCGCAACGGCAAGATAGTTAAGATGACGACAACCGAACCTGAGCTGGCCTCGGTCCACTACCTCTACTCAATAGATGGTAAGACACTGGTCATCGCTACTCTAACGAACTACCATTGCTACTACTACGCTGACGACGGAAGAATCAAAACATCCAATACTCCAGCAAATAACACATCGATCGAATTCATCTCGGACGGAACAGCACCCCGCATTGCGGAATACAAAGAAACGCCGATCAGGTACGAACTATACGACAATCAGGTATTGGAGGCTAAGCGCCTCGACAACGAAACCAAAGTCTACTATGTTCTCTATGTGCCGCAAGCGCAAGGTACCATCTCATTCGGGAATTAAGTCCCACGCAAAGCCCCGCCACACCAGGCGGGGTCTTCCATTTCAAATAATAACCAAAAAGAAACCCCCTCACTTGGAGGGGGGGGTAGTTTGCAGAGAAAACATTGGAGTGGCAACTCGTCATCAGGAAGGATATCCCATCTTACTGTACACATTCCTTTTCAGGATAGCCTCGTGAACGGCAGCGACTTCTCCGACAAGTCGCTCCTGAAGAGTAAACATGTCGTCCAATTCCGTGAAGGTTTCGCTGGTGCGATGCCTAAGGACCCAACCACGACACCGGAGTGCTAAAGTGTGGCGCTCTTCGACCAAGGCGACGAGCGCCTGTTCCGCGCGAGAAAGTTCATCCATCGTAGCACTAGCCTTGTACCGAAGCGTATCAAGGTCCTTCTCGACAGCGAGGAACTTCTCCTTCAAGAACCGAACATCTCGCAACAGATCAGACAGCTCAGAATTGAACACATTAGAATCAGCAACCGTCTCAGTCGTCATTTTTCGTCTTCTCCTTTCAAAGTACGAGCTTCTCCACGCTCATCTATATTATACATCAATTCACTATATTTGTCAAATATAACCACCTATCACTCCTCATGAGCGCATCAAAAAACTCCTCTTGTGAGGAGCTTTTAATTCTTATTTATCTAACTTCAACTCTTACGCGCGGCACGGACTTACCCGAAAAATGGCTCTTTTTTGTCTTTACAAAGGTAACTACGCCATCTTTTGCAGCATGAATCGTGAAGTTACGAGCCATGTAAGTGCCTTCGCCGGCAAGCTTAGTCGAACCAGTTTGGCGAACGAGGACTTCACCAGCCTTAACTTTTTGGCCGCCAAAGCGCTTGACACCAAGACGTTGGCCGGCATTGTTGTGGACGTTCTTAGCGGTTCCACCCGCTTTGACATGTGACATTTTATTTCTTCCTTAATACTATTATATCTCGAGCCACGACTTGCCCCTCTCTGAAATAAAGAAGGCTACTCCGGCCCAAGTTAATAAACTTTTTCACATTATACCCCATATCTTCCACCTCGTCAAGGATATTCAGCCTAGAATAATCACCGTTCGGCCTCAACCATGCAGGTATCGCGAGCACGACCGGCGTGCCACTTTCTATCTGCTCAGAAAGATTCTTCAAGAAACCACTAATTATGTCTTTGCAACGCATTTTTTCTTGTTTTAGCTTAATATCTGCTGGAGGTTGACTCATCGGTTGGCCTAAGAAGGCCTCAGCTACTACAGCATCAATCGGCTTCACCCATTCAAACTTCGTAGCATCGCCAGTTTCAGCTATATAGTTTTTACAACCAATCCAATCAAGATTGCGTTTAGTGTATTCAACCATCCGTTCGGACAAATCTGTGCCATACGGCCTATAGCCCATCAAAAACGCCTCCTGAAGCACTACTCCAGTTCCACAGAATGGATCCAAAACCACTGCGCTGTCAGGCAACATGCCAGACAAGTTGATTAATATTTGCGCCAGCTTCGGTGGTAACATGCCTACCTTTGCATCTCTAGCCGGACGAGCCTGATCTCTTTTCGCATATTCGGAAATATTCTGTACGCCAATCAAGTTGAAATTCCCAAAATCTGTCATTATAATTTCAACATGATTTTTCTTTTCCGCAAGCTGATTATGATGTGAAGTTGCCGTTGACAAAACTGGAAGTTTATTTTCAAGAACCCGAACAGAACGTCCACGCCTCTGTAAAATCTTCTTGATTTTCAATGCTTCACCTTGCGCCTTACGCGCTGATGTTTTGCGGCGATAATCTGAAACGCCTAAAGTAATCTTACCTTCTGGCAAATCCGTCAGTGCATCAATTAAATAATTGAAGCCTTCTGGCAGCTCCTCTGCAAGTTTCATCGTTCCACCCAGCCTGTCGATCTCGGGCTTTTCTACACTATCAAAAACCGCCAATTCTTTTCCTTGCAGCTCGACGTCATCATACAAACTCATCAATTCCGCTAGCGATAGCTCCGGAAGTCTCCCTAACACTGCCAAATATTTCATAATCTAAATTATACCACATATGTTATTATAATTACATGGATCTCACTCCTCGTTTCTCTGTATCGGAATTCCTCGAAGTAGCAAATCAAACCCTAGACTACGCCTTCCCAGCCGTCGAAATCGAGGGTGAAGTTTCTGGATTCAAAATCAGCAAGAATCGCTGGGTTTTCTTTGATTTAAAAGACGAGACTAGCACCGTTAACTGTTTCACTACTATCTATCAATTGCACGTCCCGCTAGAAGACGGTATGCAGGTCATAGTTCGTGGTACACCTCACCTTACTAAGGCCGGTCGTTTTTCTATCACTATCCAGAAAATCTTGCCAAAAGGCGAGGGCAGCATTAAAAAAGCCTTCGAGCTCCTTAAGGAGAAGTTTGCAAAAGAAGGCCTCTTCGACCCAGCCAAGAAACGCCCAATTCCCGAAAACCTCCAAACTATCGGTGTCGTTTCTTCTATTACTTCCGCCGGCTATGCTGATTTTTGCAAAATTCTCAATAATCGTTGGGGCGGGCTCACACTCAAAGTCGCAAATTGCGGCGTCCAAGGCCTTGGAGTCTCTGAAGAAATCTGTCGCGCTATCGACTATTTCAACGAACAGGGAAATGTCCAAATTGTAGCTATTCTCCGTGGCGGTGGCTCCAAAGACGATTTGGCAGTCTTCAACGACGAGACTCTCGCCCGCAAAATCGCAAGTTCTCGTATTCCAATTATCACCGGCATCGGCCACGAAATCGACGAATCCCTAGCCGACCTTGTCGCTGATATTCGTGCCAGCACGCCCACTAACGCTGCCGAGCTACTTTCTCGCGATAAAACCGTAGAAGTTGCCAGAATCCAGGACAATTTGACGCATACCTTACAGTTCGTCGCTCATTATATTGACACCATCAAAAATACAAATCTAACCACGATTACCTCTGTTAGTGAAGCTATTAGAGCGCGTATCGAAAATGCGAAAGATGAAGCCAAAAATCAGCAAAAAATCCTTGCTTCGCTTAGCCCCGAGCATATCCTCAAGCAAGGCTACGCCATCCTTTCGGGTAATCTATCCCCTGGAAATATTGTAAAAATCACAACGCACGATAAATTAATAACTGCGAGGATCGAACATGTCGATAAACGATAAAATTACCAAACTAAACACCGAAGTCCAATGGTTCTACTCTGACGATTTCAGTCTCGACGAAGCCGAGGCTAGGTACAAGGATGCCGTTAAGCTTGCCAAAGAAATCGAAAAGGACCTAGACACACTAAAAAACAACATTAAAGTTATCAACAAGGATTTTGCCAAATCCTAACTTTACATTTTTAACCGCTAATGTTAATATTAAAATATGTTTAACCAACCTGTTTCTGCTATGCCACCAATTGCACCGCCAACAGCTGCCGCACCAGGTACTAACCCCAACAACCCAAACGCCGCCCATGCTTCCGTCGCTCCGTCTGGAGTCGATAAGCTCAATCGCAGCATCAAAAATTCACTCATCAAAACCATTGTCATCATCCTTTTAGTCCTACTTCTTGTCGGCGCTCTACTTCTGGCAGTCTATTTTTACAACGAATATCAAATCGCTAAAACCGATGTAGACGGCCAAGTCGCCGCCGCACTCGTCGCAAAAGAAAAAGAAATCACCGACAGCCTCGAGGCTAAATTTGCCGAACGCGAAAAGATCCCATATAGTACCTTTACTGGTCCAGACGATTACGGTCGTTTGAGCTTCAAATATCCGAAGACCTGGAATTCCTACATCGCTAAGGATGCCACTAAAGGCGGCGACTACGAAGCCTATCTTGATTCAGATCCTAACGGTGTTCCTCCTGTCAGCCAAAATCAGCCATACAATGTACGCGTACTCATCAGGTCCGAATCTTTCGAGACCGCCAACAACCGCTACGGCTCTTTGGTCACCTCAGGCAAACTCAAACTTTCAATCATCCAACTTCCTGATACTAGTATCACTGCCAATCGTTACGATGGTCAGCTACCTAACAATCTCACTGGCACCATCGTTATCTTCAAGATACGCGACAAAGTCGTCACTCTAGAGTGCGACAAGACAACACCAGAAGCCGCTCAAGATTTTGACAACATCTTACAGTCCATCAAATTTAACGAATAAGGAAAACACACATGGCACACATCAACCGTAAATATATCGATAGCCACTGGCTACTCTTCATTACTAAGGGCCTCGTTGCGCTCGCTTTTGGCGCAATCTCTCTCTTTAACATGAGACGAGATATACCATACATGATTACCCTCGTCGGTATCTTCCTTCTTTCGTTCTCCATCCTAGAGTTCATTAACGCACTTTATCGCGCACGCCAGAAAACGGGTTGGGCTATTTCCGTATCGCTTGCTATTATTGATGCCGTAGTCGCCCTCGCTCTCCTTTTCACTATTACTCAGGATAGCACCTGGCACCTCTATATTATTGCCGGTTACACCTTCCTTCGCGGCTTCTTTGAAATTATCGCTGGCTTCCGTGCCACCATCGATCCGACCGATCGCTTTACATGGGTCTTCGGGGGCATGTTTGGCGCCATTATGGGCATCATTGTCTTCAACTCTGGCGACTTCTTCGTCCGCTTCTTCGGTGTCTATCTCCTAATCATCGGTACTTGTAGCCTCTTCTACGGCGTCCACAACCGCGCTCAAAAGATCGAAGATCGCGCCGCTCGCCGTGAATCTGCTAGCTTGGCCGCCAAAACGCGTAAACGTCGCGAAAAGGCCGCCAAAGCCAAGGGCAAGAAAATTGTCAAACGTTCTAAATAATGCTAGAATAAAGGCTCAAGGAGTTATTACTATATGAAATACAAACGCCCAACCAAGGCCGTTATCACTGACGCCGGATTCGCTAGTCGCTTCCTGCCAATAACCAAAACTGTACCTAAAGGCATGCTACCGATCGGTAACCGTCCAGTCATTCAACTAGTCATTGAAGAATGCCTCGCCGCAGGTATCAAAGAAATCATCCTCGTCGTCACTCCAGAAGGAAAAAGCATCTACGAAGATTATTTCAATAACCCCGCCGAGAAAGCCAAAAAACAGCTTTATTCACAGGGCAAGCAAGATCGTTTCGCAAGCGTCGAAGAAGTTCTTGCTTTCCCCAAAATCACCATCATTGTTCAAGACCCAACTCTACCATATGGTAATGGTTCACCAATCGCAAGCGCACGCGGTCTTATCGATCATGACGAAGCATTCATCGCCATTTATTCCGATGATGTCGTCTATGGCCCTTCAGCCGTAAAAGATCTTATGGATTCTTTTGAAAAACACCCAGACGCCCTTGCTATTATTGGCTGTCAACTTGTCCCGCACGAAGAAATCAAGAAATATGCCTCAGTAGATTATGACGAAAAGACCGAGATGCTTCATGGTCTCGTCGAAAAGCCAGCACCAGAAGAAGCCGCATCCGACTTAGCCTCCTACGGCCGTTATCTTCTTACTCCAGAAATTTTCGCTCACCTTATCCCTGAGAATACCGGCAAAGATGACGAACTCTGGCTTGCTGAAGCCATTGCTAAGCTTATCCCATCTAAGCACGTCTACGCAAAGCAAACCAATGGTCTATGGATGACTACGGGTGACCCGCAAAACTACTCTCTGGCTCAACTTAAGTATACCTTGGATAACGAACCATACGCAGACGAACTTCGCGAGTTCATCAAAAACAACTAATCTCAATTAAGGAGGCAAAATCAACATGAACACAGCAGAATGGATTATCGTATCAATCCTATCTCTAACGCTTTTTGTGTTCCTAGTATTAGGGATTTTGCTTCTCACGAAGCTTCTTGACCTTTCCAGAGATGCAAAACACATCATGAAACAAGTCGAGCGTATGGCTAAGAAGGGAAACAACATAGTCAACAAGGCGTCTGACACTGTCGACGACATCTCTAAAACCGCCACTTCCACCGCCAAATCCATCAAGAAAGACGCCACTACCACCACAGGCGCAGTCAAAGATGCTGTCGTCTCCGTTGTCGCTAAAAAATTCGGTTTAAATGATGAAAAAGATACATCTAAAACTAAATCTAAAGACTAAGTTCGGCCATCTCTTTGGCTCCATCTGCGGTTTTTTTGCAGGTGTGTTTCGCGCACCAAGATAAAACACCTTTTCAGGCTCAAGTCCATCAACAGATTAGAACACCCGTATCTATTGACTTTTTATACCGTTTATGCTATAATTAAGGTGTATCCTCTCGATAGAGAAGGATACGCACCTTAAATCAAGTTAAGGATTAAAAACCACGAATATTAGGGAGGGTAATATCATGGAAAACAAGGAATTCTTCTGCCCCTGCGAGATCTACACCAGCCACAAACCCTACGGGCACTGGCTGAACGACACCAAAAAGCAGGAAAGGAAACAGGATGTCAAAAAACTGGCCAAGGCCCTGATCGAAGTCGCGATAATCATCGCCATCATCATCGGGATCTTCGGCCTGCTGTCCTCGTTTAGCGTTGCCAAAGCCGAAAGCTACCTCGATGAGTACACCGTCGGTTTCCCGTCCTTCTGGCAGCACGATGCCACCGTCGTCACATCACTCCAGGAATCCCTGGTACTGTACGGCGAAAACGTTGAGATTGACGGCAAGTTCGGTCCCAAAACCGGACAGGCAGTCAAAAACCTCCAGAAAAAGTACGGCCTCAATCCGAACGGTATCGTCGACGATACGTTCGCCTGGATGTTCCAAGTGCAGGGTTGGCCCTTCAATACCGGCTACACCATGTATTACATGGCCAACCTGGAGCTGATTTACCAAAACAGTGACTACGAGGATCTAATCTACATCACCCTCGGTGGTCGCGGATATGATCCGAGTAATCCAGAGGCAACAGGCTCCCACCTGTGGCTTTTCCGAGATGGAAAGTTAATTGCCGACTCCGCCTGCATCACGGGCAACGAGTCGAAAGGCTATTTCACGCCTCTCGGTACACGCCACATCACCGGCCGTAAAGACGAAGAAGTCGGGAAATATTCCACCTACTACTATCTGTTGCATCTGAACGAAAAGATCTACATACACAGTTTGCTCGAATACTTTGAACCCGAAAAAAGAGACCACCAAGTCCTTGGCGCTCACATGAGCGACGGAAGCATCCGGGTTCCCAAAGACTTCGCCGAATGGCTGTACGAAAATATGCCTGACGGCGTAACAGTGGTCATCGATGACCGGGCTTTCAGCCCATACGGCGCCCCTGGCTATGAACACCTCCTCGAAGAAGAAAGTCCTTTCGCCGAATATGTAGATTGGGAACACCAATTCATCCGTTACGGCGAAGAACTTTAATCCTAATAACAACATTCACCCCGACCCCGTCGGGGTGTTTTTTTATTTAATCTTTACGCAATCTTCTCCGACAAGCTTCGTCATATCAGCCACGAAATTCTCATTAGACTCCACCCTAAACGGCATCTTAAGAGCTTTTTTCTCTCCACCGTCTTGTAAAACCAAAATTATATCCTGCATCCCAAGGTTGTTATCACATATCCTCTTTATATCTGAAAGCAAATCGACATTGTTTGGTTCTTTTACAAGCACATATACCTTCTCTTTCCGCGTATCCTTCGGCGCCTCGACAACTCGATGTACTTCCGTTAGTGGAGCACTCTCCTTAAACCGCCCCTTACTAGATACGCGCTCCGCCGTTGTTTGACTACGACGTCGTCCGCCAAATCCCGACACATCTTTCGGTGGCGGAAGAGTAGTTCCAGTCTCTTTATAATTCGCTAATGTATCATCAGAAATTACTTCACAGGAATCCATCAACACCTTCACATCTGGTACAATATTGCCGCTCTTATCCCTCGCATTTACTTTTCCAGTAATTTTTACAACATTATCTTGCACCAGCTTCCCCCCATATTCCTCAAACACATTCGGGAACACAATCACTTCCTGCTCGCCAGTTTTATTTTCTATCTTTACAAACGCCATTTTAGTATTACTCTTAGTCAAAATCGTCCGCACGCTCGTAATAATCCCACCAATCACAACACCTTTCCCATCATTTTCTTGGTTCACAAGGGAATATGAATGCGTCTGTTCGTCAAAATATTTATCGTATTTATCCAAAGGATGCGCAGAAATATAAAGCCCCATAAGGTCACGTTCCCACAACAACTGTTCCTTCTCACTTGCCTGTGTCGGCGATGGTTTGATCTCGACTTCTGGAATTTCAGCCGCCACACCAAACGCACCAAATAGATCAGTCTGGCCAGATGCTGCATCTTTTTGCATTTTTGCGCCATACGCTTGAATATTCTCAAGATTAAACAACAAATCACTTCGTGTTGCAAATCTGTCAAAACCACCAGTCTTAATAGTCGATTCCCACGCTTTCTTGTTGAATTTCGTCGAATCTACACGTTTTGCAAAATCACACACACTCTTGAAAGGCCCATTCAATTTTCGCTCTGGAATTACTTTTTCTTCAACCAACGCTTTTCCTACGCCTTTGATGCCAGAAAGACCAAAGCGAATCGTTTTCTCACCTTTTACGATACCAAAATCACCAAAGCTTTCATTGATATCTGGGCCTAAAACTTTAAGACCCATCTTCTTGCATTCGGCTATCTCAATAGCCAAACGGTCTGTCCAACGCATATCCGACGTCATCAATGCCGCCATATATGCATCAGGATAGTGCGCCTTGAGATATGCCGTCCAATAAGCCACTAGAGCATAACATGCAGCGTGGCTCTTATTAAAACAATAGTTAGCGAAGTCCAAAAGCTCACGCCAAAACTCCTCCGCAATCTCCTCGGTTGCTCCGCCGACTTTTATTGCGCCTTCAATAAACTGTGGCTTGACCTTGTTCATAAGATCGACTTTCTTCTTACCGACGGCCTTTCTAAGCGTATCTGCCTGGCCACCGGTAAAGCCACACCACTCACGGCTAATCTGCATGAATTGCTCTTGATAAATCAGAATCCCGTAGGTATTTTTAAGCGAATTCTCAAGCCCAGGATGTAAATATGTAATCTTTTCCTCGCCATGTTTTCGCCGAATAAACGAATCAATAAACTGCATCGGTCCGGGACGATAAAGTGCCACCATAGCGATAATATCTTCGAAATGGTCAGCCTTCAAATCCTTCAGATATCGCTTCATGCCCGCCGACTCGAGCTGGAATACGCCAGTCGTATCAGCCCTTTGGAACAACTCATATGTAAGCTTATCGTCAAGAGGAACCGAGTACATATCCACGTCATCACCGTACACCTTATGAATCATTCTAAGCGCATTATTGATTACCGAAAGGTTCGACAGCCCAAGGAAGTCCATTTTGAGAAGTCCCAGCTCTTCGATCGTTCCCATCGGGAATTGCGCAGCAATCGGCCCCTTAGCTGAAACCTCTAACGGGACAAACTTTACAAGATCGTCCGGCGCGATTACTACACCACACGCATGCACGCCATGACCGCGAATCGTACCTTCTAGCCTGCTCGCAAAATCTAGGACTTCCTTCGATGTCGGATTGGTCTCATACTCATTCTTAAGATCTGGCACATCGCGAATTGCATCCGACAGATGCACATGATGTCCCATCACTGGATCCGGCACAAGTTTGGCTAGCCTATCCGCCTCCGCATAAGGCACTTCCAACACACGCGCTACATCCCTTACGGCGTTCTTCGCCATCATTTTGCCGAAGGTCGCAATATTTGATACGCGGCCTTTACCGTATTTCTCAGTGCAATATTCAATTACTTCATCACGACGTGTATCCTGAATATCGGTATCAATATCTGGCATTGAAATACGGTCTGGGTTCAAAAACCGCTCGAACAGAAGATCATATCTCATCGGATCTAGCTCCGTAATCCTCAACGCATACGCAAGTAGCGCACCAGCCGCCGAACCACGCCCAGGACCATAAACGATCCCTTTCTTCTTACCCCAGTTAATAAAATCCCAAACGATCAAGAAATACCCGTTATAACCCATTTTATCAACCACTGAAAGCTCGTAATCAATCCTTGGCAGCAATTTATGTGTCTCGTCTCGCTCTTCGTCTATCTTTTCCAATATCTTGCGACATTCTGAAATCGACAATTTTGCCGCATCGTCTTCAGTTTTTCCGCCGTATCTAAATACCAAACCAGAAAACACCAACTTGTCAAGATAGCTCTTATCTGTCTCGCCCTCTGGAACGGGGAATTTAGGAATCAAGATACGCCCGAGTTGTAACTCTACGTTACACCGATCCGCAATCCTTTTAGTATTCAAAACTGCTTCAGGACAAGTCTTTCCCCAACGTTTTATTATGTCTTCAGGCGGAATCACATGAAGCTCAAACTCCTTTAGACTCATTCTGTTTGTGTCTGACAAATTCGAACCCGTCCCCACACACAGCAACACCTCATGTGCTTCCTGGTCTTCGTGCCTCAGATAGTGCGCATCGCACGTCACTACTAATGGTACGCCAAGCTCCTTCGCATGCGCCATGTGCCAATTATTAATCTTTTCTTGTTCTTTCCAATGCGTCGGCGAATCTGGATGCCCATGGTCTTGCATTTCGAGATAAAACCGATCACCGTAGACTTTTTTGTGCCATTCAATCAGTTCAATTGCTCGTTTCTCGTCTCCCGCCCGCAATGCTTCGCTAATCTCCGATCCTGCGCATCCCGAAAGACAAATCACACCTTCGCTATACTTCTCCATATCTTTATGGTCAGTGCGTGGTCTATAGTATTTTCCGTTTATCTCGGCATTGCTCATTAACCGGCAAAGATTCTCGAAACCTTTGTCGTTCATCGCAAGAAGAGTGATATGAAAACGTTGTTTATCATACGCCGGGTCTCGATCTTCAAGATTACGCGCCGCAACATATGCTTCCAAACCTAAAATCGGTTTAATACCATTATCTTTGCAAGTTTTATATAGTTCTACTAACCCAGACATTGTGCCGTGATCCGTCACTGCCACCGCTTCCATACCGTGCGTCTTAACAAAGTCGACTAATTCCGGAATCTTTGTGAGACCATCCAATAAACTGTAGTGCGTATGGTTATGCAAATGCACAAAATCACTAGGCTTCAGAACGACACTTTCCTCCTCCACACTTTTCATAAAAAACATTATACCACTTCCAAAGTTTTTATGCTAAAATTGATATAACCATGGAAGAAAAATTACGTAATTTATCTCAAAATATCGCGAACAATACCGGCCCTCGCGAAGCCGACGAGCCAGAGAACAATCGAGAAAACGAACGCTTTTCTGACGAAGAAACAAACAACAGGGGAGGTGACGAAAGAATTGACACAATAGAACAATCTGACGCCACGAAAGACGAAAATGACCTCCGCGAAGAAATTGATGAGGAAGTCTCCGATTACGCTCCAGAACCAGTCGAAGATTTTGATGGTCCGGAAGAAGAATCAGTCGTCGAAGAAGAACCTGCGGACGATGGTTCAGTCGAGGAACATGAAAGTACTCAAGAAGTAGACGAACGCTACGAAGACGGACCCGAAGAGCCCATAGCAGAATCAGACGAAGCACCAGAAACCGAACCTAAAAGTGAGGATCTTCAAGCAGAGGAACATCAGGAAGAAGCCGTAGACGAAAAATCAGTCGAAAAACACGAAGATCATCATGAAGAACAACCCGTCAAGGCCGTCATTCTCACTATGGAGTCCGATGATGAGCCAAAAGAATCATCCACGAGAACGCAAAAATATTCTCCGGAAGTTGAAGCTGCTCTAAGCCGCCTCGGCTCCGACGAAGAATCTTCCGCTGACATCTCAGAGCCATTATCTACTGAACCGCACAAAAAACATCACGGTACCCAAATCTTCCTGTTTATCTTATTCATACTCGCTTTAGCAGCAATATGCACCTGCATACTAGTTGAGCAAGGAATCATCGAGAACCCATTCCCGAGCTTATTCGTGAAAGACGAACCGGTGGTCGTAGAACCAGAGCCAGAGCCCGAACCAGAGCCAGAGCCCGAACCAGAGCCAGAAACTCAGAATTACTTAGATATCTCCGAATGGGAGGTTAAAGTCGTCAAACCAAACAATGTAAACAAATTCTGGTACGACTTTGCTCCTGACGACGAAAACATTGCTTACATCTACGGTACCGATAGTGCCCATGTTGGCGATGAAACCGCACCATACCAAGGCGCAAACGCCGTAATGAGCATCATACGCTCAACTCAAAACTCACTACAGTATTCCGAACAAGTCACGCTCTCTCCGGTCGCTGCAATCAACAACTATTACTATTATCTCGTGCTTATTTACGGACAACCTGAAGACGAAATTGTCGCAACATTCCAAAATGAACTTATAAGTAACAAAGAATCCGTACTCGCACGTTAAGAAAGGATTTTTATGGAACCAAATAACCCGACTCCGCAAACTCCACCCTTAGCGCCAGCGACACCAGCAGGCCCAAATCCAGATCCAGCAGCCACACCGACCCCAGCTACTCCAGCAGCACCAGTTGAACCAGCTCCGGCGCCCACTCCTATGCCAGAGCCTGCACCAGCTGCCCCAGTACCAGAACCAATCGCCCCAGAACCAGCTTCAGCACCTATGCCTGAAGCTGCACCCGCCCTGACTTCAGTACCAACAACCGCTCCGATGTCTGAAGCTCCAGTAGCACCAATTGAACCAGCTCCGGCGCCCACTCCTATGCCAGAGCCTGCACCAGCAGCCCCAGTACCAGAACCAATCGCCCCAGAACCATCTCCAGCACCTATGCCTGAAGCTGCACCCGCCCTGGCTTCAGTACCAACAACTGCTCCGATGCCTGAAGCTCCAGCAGCACCAGTTGAACCAGCTCCGGCGCCCACTCCTATGCCAGAGCCTGCACCGGCCCCAACTGCTCCAATAACAGCACCTGCACCGGTCGCCCAATCATCAATCGCTATCGACACACCATTCGCCGATCCAGCTTTGGTTTCAAAAGATAAACCAGAAGGGGCGCCAATAGGCAACAGCCACGATATTATCGGCATTGCCGCCACCGAACCGGCTATTTCTATGCCAAAAAGCGCTTTTGCGGAAGCCAAACCAGAAAAAAAGCAATCTAAACTCCCGCTTATTCTCGTCATAGCGCTTGTTGCGGTAATCGCACTTGGCGTAGCTATTTACTTCCTATTCTTCAACAAACCAGCATCATCCGCATCGCCTAATCCAGAATCATCAGAAGAAGGTCAAGAAGAAGAGCCAGAGGAAGAGCCGGAAGAAGCCCATATATTCATCCAAGAATGGGGCATTCAGCTCAAATATCCCCCTAAGTATGGTACGGCTTTCAGCATTACAAAATCAGACGATCATACACACGATATCATAATCGGTGATTACCAAGTTGGAGTCAACCTTGTCAAGAAAACATCCAGTGACCAAGCTATTTCTGGCACCACTATTGCTACCTTTGAAATCGATAGTGAGGTATTCGTCATTACGACTACTGCAACAGAACGCCTAATTTCAAAGGGAATCATTAAAGAAGAAGACGAGGAGAAAGTTAAAGAGATTCAAGACGAACTCGTCGAATTCTATAAAGCATCCCCAGACGCCATCTCGTCACTATAAACCGCAAATCACGTAACAGGCAATACTAGTAGCAATCGACACATTAAAAGATTCTTTGCGTCCTACCATAGGGATTTCTAAGAACACATCAATTATATCATAGAGCGTTTTTTTAATGCCATCAACCTCTTCGCCCAACACCAATACCACGTTTGATTTGAGCGCGGAACGAATTTGCGAAAAGTTTTCAATTTTCATCTGTAAAACAGGCTTCCTTGTCTCGAGATTATTTTCAAGTCCAGCAATCGTATAGCCTTTATCTCTCAAACGAGATAGCTCCAATTCTATATCATCTACTGCATATTGTTCTACATATCTCTCTGCGCCGAGAGCAGTCTTTGCGATTTGTTTATTTAATTTCTCTCTAAGATGTGGCAATTCACGCATATCGTCAACCCGCGGCGTATACCCAGAAAAAACTACTTTAGACACGCCCAAGCCATCGGCTGTTCTAAGAATCGAACCCACATTGTGCGCTGAACGTATATTATGCAAAACTAAAATTAAATTCATAAAAATATGATACAATAGATGAGAATATGATTCAAACATCACCAGAACATGTATCTGATATCATTAAAAGCCTAAAGAAGGGCGAGGTAGTTGCACTTCCAACCGAAACCGTTTACGGTTTAGCTATTTCACTCAATTCCGCCAAAGCACTCGAGAAGCTAATCTATCTCAAACGTCGCGACCTTAACTCCGGCAAAATCTTTACCCTTGTCCCAGAGTCCAAAGAAGCTATCTCTCACTATGCTACGCTTAATAAAATCGCTCGCGAATACATAGCAAAACATATACCAGGCGAGCTTACCCTCATTCTAAACAAAAACCCAGATTTTTCTCACCCATACTTTGATCATTTTACCACTATTGGCATTCGCATCCCAGCCTCACCACTCTTCGCGCAAATCTTACCAGAAACTGGACCACTCCTCCTCACATCTGCCAACCCTCGCGGAGGTCAACCAGCCATCTCATCTGACGAAATCGTTAAGACTTTGCCAAAGGTCGATCTCATCGTCGAAGGTCGCACTAGAGAAGGGAAGCTTCCGTCCACTGTACTTGACATCACTGGCAAGAAACCAGTCATTATTCGTCAAGGCGATCTAATAATCTAGCCAACATCACACATCCCGACAATTCGCTGCAATCCCAGTTTTATGGTATAATCTTTTTTATGAATCGTTATAATCCTTTAGCAATCGAATCGAAATGGCAAAAAATCTGGGAAGACTCCGAGGCTTTCAAGGCCGACGATAAGAGCGATAAACCGAAAAAATTTCTCGCTGAAATGTTCCCATACCCATCAGGTGCCGGCCTTCATGTCGGCCACGTTCGCAACTTTACTATTGTAGATGTACTAGCCAGATATTATTCACAAAAAGGTTATAACGTACTTCGACCATTTGGATACGACACCTTTGGCCTACCCGCCGAAAATTATGCTATCAAGACGGGCGTTTCTCCCCAATCTGCTACAGCCACCAATGTTGCCAACTTCCGCAACCAGCTTAAAAAACTTGGCTACGCCATTGACTGGAGTCGAGAGATTAACACGTCTTCACCGGAATATTACAAATGGACTCAATGGTGCTTCCTTCAGCTCTACAAGAAAGGACTTGCCTATCAGAAAGAATCTTACCAATGGTGGTGTCCAGTTGATCAAACCGTCCTTGCTAATGAACAAGTGGAAAACGGTCACTGTTGGCGTTGCGGTTCCGAAGTTGAAAAGAAGAAGCTCAAACAATGGTTCTTCAAAATCACCGACTATGCCGATGAGCTTTTAGACGACATTGATACGCTCGACTGGCCAGACAAGATCAAAATCATGCAAAAGAACTGGATCGGCAAAAGTACCGGTGCGGAGATCAATTTCGAAACGGAAGACAAAAAGGCTATTCGTGTATTCACAACTCGTCCAGATACTATCTACGGTGCCACTTTCCTCGTTTTAGCTCCTGAGCACCCGTTAATTAAAGATCTCATCAACGATAATACAAGAAAAGAAGTTGAAGATTATTGTCGTAACGCCATTAAAAAGTCCGAAATTGAACGTCAAGAAAACAAAGAAAAGACCGGCGTTTTCACTGGCTCCTATGCCATTAATCCAGCTACTAAAGAAAAAATCCCAATCTGGGTTGCCGACTATGTCCTGATTGGTTACGGTACCGGCGCTATTATGGCAGTACCAGCCGGTGACGATCGCGATCGCGAATTTGCCGAAAAATTCAATCTACCTATCGTGGAAATCACTCAGGTTCCGAAGAAACCATTCGGTACCGAAAAGACCACCTATCGCATGCGCGATTGGCTAATTTCTCGCCAACGCTACTGGGGCTGCCCAATCCCAATCGCTTATGATAAAGATGGCAATGCCCACCCAATCCCAGAAGACCAACTTCCAGTCATGATCCCAGAAGTCGCAGATTACAAGCCAGATAATTCTGGTCATTCTGCCCTTGCGAAAGCTACCGACTGGCTAAAAGTCACTATTAGTGGGAAAGAAATGATTCGCGAGACCGACACGCTCGATGGCTACGCATGCTCAAGTTGGTATCTCTGGCGTTACGCTTCACCGCACGACACTGCGAATGCTTGGGATCCTGCTAAGATTTCTTACTGGTCTCCACTCGACGTCTATGTTGGTGGCGATCACGCCGTCGCTCACCTTCTATATATCCGCTTCTGGTGCAAATTCTTCGCTGACGAAGGCAAGCTGCCATTCCGCGAGCCAATTATCAAGCTTCTTTACAACGGCTATATAAATGCGCCAGACGGTAAGAAAATGAGCAAGAGTAAGGGTAATGTTATAGACCCACTTGATGTCATTAATGATGGCTACGGAGCCGATACTCTTCGCACGTACGAAATGTTCATTGGTCCGTATGACCAAGACGCCGCCTGGAATCCACGCAGCGTCGGCGGTGTATATCGCTTCCTGAATAGATGTTGGACTCTATGTTTCGAAGCAAAACTACAAAACGTTAAAAACGAAAACATTCGCCATAAAACCATCAAAAAGGTCACCGAAGATATCGAGCGAGCTGCTTTTAATACCGCAATTTCAACCCTTATGGAATACGTCAACGAACTCTATAAAGTCGGAGCAAATGAAGAAGATCTTATCACTCTGGCTAAACTTTTGAAGCCTTTTGCGCCACATCTAGCCTCCGAAATGCTTGAGCAACTCTCCGCCGATGATTCTTGGCCAGAGTACAACGAGAAATACCTTGTTACCGACATGGCCGAAGTAGTAATTCAAGTCAATGGCAAACTTCGCGCAAAACTTCAAATCCCAGTAGAAGATCTCGACAATCAAACCAAAATCGAACAGCTTGCCCTTGCCGATCCTAACGTCCAAAAATTCACCAACAATAACATCAAAAAGACCATCTACATCAAGAAAGCTAAATTGCTGAATATAGTCTGCTAATGACTATTGGCCAATAAGACAAACAACGGCTATCTATGGCAATAATTTCTGTTGAAATATAAACTTTTATCAATATCCGCGCTCTTATTCGTCAGTTTTGCAATTTACATACATTTAAGCTCAGACGCTTGAAACATTCCGAAAAACGTGCTATTATAGCCCAAAGTATCTATTATTAAAGGAGCATCATGCCTGAACCTAAAAAACAGAGCAGCCCGCGTAAAACCGGTTTGAGAAGGAGCCACATCCGCCTCGACCTGGCAAGGGCTGTCAATAAAGTTTCCCCTGTCAAAGCTTTTGAGACCAAGAAACAAACCCCACGTGCCAAAATTAAGACCGTAAAGCCAGCCAGAACAACTTCTGTCAAATCAGCAAAAAGAGCTGCGACTAAAGCAAAACTAGCTAAGAAATCTAAGGCAAAGAAATAATATGGCTTCTAATCGGCATCTAGGCAGAATCATATCGCTTCAGAGCTTATATGAGTATGAGTTCAGAAGTAAGGCGGGCGACGCCACAGCCGACATCGACCATATCGTCGCAAAAAACATCATTCCGTACGAAAAAGCGCTCGGAGACACTGAGTTTGTCTATGCACTTTCTCGTGGAATAGTCGAAAAGACTGAAGAGCTTGACAGCGACCTCACGCCTCTTGCGCCAGAATGGCCTATCTCTAGCATTGCTGCTATTGATCGCAACGTCCTTCGCATCGGTCTGTACGAACTCAAGTTTTGCCACGACAGTGTCCCCCCGAAAGTTGCCATCAATGAAGCCGTTGAGCTCGCTAAAGCTTTCGGCTCAGAAAACTCATCAAAATTCATCAACGGAGTCCTCGGCACAGCCTTTAAACAGCTAGGATTGAGTTCCGACGATTCCTCGGATAATAACCATGGAAACACCAAGAAACCAGCAGAGGCCGACGCAACAGCGTCCAAAGAGCCAGCCGGCGAAAAGGACGACAGTCACACGGAAGGGAAGTAACCTCAAAGTCCCAGAGGCTCTTCCAAAACAATACAAACCATCCGCAATCGATAAGTTCAAGGAGACCGTCTTTAGAAAGAAACCGGTCATCCAAGAAATAGTTCGTGAGCCAACCGCTGGCGGCATTGTCTTCCGTTTGTCACGCGATCGCAAAGATATCGAGATCCTTCTAATTCAAGATTCCAAGAATCGCTGGACCATCCCAAAAGGCCATATCGAGCCAGGAGAAACAGCCAAACAGACCGCTATTCGCGAAATCGGAGAAGAAGCCGGGCTTTTCCATATCAACACATTGTGCTGGCTTGGAAAAATTCACTTCAAATATCGCCGCCTTGACAAACTCGTCCTCATGACTACTCAAATCTACCTCGTTCATTCTTTAGACCCCCGCGAAACCCCAACTAAAGAGAAATGGATGAACGGCATTCGTTGGTTCAAGTTTGCTGACGCTCTCGATGCCATAGAATACGAAGACATCGAAAAGCTCATGCTCATAGCAAAGAAAAAGATTCGCTCAGGAGAGTATTAAACTCCATCATTGTAAAAAACAAAAATCACAGGAAAGGCATCATGAATACAAATCAATATCAAGATTTTGCCAGGAAAAAACTTGGCTTTGAGTTTCACGACATCAATCTGCTGGTTGTTGCCTTGACACATCGTAGCTATGTCAATGAACACAAGAACTCAGTTAGTGACCACAATGAGCGTCTTGAATATCTAGGTGACGCCGTGCTAGAACTAGTTACTTCTGATTTTCTATATCGTAATTTCAACGAACCTGAAGGAGTCATGACCGCTTGGCGTTCTGCTCTAGTGCGCACCGAATCCATTGGCGATGCTGGTATGAAACTAGGCTATGCTCCGCTTGTCCGTCTCTCTCACGGAGAAAAAATGGGATTAGAGCGCGCCCACGCCGTCATCATGGCTGACTGTTTTGAAGCTGTTATCGGCGCTATTTATCTAGATCAAGGCTATGATACTGCCAAAGCGTTCATCGAGAAGCACATCCTCGTAAAAATTGATGAGATCATCGAGAGCGACTCATGGCGTGACGCCAAATCTTACTTCCAAGAGCTAGCCCAGAAAGTATCCGGGAAAACTCCAGTTTATCGCACCATAAAAGACGAAGGACCAGATCACGATAAGACCTTTACGGTCGCGGTATACGTCGACAAAAAAGTCTATGGAACCGGCATCGGCCACTCTAAACAAGACGCTCAAACCGCGGCTGCACGTGAAGGTATCAAAAAAATCAAAGCCGACCATCCAGAATTAGCTAAAAAACCTTCAAAAACATCTTGACAGTCACCCGCATTTAGCTTATACTTATTACAGTTCTTTTGAACTATGGCTAACTGCGAGCCAACTTACACATAACAAGTTGAGAGCTTATATGTTCAAAAATCCACGCCTACAGGGGTGGTTTTTTGGTTATACTCCTGTCTGTATCTTGACTTCATAAGCATTTTGTGCTATAATTAAGGTATACACTATTCGACAGCAATAGGGAGGGATTGCAAATGTCGTATACATCGAACCTTTTCACCGAACTGCAGGAAGCTCACGATCGACTCGACCACGCTATGGCAGAAAAACCCGGAGAAACACTCGGCAGATTCGTCTTCAACAATGAAGGCCCCATGGCAGAGGTATCCGAAATAGCAGATAAAATCGATAGGGAAATAGCATCTTCTCAGCCGCAGCCTGAAGCTCATCAGCCCGACACTCACCCCAGCAGCACCTGGAGAAACTACTGGGACCTCTGCATGGCTGTCGTCTACGCCGCTGGCGAAGTAGCCGCCAAAGACAAGTTGCTGATGTCTTTCCGTGATCCAGAGACCAGCCACAAGGTCCAGCATGTCATCAAAAGGCACTTCAAGGGAAAAGTTGAGTGCCTCAAGGATGCTCGCGCCGACCGCATTGCGGATTTCTTCAGAGCCGTCGATATGGTCAACTGGTATGCCCGTCAGCACGATCTGTCACAAGTCAGCGCCATGAAACTCATGGGTATGCTCGAAGACAAGAACATGCGGAAAAGATTCCGCCACCACATTCAGAGACATATCGATGGCGATCATCCACCTTTTGAGATGGATGAAATACCCGACCGCGACTTCCACAAAAAGCCCTGCTAACCCCAGGGCTTTTTTTATTCTATCCATAATGTTACAATTAAGCTAAAGCATTTTACATAAGGAATAATATGGACGAAACTCCACCCATCAACGACGAAATCAAACAAACACCACCAGCGGAAGAAAACAATCTTGCCGCCCAAGCAGCAGCTGAGACTCCCGCCGAAACGGCATCGGCTTTTCCGCCAGAATCAGCAAAACCGCAAAAATCCAACAAACCACTCATCGCTATAGTAGCAATAATGCTCGTGGCTCTCATTGGCGTCGGCGCTTGGGCCGTTCTATCTAATAAACAAAGTGAACCTATCCCACGCGGTGAACCAACACCAGAAGCACCAGTCGACGAGCCAGAAGAAGAGGAGACAGAAATCACCGACGAAGCCATAATCTCCTCGCTCTTTGAAAAGCTTCTCATCCTTCACCAGCCAAACGTGAACAATTATCTCTCCTACGCCGGCGATAATTATGTCAAAAACCAACGCCTTTCTTTCGGAAGCGTATATACAGTCAGCGGTGATCTCTATACCGATGGTCTAACTGAAAATGATAAATTCTTTATTATCACTCAATATATGTCAGACAATGGCGATGCAAAACTCGCCTCCGAGCTCAGTGTTCCGTCAGACTTTTACGCTTCAAAATTTGCTAACTATTGTGCGACAACCCCAGAAGACACCATGTGCTCCAAGAACGAAGGAAAGGCCATTTCGGAAGAAGCTATAGCTGAAGTCTACGAAAAAATCTTCGGTGAAGCTCCAGCTACATTTGAACAACCTACTGGAATTTGCGGCGCCTACGCATATGATAGCGCCTATCACATTTACTATGACGGCATTCACGGTTGTGGCGGCGCTGACGGCCCAGAACATCAAGTCTATATAGACCGCTACACGGAAAGCGAAAGCTACACCTATGCCTATCTCCGAGTTGCTACGATTAATCTGTATGATAGCGAAAATGTCCCCGTCTACAAAACATACTTTGGGATGGACGACTTATACGATCGGAAAACAAACCAATATCTAACGCCAGATGAATCATTAATCTATACGCGCCTAGGTAACGGTGGTATGGGTATGGATCTTCCGCAAATAATCAACGCCAATAACGCTTCCGAATTCGACCAATATCGTTTCGTATTCAAGAAGGACGGAGAAAACTACTACTTTAATACCGTAGAGAAATTATAATATCCCTTGCAAAAAGCTATAAGATAGTGTAAAATATCTTCATTAAAATTTAAGGAGAATATCCAATGCTCGCGATTCGCATGCAGCGTAATGGCCGAACACATACACCTGTGTATCGGATAGTCGTCCAAGAATCACAGCGTCACCCTCTTTCTGGACGCGTTGTGGCCGAGGTCGGCTCTTTCAACCCAGATACTAAAAAACTTGTCCTCGACAAAGCAAAGGTCGAGTTCTACCTCAAAAATGGCGCTCAACCTTCTAGCCGTGTCGCTCTCATTCTAGAGAAGAATGGCGTCAAGCTTCCATCTTGGTACAAGAAGGCACCAGCCAAATCTGCCAAGGCTAAGCACGCCGACAAGCTTCGTAAGAATCAACCAAAAGAAGCTCCCGCCGAGGAAGCTCCTGCGGAAGAAACACCTGCTGAATAACAGAAAAAATAAGCCCTTTCCGGGCTTATTTTTTTATGGTACAATTAAGCAAAAGCACTATAAACAAGGTCATATTTTTATGGATGATAAAAAACTAAACACTCCGCCCGTTCCGGAAGAACCGATCGACGAGCCAATCGACGAACCAGAAGAAGCGCCCGTCAACGAAGAGCTGGTTGACGAACCCGCTGAAAAGGAACCGGTCGAAGGGCCCATAGAGGACGGCCCCATCGATGACGAGCCAATCGACGAACCAGAAGAAGCGCCCGTCAACGAAGAGCTGGTTGACGAACCCGCTGAAAAGGAACCGGTCGAAGAATCCGTGGAAGAAGACCAAGTTATAGTAAAGCCAGAGCCAATTGATGACGAATCCGCAGATGGCAAAGAGCATGAAACTACAGAAGCGGATCCAAAAGAGTTATCCGGAGAACCAACCGAACCAACTGGACCGCTCAACCAAGACCTCATTGCCTCCGCAGAGGCAGAAGCCCCAGCCGAACAGTCCCCAGTATTTCCAACCGATACAAATCAGAAGCCTAAGTCCAAAAATCCACTTATGTTCGCCATGATTGCACTCCTTGTTCTCGCTATTGGCGGTACTGGTGTTTGGTACTTTTTGTTCCGCGATAAAGGACAAGTTTCTCAAAGCCAACAACCAGTTAAACCGGCCGAGAATGAGCCTGCAGAGAATCTAATTCGTGTCGACGACAAACTATCCGACTTCGACCTATCATTCTTACGCTTAGAAAATAATCAAGATAACCTTATTTATAGCCCACTTTCCATAAAATACGCACTAGCTATGCTGTCAGACGCCTCTGTAGGGGAAACAAAAGAACAGATCGATGCTGTCATCGGCGATTATACGCCTAAAGCCTACCTCAACAGCACCAATCGCTCACTCGCTAATGGCATGTTTATCCGTACCGACTTCGCCGATAGCGTCAAATCCTCTTATATAGATACACTTCAGAATAAATACTATGCTGAGGTTATCCATGATACGTTCGACACTCCAGACAACGCCAATAAATGGGTCGAAGACAAGACTCTCGGTATCATAAAAAACACCTTTAGCGCAAACGAAATAAACAATCAAACTGATTATGTTCTTATCAATGCGCTTGCTATTGATATGAAATGGAAAAACAAACTCCAATGCGCAGACGACTACGACGTAGCTGAAGGGCAAAGAGTCCCTTGTATTTCTTACGAAGCATACTATCCACACACCAACTATTTTGACTACGTAACCAGGGTTTTCGATGAAAATAGTTTTCCTAAAATATCTTTCAACGGCAAAGAAAATACCAACTCGGCTAAAGTTGCAGCCACTTACTTTAAATATGACCTAATCGCAGAAAATGGTGGCGAAGAAGCCGTTAGAAATACAGTTCAACAAAAATACAACGAATGGTTGGCCGACGTTCAAAACAATCCTAGCGAACATCCTTACGCAGACACAAACTTTAATCTCGATATGTACATGGAAGAAATTTCAAAGAATTACAACAACAACGCGGTGTCCTCTGACTTTTATTTCCTTAATACGGATGCGGAAAAAGTATTCGCTAAAGATCTTCAAGAATACGATAGTTCTACATTTCAATACGTTGGTATCATGCCGACATCGTCTACTCTTGTCGACTACATAAATAATCTTACTGCCGAAAAGATATCCTCACTTATCTCTAATCTTAAAGACGTTTCCGAAACAACTAACTTCAAAGAAGGTGTAGTTACTAAACTCAACGGTTATATACCATTCTTTAAGTTTGACTTTACCATGGAAAAATTCATGAGCAACCTCGAGAGTCTCGGCATAACCAACGTCTTCTCTGGTGAGCATGCAGATCTTTCCAACATGATTACATTCAGCGACACTCTTCCAGTCAAACCGCATATTAGCATTGCTATTCATAAAGCCGACATTGATTTCTCAAACGACGGTATCAAAGCCGCTGCCGTCACTGCATTTGGCGGTATGGGTGCTGGCGGAGGAGAATATTTCGATTATAAATGGGATGTCCCAGTCGAAGAAATCGACCTCACCTTTGACAAACCATTCCTCTTCCTCATCCGTGACAAGGGAACTGGGGAGGTCTGGTTCGTAGGTACCGTCTACGAAGGTAACGTCGCTGAGTAACTTGCTAAAGTAAGCAGATTATTATATAATCCCCCTCATAGGTTATTCCAAATCTAGTAAAGAGGGGGATTTTACATGTCAAACGGTTCCGAAAATGGCAACAAACCAGCTATTCAGCCTGACGTTTCGCCGAAACGAAAAACCAAATTTAATTATCGTGAAGTAGCTGTAGCCATCACTATCCTTATTATTGTGGTTGTTGCAGCGGTTCTACTCGCAGTTGGCTTCAGGAACAATTATGAACTTGATCTCGAAAGAGCCACAGCTGAAGCCGAAAACCTCAAAGCAGAATACTCTAGTAAACTTGTCGAGCTAACTGACGTCGTTAAGAAAATAGACGAGCGAGAAAAAGAAGTCACTGCGCGCGAAACAAAAGTCAGTGCTCGCGAAAAAGCCGTCAAAGAAGCTGAAGAGAGCCTTGAAACAGAAAGATCACTTTTGGATTCTGACCGTACCAATTTCACTATCGAAGAAGAAGAATTCTTTGACAGGCAAATACGTGTCAGAGAGCTCTGTGAGGCTCTGCTTCTCGAGCTGACGCCAAAAGACGACGAATAACCTACCACCCCGCTTCCTAGCGGGGCTTTTTCATATAACGCACAAAACATATCCGATCACAGTCTCCAACAACACGTCAATTCCAATAAGAAAAAGCATTATTTTTTTAAAACCAAGTGTGCTATAATATACGCATAACCTTAATATGGAGAATACAATGGCTACCATTGACCAACAATTTGTCGAATACATCGTCAAAACCCTCGTAAATAGTCCCGAAAAAGTCGAAGTCGAACGCAAGATCGACGAAAAAGGCGTCCTTCTATCCCTCTCAGTAGACCCAGAAGATGTTGGTCGCGTCATCGGCAAACGCGGTGCCACCGCTCAGAGCATTAGGACTCTCCTTCGTGCTCTCGGAACCAAAAACGATGCCCGCTACAATCTGAAAATTGTCAACACTGACGCCCCCGAAGGTTCACCAGAACATCACGAACCAGCTACTAAGCCGACCGACGAAACTGCTACTTCAGAAGATCCAGAAGATGCTGAAGTAGAAGAAGAAAAGTCCGATTTAGCCGAAAAAACTCGCCAAGAACTCGAAGATCTTGACGACCTCGACATCTAAAAGCAAAAATAAAACCCCGAGACTCGTCTCGGGGTTATTTTTTTGTCGCAGATTCTTGGATAAAACCTGAAGGCGATGATGGTAGTTAAATCCTGACGGACATTCCCCTCAGCTTGTTTGCCTTAACAACACGTTCACGCGGCTTAATAGCACTGTCGATTAGCAAGTGCACTGAAAACGCAGGGTAATTCTCCACGATGAGCCCCTTTATAAGC
This sequence comes from Candidatus Saccharimonadota bacterium, assembly GCA_017513905.1. GTDB lineage: Bacteria > Patescibacteriota > Saccharimonadia > Saccharimonadales > Saccharimonadaceae > Nanosyncoccus. The sequence goes on from JAFWMR010000010.1 coordinate 177,091, forward strand.
GACAGCAACGTACTAGCATCCTTAAAGTCAGCGGTACGAAGCATTTGCGCCATCAGGATGGCAAAGTTCGTCGGCTGGACCGACATTTCTGCTCCTTTTACATTCAGGGCTCTTTCTTTGTCTACAATCAACTTCATGAACCCAGACTTTGCCGTAGCCAAACCATGTTCATTACCACTAACCCTCGACAGCAAGTAACGTTCATCAGGCGTCAGCTTCTCACGCTCATAAAGCAGCTTGTTGCCTATTCTCTCGTACAGCAAGAACCAGCGCATCAGACAAATCAGGTTGTATGCCATCATCCAATACTCCTGACAAGGAGTCTCGCACGAGAGTTCACTAACCGCATTGTCTTCTTCGTCAATTCTGTTAAAGAGTTTCGAACTCGTCTTGTGCTTTTTTACCAATTCACTCATAACATCCTCCTTGCTATCAGTTTATGCGACGTTAAGCTACTACTCGACACCACAATCCCCCTTTCAGTCGAATCATCTTCTTATAATAACATAAAAATGCTAAAAAATCAAATAAACCGTTTATTTTAGCTCTTGATATTCTTCCATATTTTTTGTATAATGAGCCATAAGAAGCAGTTTGCTGATTTTTTGCGAGATAGTCAAAGGCTGGCGACCAAAGACTATGAAATTCAGCAGTAATCTTCGGCGCTAAAGATTACTAAACTTAATGAAAAAAGGAATTTTGTGAAATCGAAAACCGATTCCGGTCGTATCTTCTTTACTGAAGGCGACCAAGCTCTTCCTATTCCTGATTTGATCGCGCATCAAAAGGATTCATGGGAAGATTTCGTCAAATCCGGTCTTCGCGAAGTTTTTACTGAGCTCAATCCTATTGAGGATTACACTCGCCAAAAACTCGCTCTCCGGTTCAAAGATTATTACTTTAAAGAACCATCCGAGACGGTTGCTGAGGCTAAGTATAACTTAACCACCTATGATGCACCTCTTCATGTCATCGTCGAGCTAGAAAACAAAGTCACCGGCGAGAAGAAAGAGCAAGATATCTTCTTTGGAGACTATCCGTGGATGACCGATCGCGCTACCTTTATTATTAACGGTACAGAGCGCGTCATTGTTTCCCAGCTTATTCGTTCCGCAGGTGTTTTCTTTACCGCTGACCACATTGGCGAAAGAAACTACTACGGAGCTAAGGTTATCCCTGGCCGTGGTGCATGGCTCGAATTCGAGACTAGCGCAACCGGCGCTATTTATGTCAAAATCGACCGCCGACGTAAAATCCCAGTCACCACTCTTCTTCGTGCCCTTGGCGTTTCTAAGAACAGCGATATCAAAGCCAAGTTCGAACAACTTGGTGAAGACGGGCTCTCTTACATCGATGCAACCCTAGAAAAAGACACTTCTCGTGGACAATCGGAAGCTCTCATTGAGGTTTACCGCCGTCTCCGTCCAGGCGACCTAGCTACTGTAGAAAACGCAAAAGACATGATCGAGCGCACCTTCTTTGATTACAAACGCTACGATTACTCTCGCGTTGGTCGCTTCAAGATTAACCAACGCCTTGGCTTCGATACACCAAATGATTCCGAACATCGCACATTGCAGATGCAGGATCTCATCGCTATCATTTCTGAGATTATTCGTTTGAACGTCACCCAAGAGCCAGCCGATGACATCGACTCTCTTGCAAATCGCCGCATCAAACTCGTCGGCGAGCTCGTTCAACGCCAATTCCGCCTCGGCATGCTCCGTTTGCAAAGAAACATTCTGGATCGTATGTCTATGGCCAACCCAGAAGAAGTCACTCCTTCTCAGCTCCTCAACTCTCGCCCAGTTGTCGCTGCAGTTAAGGAGTTCTTCGCTTCTTCTCAGCTTTCCCAGCTAATGGACGAAACCAACCCATTTGCCGAGCTTTCACACAAGCGCCGCTTAAGCTCTATGGGTCCTGGTGGTCTTACTCGTGAACGCGCTGGCTTCGACGTCCGCGATGCTCACCCAACTCACTACGGCCGCATCTGTACCGTCGAAACACCAGAAGGTGGTAACGTCGGCCTTGTACTTAACCTTGCCACTTACGCACGAATTAACGAATACGGCTTCATCGAAGCGCCATATCGCGTAGTTAAAGACGGTAAAGTCACGAATAAAGTCGTTTACGTCGACGCTAGCGCAGAAGACGGTATGATTATTGCCGACGCCTCCGTCAAAATCGACAAGAACGGCAAGTTCGTCGACACTTATGTCTCTGCTCGCGTTCATGGTACACCTGCCCAGGTTGAGTCATCTCGTGTTACTCACGTTGATGCTGCCCATAAAGAAATTCTTGGTGTATCTGCCAGCCTTATTCCATTCGTAGAAAAGAACCGCGTCGACCGCTCCCTCATGGCCTGCGCCATGCAGAAACAGGCTGTTCCTCTACTTCGTACTAACGCTCCAGTCGTAGGCACTGGTATCGAAGGCGAAGTAGCCAAAAACCTCTCTCAAATTGTCTTTGCCGAAGGTGATGGAGAGGTCAAAAAAGCTGATGGCGTTTCCGTTATCGTCAAATACGCCGATAAATCTGAAAAAGAATACAAACTCACCCACTTCGAAAAGAACAACGACGACCGCTGCTACAATATGCGCGTCAAAGTCGTCCGCGGTCAAAAAGTCAAGAAGGGTGACGTACTCATAGAAGGCGCATCCGTCGAAAACGGCGAACTCGCTCTCGGTAAAGATTTGCTCGTAGCCTTCATGCCATGGCGCGGCTACAACATGGATGACGCTATCGTCATTTCATCCCGCCTTGTCGAAGACGACGAACTTACCTCCATCAACATCAAAGATTACGATGTTGAAGTACGCGAGACTAAGCTCGGTCCAGAGCAAATCACTCGCGATATTCCAAATGTTAGCGAACACTCTCTCCGCCACCTCGGCGAAGACGGTATCGTCACTGTTGGCTCTGAAGTTTCTACCGGTGATATTCTCGTTGGTAAAATCACTCCTAAAGGTGAGCAAGAGCTCTCCTCCGAAGAGCGCCTACTCCGCGCTATCTTTGGCGAAAAAGCCAAAGATGTCCGCGATACTTCCGTCCGTATGAACGGTGGCACTGGTAAAGTTATCGGAGTTCGCATCTACACTCGCGAACAAGGTCACGAGCTCAAAGCTGGCGTCCTTATGCAAATCAAGATTTACGTAGCAGAAATGCGCAAGATCGACGTCGGCGATAAGCTTGCTGGTCGCCACGGTAACAAAGGCGTCGTCTCTCGTATCTTACCGGTCGAAGACATGCCGTTCATGGAAGACGGTACTCCAGTCGATATCCTATTGTCTCCAATGGGCGTACCAAGCCGTATGAACCTCGGTCAGCTCTTCGAAACCCACCTTGGTATGGCTGCTCGCGCACTTGGTTACAAAGTCGCCACCCCATCCTTCAACGGTGTTCCTGGCGATACAATCTCCAAGGAACTCAAGAAAGCCGGGTTTGCAGAAGATGGCCGCGTCCAACTTTATGATGGCCTCACTGGCGAACCATTCAATGAACGCACATCGGTAGGCGTCATGCATATGATTAAGCTTCATCACATGGTTGAAGACAAAATCCATGCGCGTTCCACTGGTCCATACACAATGGTTACCCAACAGCCACTCGGTGGTAAAGCTCAAAACGGTGGTCAGCGCTTCGGAGAAATGGAGGTCTGGGCACTCGAAGCTTATGGTGCTGCAACTACACTTCAGGAAATGCTTACCATCAAATCCGATGACGTTTACGGCCGTGCTAAAGCCTACGAAGCAATCATCAAGCACGAACCAATTGAAGGTCCGAAGCTTCCAGAAGGTTTCAACGTCCTAGTTAAAGAACTTCAAGGTCTCGGCCTTAAGGTTGATCTCCTTGATCACGGTGAAATGACCGACGCTTCCGACGTTATTGAAGAAACCTCACGTGAAATCGAAAAAGAAAAAGACGATCAACAAATCTACGCTCAACATAAAGAAGACACTGAACCTTCTATCACCGATCTAGACTCGGACGAAGGTGAAGAGACTCTTGACGAAGAGGGTATGCAAATAACAGAGGGTGACGAATCCATGTCTGACGAAAGCGTCCTTGAGGACGAAAGCTTATCCGAAGACGATGGCGCCGTCGACCTCGGAGAGGAGTTCTAATATGGCTTGGGCAGATAATTACATTAGCGCCAGCGATTTCGACTCGATTCGCTTAAGCGTAGCTTCCGCCGCCGACATCTTGAACTGGTCTTACGGCGAAGTCACCAAACCAGAAACCATCAACTACCGCACCCAAAAACCTGAACGCGACGGCTTGTTCTGCGAAAGGATTTTCGGTCCGGTTAAAGATATTAATCCGCACGACGCTAAACTCAAAGGTGTTCGCTCTCGCGAAGCTGCCGTCGATAAAGAAGGCAACCTAGTCACTAAGAGCATCACTCGTCGTGAACGTATGGGGCATATCACCCTCGCTGCACCAGTTACACATATCTGGTTCATGCGCGGCACCCCATCCGCTCTTTCGATTCTTCTCGACCTAACCGTCAAGAATATCGAGAAAGTCATTTACTTCGCAACTTATCTTATCACTAGTGCTAAAGACGAAGAAATTGAAAAAGTTCTCTCTGATCTCGAAGCTCAAACTGACGCTGCGCGCCAAGCCATCAAGATCCGCTACGAAAAAGAAAGCTCCGTCGAAGGTGCTGATGTCCGCGCCCTCGCTGAAGCTCAGACTAAAGAGCTCGAGGACCTAGAAAGCGACTACATCAAGCGCAAGACTATCCTCGAAAACTTCCATAAGGGTGCTGTCATCACCGAAATTGATTATCGTAACCTCCCAGAAGGTTATGAAGATTTAATCGAAGTCGGTATGGGCGCTACTGCTATCAAGAAACTTCTTGATGAAATCGATCTCGATTTACTTATCAATACCTTAAAAGAGGAATCTGAAAACGCTAAGGGTCAGAAAGCCAAACGTATCATTAAGCGTCTTAAAACTCTCGAAGGTATGCAAGCTGCCGGCATTAAGCCAAATGATCTCGTCCTTACTGTTATCCCAGTTATTCCTCCAGATTTACGCCCGATGATCAGTCTTCCTGGCGGACGCTTTGCAACTTCTGATCTTAACGATCTCTATCGCCGCGTTATTAACCGTAATAATCGCTTGAAGAAACTTCTTGATCTCAACGCTCCAGAAGTCATCTGCCGCAACGAAATGCGTATGCTCCAGGAAGCCGTCGACGCACTCATCGATAACTCCGCTGCACACGGTAATCGCACTGCTGCTACCCAAAATGGTCGCCGCAAGCTCAAATCCCTTTCTGACCTCCTCAAAGGTAAGCAAGGACGCTTCCGCCAGAACCTTCTCGGTAAACGCGTCGACTACTCTGGTCGTTCCGTTATCGTCGTTGGCCCAGAGCTAGAGCTCAATGAATGTGGTCTTCCAAAGCAAATGGCTCTTGAACTATTCAAGCCGTTCGTCATCTCCTGGCTCATTGGTCACGATCACGCCAACAATATCCGCTCCGCTGCTCGTATGATTGAAGCCGGCGAGGCAGTAGTCTGGGACGCACTTGACGAAGTCATTCAAGGTCGCTACGTCCTCTTGAACCGCGCTCCATCTCTACACCGTCTCTCCGTCCAAGCTTTCCAGCCAAAACTCATCGATGGTAAAGCTATCCAGCTCCATCCACTCGTAGCTTCCGGCTTCAACGCCGATTACGATGGTGACCAAATGGCCGTCCATCTACCACTCTCTGAAGCTGCTCAAACTGAGGCTCGCGAACTTATGTCCGCTACTAAGAACCTCTTGAAGCCAGCTGATGGCGCACCAGTTCTTGCTATTTATCAGGACGTCGTGCTTGGTATTTACTACCTAACTTACAACAAGCCTGGTACTGAAGCTGAAAAAGTCCACGCATTCTCTTCAATTTACGAAGCCGAAATGGCTTATGACAAGGGCCTTATCGCCCTTCAAACGCCAATTCGCGTCTTCACTAAGAAGGAAATTAGAAATACTACCTTAGGCCGCGTTATCTTCAACGAAGTCCTTCCAAAGGATTATCCATACGATAATAATGTTCAGACTTCCAAGCAGCTTAAGAAGGTCATGGCCGATATCTTCGATATCTACGGTCCAGAAGTCACTGTCAAGACCGCCGATGCTGTTAAGAATCTAGCATTCGAATATGAGACAATCGCGTCTGTTTCTACAGCTAAGGACGACTATCCAACCTATCCAGAAATAGCCGACTTTATCGCAGAAGGCGACGCTACTACCGCTCAGATTCAAGATCAATTCAACCAAGGCATGCTTACCGAGGAAGAACGCAAGAACCTCACGGTAAAAACTTGGAGAGGTATCGATGATCGCATCTCTACCTTCCTCAAGGAAAAACTTGCCGACCTCGACACCGATATTGCCGTCATGGTCAACTCTGGTGCTCGTGGCTCCGTCTCTAACATTAAGCTCGCCTCCGCCGAAATTGGTATCATGGTCGATATCAACAACAACGAAATCGAGCTCCCAGTTAAGAGCTCTTACAAGGAAGGCTTAAACACACTCGAATCCTTCATCGCAACCCGAGGTGCACGTCAGGGCCAGGTCTCTACGGCCCTCCGTACCGCCGACTCCGGTTACCTCACTCGCCGCTTGGTCGATGTCGCTCAAGACGTCTTCACTACCGACGAAGAAGCGTACGACCCCGGATTCACGGTTTACAAATCTGAAACTGAGCAAACTGGAATTGGTTTCAAGTTCCGCATTTCCGGTCGCTACACTGCTGAAGCAGTCCCTGGCTACATTGAAGCTGATCAACTTATCACTCCAGAAATCGCTGCTCAAATCGAAGACGATGACAAGATCGAATCCGTCAAGATTCAATCCGTCCTCACCACCACAGCTGTCAATGGTGTTCCTCGCAAGGCTTACGGTGTTGATATGGCTACTCGTGAGCTCGTCGAAGCCAACCAACCAGTTGGCGTCATCGCCGCTCAATCTCTTGGTGAGCCAGGCACGCAGCTAACCCTCGATACGAAACACGGCTCCGGTGTTGCCGGTTCCGGTGCTATCGCTCGTGGTCTTCCACGCGTCGAAGAGCTTCTCGAAGCCCGTACTCCTAAAGGCCAAGCATGGGTCGCTCCTATCGATGGCGTAATCGAAGCACATGAAGATGGCAACCACTTCATCGTCACTATTACTCCGGATAAAGGCGAAACCGTTCGCATTGAAATCGAAGACAGAAAAGCTAAGGTAAAAGATGGCGCCAACGTCAAAGCTGGCGATGTCATCGCTTCCAAAGCTAAAGGCGCAGAGCCAATCGTCGCCCCATTTGATGGTAACGCTCAACTCGTTGACGGTGCCATCATCCTCGTCGGTGACGCCGGCGCTCCTGTCCGCGTCGAGATCCCGAACAGCGCCGAGCTAATCGTCAAGACCGATGATGTTGTCACCGCAGGCGATCGTCTCACCACCGGTTCCTTGAACCTCCAAGACCTCTTGCGCTACAAGGGAACAGAAGCAACTCAACGCTACATCATGAACGATGTTATGTCCGTCTACGCTGCTCAAGGTCACGAGATTTCTTCTAAGCACTTCGAAGTCATCATTCGCCAAATGTTCAATCGTGTCATGATTACGGACTCTGGCGATTCCACCTTCGTAGCTGGCGACATCATTGGCCGTGCCGCTGTAGAGAACGAGAACAAAGAACTCGAAGCGCTTGGTAAGACCCCAGCTACCTGTGAGCACTTGCTCCTCGGTATCACCAAGGTTTCCATCTGGTCCGACTCCTTCCTCTCTGCCGCATCCTTCCAGGATACAACCCGCGTGCTTATCAACGCCGCCATCAACGGTCGCGTCGATCATCTCCACGGTCTCAAGGAAAATGTCATCATTGGTCGTAAAATCCCAGTCGGTACTGGCGTCAAACCACTTGATCACGCCTCGGAAGAACAAACTCCAACCGAAGCCGATCTCGAAGGCATGTAAAAAACCTCAAAAAGAAGCCCTGCAGGGCTTCTTTTTGTTGGCCGATTTAAGCATAAGATATATTGACTAGATCAGTCATATATGCTATAATATAAACCGCAGTTAACTGCGATCTTTAAAATGGGGGTGGAATCAACATGAAGAACTGGGAAAAGTATCTGAAACTGGCAAAAGAACGGCCCGACCTGTTCACATCCGAAGGACTCGAAGTTATCCTGGACGAAGAAACTATCAAGAAGTACGAAGAGGAAACTGGCCGGGAAATCGGCATCGTCTACGAAAGCAAGTGGCGGTACCTGCTGGTGGATCTGGTACGGTGTTCTACGGGCAAGCTGTTTGCCTACGAGAGGGTGGTACCGACGAAAACTGGCGGCGTAGCCGTGTTGCCGGTATATCATGGCAGCATCGTGCTGATCCGCGAATATCGCCATCCCATCCAGAAGTGGTGCTTGGAAATCCCGAGGGGATTTGGCACACCCGGAGCTTCCGCGCTCCAGAACGCCGCCAAAGAGCTCTACGAAGAAACCGGCATCGAAGAGTGCAAGCTGGTTCACCTTGGACAGCTCAATACAGATACTGGACTGACTTCCGACCAAGTAGACCTGTTCCTGGCTGACGTCAAGGAACTCAGCATCTCCCTCACCGGGAAAGAAGAGACCGAGGCTATCTCTCATATCCAGATCATTCCCTTCGAAAAAGTTCAGCAGATGATCGCCGATGGCGAAATCACTGACGGCTTTACGCTGTCTGCGCTCGGCATCTGGCAGGTCACTTACAATAACTAACACGCACATTGACGGCTCCCGCTACGGCGGGAGCTTTTTACATCATATGATTCGGCGACAACCAGAGGTAAACATTGACTTTTTATACCGTTTATGCTATAATTAAGATGTAGTTTGATCGCGGCCTAGCCGTAAAACACAGATCAAGCTCGAAAGGGAGGGTTTAATATGTTCGATCAGCTCAAGGAGACCGTAAAAAAGACCGTAGCCAACAATAAGGTCTACAAGGCCACCATGACCATCATCCCTGCGCGCGCTAGCGTCGAGGAAATCGCCCAGGCCATTCTCCTGGCCGATGATTATCAGTGTAGCGTCTTTTATAGCAAAGCCAACCTGTTCTACCCCATCAAAAAAGCCATCTTGAATCGCCGTATTGGCCACCTGAACTTCTGGACGGCCTGCGCCACCCATGCTATCGACATCTAAATCACCATCTTAGAACCTTTCGCCCCGCTCCCCGAGCGGGGCTCTTTCTTTTACCTACATACCACATAAGTAATTTAAATTGTCAATCATTACAAAATACTTATTGACATTTTACAAAAAGTATGCTAAAATACAAAAACAATGTCCTTAATGCTTCACGGCATCAGGAGATTGAGTACATATGAGGGAGGAAAGTGAACCATGCGTTTCACATCTGGTTTTATGTAGCGTAACAACGCTTACCAAACCTTAATCCACAACGCCTGATCTGGCGCCCTGCAAGGAGGAAAAAGATGTTTGTGTCAGGTTTCACTTAGCGCATTATCTGCGTAACCCCTCTAGTTAAGAGGTGTGGGTTAGTAATTCAGTAAATTCAGGCGGCCACAATCGACCAGCCAGATGGCTCTTAGCATAGAGCTTGCCGGGGCTCGTCGTAGGCCCAATGCCGAATACTGTTTTACTCCTCTACGAATTTACGGCTGCCAGCCAAAACGCCGTGCGTCACCTTATCCACCGCCACATAGAGCCAGCATATTATAGACTGGACATATCCGGCAAGGAAAGGTAAAAAAAGACGTCGTCCACAAGAGACGAAATCCAAAAACACCCACTTCCCATTTTTCAGCCCCGCTCCCTGAGCGGGGCTTTTCCTTAATGTATTGACTTTTTAACACACTTATGCTATAATATAAGTAACTTTAGCAACCCGTGGGAGGGGACCTAAAGTACATTTAAAAAGGAGGCGCATCAGAATGCGTACAACCCTCGGAACGCTCACCGTGAACCCCTCAACCAGCAAAGTAGAACTCTCCATCTACGGTGAAAGCGAAATCAGAAACGTCGGCGTGATCATGGGAATCAAAGAAGCATGTTCCGCAAGCGATCTGACTTTCTTCACCAGCAATTCCGGAAGGATCATCTGGCACATTGACATCAATTCTGATCAGATGAACCGGCAGTGGCTCATCCCTGCAAGCTCGGTAATCGGCGGCGGAGACGATACCAACGTTTCCGTCTATGCAACCGAAGACCCCAACGTTATCCTTATGGATCTGCGTGACTTCGAATCCAGGTATATCGCAATCAATAATCCAAACTGCGACGACAACTACATTATCATCGATCTGTGCGACGACACATTCTACGTGTTCAAAGATCTTACCAAGTACGACATTTTCCTCTGCAGCTACCCACAGGCAACGTGCCACCTGCCCGTCCCAATCTGGGATAACAAGACTGGCACCTACTCCTTCGAGGATGACGCGTGGGTCAAACCCACAATCAAATCGCCCAAACCCGAAGAAATCTGACCCGATGCACTTTTCTCAACCCAACCCCGCCCCCAGGCGGGGTTTTCCTTATCGCTAGCCGCCCCGTGCCTAATTGACTGATAAAGGTGTTTATGCTATAATAGAACGCATAGCTTGAATACGGTACTTCCGTAAATCACAGATCAAGCTCGACGGAGGGTTAACATGGGTAGTCTTATCGAAGAAACCAAACAGGAGCTGACCGACTTGTCCGACGAACGCTCCTGGGCGCATACGCTCAGGAAACGCTATCGCACCATCATGAAGCAAAAACCTGAATACGCCGACGAATTTGATGTCGCTGACGCTCAGGAAATATTAGCAGAATATCTGTTCCCAATTCAGCCCAGCATACATGTCAACTGGCCCGTAAAAGTCCTTTCTGCTGTCGTATTAATTCTCATCGAACTGGTCGCATCATTCTTCGCCGCTAGTTTTATAATCTACGTCTTGCTTCCTAATGCAGCTGATCACATCCAGAAACTAGCCGCAGCCGCAACATTCCTTATCGTAATTTTCTCAGTAACCACTACCTATGTCGGCCAGCGCAGCAGCGCACATAAAACCATAGTTGCAAGGCGAGCCAAAAAACTAAGAAAGTGGCTCTCCAAAACCAGAGCCTAACCCAACCCTCCCAACCTTATCACCCCGCCTCGCGCGGGGTTTTCTCATAGCACCAAAATGCTTTTACTTGTATCATAACCTCTTAAAGTATATAATGACAAGATACCGAGAAAACTATCCTCGGAGAACTTTTCCATTGAGAGGAGATGATAAAATGCCTAGTCTCTACGACCTCCCCATTGATCCTCAAGGTATGCGGTTCAACGACGATATCTCCACCATGATCGGTATCGAGCGTGTCAAGCGTCGTCAACTCTTCATCTACGGAGATATCGAAGAAATCACAGTTTATATGGAAACACCCGTCGACTTCGCTCGTCTGACCGCAACTGACGTCACCCGTATCATTCTTGATTACAACCAAGTCGACAAAGAGATACTGCCGGAAAAACGCACCCCTATCAAGATCTATATGGATTCCCCTGGTGGCGACTCCAGTGAAGGGTTCGCTCTTGCCAAAATCATCGAGTTGTCAAAGACGCCAATCTGGACGATCAATATCGGTCAGTGGAGTTCCATGGCTTTCCTCATCGGTATCGCTGGCCACCGTCGTCTCAGTATCCCCACCGCCACTTTCCTTTGGCATGATGGCAGCACTGGCTATTTCGGTAGTTCCGGCAAAGTCCAAGATACGGCCGACTTCAACAAGCGCTATGAGCGTGAAGTCGTACGCGAACATGTCTTGAGACACTGCAATCGGGATACCTTCACCGGAGACTTCTACGACGCCCATGTCCGCGAAGAATTCTACATGCTCCCGGAAGATGCCCTCAAGTTTGGCTTCATCGATGAAATCATCACCGACCTGTCCGTCCTCTCGTAACTCCCGCCCCGCTTCATCGCGGGGCTTTTTCAAACTTTCATTTTTATTTTACGTAATTTGATTTTTTTCATAAAATATAGTATAATATGCATACCGCTTGTAGTTTCAAGCGAGTACATTAAGGGGGCATTCCTAATGAAAACTATTCGGATCTTTCTGCTCCAAATCCTGGCGATTTGCGCAATCCAGGCTATGTTAACTGGGCTACTCTGCCCCGCTTTCGCGGACGAAGTACTCCAGCCTGGCAGCACCGCCTACGTAACAGCTGATTATCTCAGAATTCACGACGCCCCGCAGAGTACTACAATCCTCGGGCAATTGCCCTACGGCACACCTGTGACAATCGTCAAACCGGCAGCGCATGGATACTACCAGTGTCAGGTGGGCAGTCAAACTGTCTACTTGTACGGCGGATACCTGACTGGAACATACATCTATGTCCCACCGACCAAGCCCCAGCAACGAACACTCTACAAATACGTACTGAGCTCTGAGGTGGCCCTCCCTCTAGTCTTTGTCTCCAGAGGGAATCTCGGTAAGCTAGCTCTTCGGAGTGAACCATATCGGAACTCGTCGGTGATTGAGTGGCTACCAGAGGGAACTCCTCTATTAGTAGTAAACGATTGTCTTCCTTTCGGAGAAACTGGTTATTTCAGGGTCCATACAATGAATGGACGTATCGGCTACGCTCACGGAGGGAGTCTAAAAGTTTTGCCGCCCAGCGATTCGCAATACAACAGCGTACCTAGTTGCGAAATAGACCTATCAGAATCACGATTCAGGTGGAACGAGCCAGTATTCCTGGCTGAGATAAGCCTGATCGAGTGAACAATTGAGTGAATCCCCTAAAAAGGCGCGGACATCAGTTCTCCGCGCCTTTTTCATATCATTCTAATCCGCACACTCAGGTTGCGGCCGAGATTCAGCAAGCGTCTCGCCATCCGTGAAGACAGACCGAGACGACTCGCGTCCGACAGAGCAAGATATCGATCGCAAGTGAGCTGGTAGAATCAAGCCAACCACTCTCCTGCCTTACTAATTCATGTTATACTAGAAAAAAGGAGTTTTATGGAACTAAAGAAAAATTCAAAAACATGGAAAAATCTCGAGACCGCCTTTGCTGGCGAATCCCAAGCTCATATGAAATATCAATATTTCGCATCTCAAGCCAAAAAAGACGGCTATGAACAGATTTCCGACATCTTTGCCGAAACCGCCGGTAACGAGAAAGAGCATGCTAAGATGTGGTATAAGCTCCTCAACGGCGGTAAGGTCGCCGATACCAAGACCAATCTCACCAAAGCTGCTCAGGGCGAAAACTTCGAATGGACTGACATGTATAAAAAGTTCGCCGAAGAGGCTAGGGAAGAAGGCTACGAAGAAATCGCCGAGAAGTTCGAGCAAGTTGGCGCCATCGAAAAAGAGCACGAGGCTCGTTATCTTAAGCTCCGCGATAACATCGAGAACGACGTCGTCTTCAAGAGCGACAAGGTTACCGTCTGGAAGTGCCGCAACTGTGGACATATCTTCGTTGGCGAAAAAGCCCCAGAAGTCTGCCCGGTCTGCGCTCATCCACAAAGCTACTTCGAAATCCGCGCCACAAATTACTAATATAAACCCTATCCAAGCGCTCAATTTTTTTGCTATAATTAATCCAAAGCATAAACAGGATTTTGTAAAATGCAAAAAGAAGGTCAGAGAGTCATCAAGCCAGAAATAAATAATAGCAGTAAGGCTACGCTAACCATAAAAAAATCCAGCACTACAAAATACGCCATGGTTATCTGCGCCATGTTCGCTATCGTTGGTGTCGGTTTTGGTATATATGGTGTCCTTAAAAAACCGAGCGAGGAAAAAACTACCAATTGCGATCAATCCGGTGTCGAAACAGAATTAACTAATCTCAAACAGAAATATGCGATTCTTCAAGAACGAATCCGAGATACTGAGGCTTCTAAGATAGAAACCTCAGAAGAAACTGATGCTCGGGACGAAGAGATCTCATGGTGGAAAATCTATGCCCAAAACTATGCTCAAATAACTAAGAAAGAAGGAAGAGCTAGAGCAAATATATATGGAAATATGACCGCGGGGAATGGATGTGGCTATACAACGTTCGCTCAACCTACGGCTTACGTGTTTATAGATGAAAATGGACATTTGACCATCAGCACAGAACACGGTAATCATAACATGGGCAATGAAACTGTCCTTGAAGCAGACGGTTTCTTGAGCGCATTTTACGTCAGGGCCGGAAATGGAAGCATGCCTTCATTCATTCTAGTAAATGAGCAGGGCGAAACTTATCAAATTCACATAGACGAGTATAGTCTCGCCGAAAAAAAAGAGCTCGAATTATTACCAAAATTTAAGTATATCGTTTCAGCCATCAGTGGAGCTGACGGTTATATCCATCTCACCGACATAAACGGGAACTCCTACGAATACTAGAAGGATAGAGCGCAATACATAAATAAAACCGCCCCGCTACTAGTAGCGGGGCATTTAATATAGAGGGGACGGGAGGGAAAATTACATTGACGGAGTGGCGATGGCACGATCGAATTGCTTCTGGAAGAACTCAAACGAGAGTGGATTCGTAATGGCTTTCACATCAAACAATTCACCAAATACTTGGCGTCCAGTCAAAACCCGAATCAACGCGCAAAGTACGTCAGGATTCGTCCGCTCTTCCACGATCTTAGCGGCAAGACTGGCCAGAAACATGCTGTCGGGAACCTTTCTGTAAGCTTCCTCATGAATCTGAACTAACGGCATTCAGGTCACCTCTTTCTATAATAAAGTACGCTAGCCCTTATATAGGCTAGCCAAAACAATTATCACATTATATCACAAATTTCTAGAAACACAACGGCTAAAAATTATTTTAAATAAGTTAACAAATATTATTAAACATTCGCCCACTGTATTACTTCAAAAAGTCAAATAAAGTCTTAACTACTACAATCAAAACAAATATAAACATTAGCAGTATCATCATTAGAATCAAACGTACCCGTTAATATACAGCTACCACCTTAGACAATTGCGCACTTTTGTGTTACAATATTTTTAAGTTAGTTATTAATACAAGGAAAGCATATGTCTGGACACTCTAAATGGGCCACAACCAAGCGTCAAAAAGCAGTTGTCGACGCTAAGCGTGGCGCCCTATTCACAAAAATCGGCAACCAAATCGCCATTGCAGCGCGACAAGGCACCGATCCAGCTATGAACCCATCATTAGCAATGGTCCTCGAAAAGGCTAGATTGGCCAACATGCCAAAAGCCAATATCGAGCGTGCTATCGCTCGTGTTGCTGATAAGTCTGCTGCGGCACTCATTGAGGAAGTTTACGAAGCCTATGGGCCAGGCGGTACAGGCATCATCATCGAAGTAGCCACAGACAACAAAAATCGCACTCTTCCAGAAGTCCGGCATACTGTTGAAAAGAATGGTGGTCGCTTCGCCGACTCCGGCTCTGTTATGTTCCAATTTCGTCGCGCTGGCGAAATCGTTATTGCTGAAAAGTCTGAAGATGCACTCATGCAAGCTCTTGATGCTGGAGCTGAAGACGCCGAAGAAGTCGAAGATGGTATCGAGATTATCACTTCCGACAAAGATCTCATGAAGGTTCGTCAGAGCCTCATCGACGCCGGCCTCACCGTTACTTCCGCCGAGCTCAAGTATATCCCAACTACCACCGTACCAGTCGACGGAGACAACGCTGAGAAACTTGAAAAGCTCCTTGACGCCATCGATGATCTAGACGACGTTACGGCAGTACATACTAATGCTGAATAACCCCCAAAAGCCTCCACCCAGGAGGCTTTTTTGTTGACTATTGATACTGTTTATGTTATAATTGAAGTATTGGCTTTACGTCAAAGTACTTAAAAATGGGGAGGATAACAAACCGCATGAAAAAATACCTGTCGAGCATTTATGAAATTCTGAGCGCGTTACTCGTAGCTGTTTTCAGCCCGGTCCTGTTGGTGTACTGGTTCATTAAAGACATAGTATTACCACTAGATTAAAGGAGGAAAGGATATGCATAAAATACTCGAAAGAATTGCAAGTTATGACCACTACGAAGTAGTAATGGACACACGAGCCAGCGTACTATACCTTGTAGCGGAAGGCCGCGGAGCACATGGCGGCGGAATCGCTATTACGCCCATGCTGAATCGCGATGGGAGCCCGCGCACGCACATCATAGGAAACCCGGAACCGATTATCAGAAAAGTTTACGATGGTGACTACTACGAAATCATGGAAGACATCATAACGGGAGTACTGTACCTTGTAGCGGAAGGCCGCGGAGCACACGGCGGCGGAGTCGCCATCACGCCAATGCTTCACCGGAACGGAAGCCCGCGCACCCACATCGCAGACGATGATCGTTAATCCTAAACAAACCCCATTCTACCCCTGCCCAAAGCAGGGGCATTTTATTGACATAAGCTATTTGATATGATATAATATCGACATTGGATTCTTTCCACGATCTTTGAAAGGAGTGAGCCAGTTGGAAACAATCATAAAGATCTTCTTGGTCTGCTTCTGGAGTATAATCATCCTCATTTTTCTAGCCTTTTCAGTTATTCTTCTGCCATTTGAAGCGTTAAGTGACATCGCAAACGAACACAGCTACTAAAGGAGGCTGACATGAAAAATATCAACTTTCAATCTATCGTCGACTTCTCCATGTTGATACTGCTTCTCGTAGCCTGCGTCATCCTATCGCCAATTCTTATTCCCCTATTTATCATCGATGACGTCAAGGAAGACAACTATTACAAAAGATATCTTTAGCTAACACTCCACGCAGCCCTGCTTCGCAGGGCATTTTTTATTCAATCCACTCGTGCTTTATTGACACATATGATAAAATATGATATAATAAAGAAGTCTAGTCCAATCCGACTACGAACTTTAGGAGGGAAGAATATGAAGAAGACAAACTTTGTTTGCACCGAGCCTATGGGCACACCAAAAATGACTACAGAAGTTCTGTCGAAGCAAATCAATACATTACTCAGCAACTACGAATTCCACGATCAAGTAATCGCGCCCGTGCAAATCATCACGTCAACAACACCCGCAGGACAGCAGTTCTTTGCCTACACGACAATTTGGCTGCCGTCCGCAGACGAAAACGATACAGCTGCTATCAGCCATCCTACCAAATAATCAACCCACCGCCCCGCCCTGCGGGGTATTTTTATCGAAAAAAGTTATGCTAACACATTGACTAACAGTCAATAATATGGTACAATTATAGGCCTGTGGGCAGTTCTTTAAATCTAAGTATTTGCTAAAGAATGCCCGAAAAATACATTCTTGGGAGGTTTTATCTATGGACTTCATCAGCATTCTGCCTATTCTCATCCCAGTCATCGTCATCATTGCTATCCTGATCATTTTGGCGCTCACCTGCGTCAAAACCGCCAAGGGTAACGAAGCCCTCGTCGTCTCCGGTATTGGCGCCACTGACAAAAACGGCAATCCTAAAATCATCCGTGCTGGCGGCAAACTTGTTTGGCCGTTCATCCAACGCGCGGAAAAATTCGATTGCTGTATACGCACAGCCGATACCAAGGGCGACATCACTAAAACCACAACTGGTGTACCAATCCGACTCGACTGGGCCGTCGCATACTCCCCTGACACTTCGTCACAGGAGTCCCTGCAAAAGGCAGTTGTCAACTTTCTGGATAAAGACGAAAACGCATTCGAACGTATCGTCAAAGACATCGTCTCTGGCGGCGTTCGTGCCGTCATCTCCCGTATGACACCTGAAGCCGTCATGAAAGAGAAAGACCAGCTCGACGATGAAGTAAAAAAGTCCATTTCTTCGCAAATGCGTGATCTTGGACTTTCCGTCACGCTCTCTATCCATGAAGTCGAAGACGCCGATGGTTCCACTTACTATAAGGACCTTGCTGCTCCCGATCGCGAAACTAAGCGTAAAGAAGCCGCAAACATCTCAGCCCAAGCCGAACAGTCCATTCGCGAAACTAAGGCCAAAACTGACCAGGCCGCAAAGGAACAAGAAATCGCCGCGGAAGTCGCCGTCGCCGAACGTCGACGCGACGCCGATATCAAACAGGCTGATTTCAAGGCCGAAACTGACCGCAAAAAGGCTCAGGCCGAACAGGCTACAGCGCTGGAACAGGAAACCATCAAAAAAGAATTGGCCATCCGCACCGGCGCCGTTGCTGTTGAAGAACAGACTCAGGCCAATCTGGCTGCTCAGGAACGTCGTAAAGTTGCTGTGACTGAAGCCGAAACTGCCAAGCAGACCGCAATCATCAAAGCTCAAACTGCCGCGGAAGAAAAGAAAACCCAAGCAACGGGTGAGGCTGAAGCCAAAAAGGCTTCCGCTACCGGTGAAGCTGAAGCCAAAAAGGCCATTGCCGCTGGTGAAGCTGAAGCCAAACGTCTTTCTGCCGCCGGTGAAGCCGATGCCATTCGCGCCAGAGGTCTCGCCGAAGCCGATGCTACAAAAGCCAAAGGCGAAGCTGAAGCCGACGCCATTCGCGCCAAAGGTCTCGCCGAAGCCGATGCGGCACGTCAGCTCTCTGATGCTCAGGCAGCCAACGATCGAGTCAACTTTGAACTCCAGAAGTTGGAGATTCAGGAAAAAGCCCGTGTCGAAATTGCTACCAATGTCGGCAAAGCTATGGCTGAAGTTGGCAAGAACGCCACGTTCTATGATTTCGGTGGCTCCCGCTCTGAGGAAAGTGGCGACATTCTGACCGGTCTCATCAGTCGCATTCCTCAGGTTATCGCCAAGGCCAATCTGCAGAACGAAGCCTTGAACGGCACCAATCTGAACGACACTCTCAGAGCTCTCATTGGTGCTATCTCTGATGGTGTAAAGGGCAATCAACCCGATACGGCTCTTCCTGCTTCCGACGAATCGCCTACGTCCTCCACAAAAGGAACTGCCGTTCCTCCGACTATGTCCAAAAAGCCCAGCGCATCAGATAAATAAGCAAATACAACCAAAGCCCCCGCTCATGCGGGGGCTGTTTTTTTTACTACAAACTACTTTCGGCCAGGTTTTTCTCTCGCAATCTCAAGGTATCTACGATCTAGCCACGCATCTTTTAGTCGTCGTTCCGTCCAAATCCCACGCTTCAGCTCTGGATGTTCCTCAACATACGCTCGCCGGCAAATATCAGCCACCTCATCTTCTACCATAAATGCTTCATTCTCAATTAGTTGACTCCGAAACGCATTATAATTCTCCGGCAAATAATAATATCTAAAGTTTATCTCGTACGCCTCGTCGCCAGTTTCATACTGATGTTTGTGCCAAAGCTCATGCGCTACCATTCCTATCGTCTCCGCAGGTGAAGACATACACGAGACATTTGCGCTTAGTACATCCGTTTTTTCCTCATAGCAAGCTGATCTTACTTTTTCTTTCTTATCCTCATAAATATCTAAAGTCGGAACTCGTAGTCCATACTCCTCGCAAAAATATCTCACGGCGCGCTCAATACCAGCAGGTAAATCCTCTCTACTCTCCAATCCCTTTCCTAACTCTGCTATCGCACCTCTATTTTTACGAATTTTATCTAGAACCTGCTTAGTATTAGCCTCTGCTAATTCATCTGAATCACTATAAATCTCTGGGTGTTCTTTCGTCATTAACTTCAACATCTTCTGTTCCGCCCGCCGTTCCTTCCCGGACAGTTTAGACTCAACTTCAACTCTCGTTTCAAAAGGATGCTGTTCACCGTATTCCGTCAAGGTGTCCCACTCCGATCCATGTTCGCTTGCTCCCCCAAGTCGTTCTTCATTATTCATACCTCATATTATACCACTCCTATTTCACATGTTATAATTGAGTCATGGAACGACTACTCGACTTTTTTATACCAAAAACATATCACATTAATCTTTTCGTTGATAAGCATCAGAAAATCATTAATGGAATAGTTACCATATCTGGCAGAACCAAAAAATCCAATTTCGTTAAGTTCCACTCTGTCGGCCAAACTATTCATTCGGTTAAATTAAACGGCGATTCAACCGATTTTGTATTAGAAAACTCCGTTTTAAGTCTTCAAGCTCCCGCGTTAAGCGATATCAGCCTCGAAATCAGTTTTACAGCACCAATCAAAGAAGATATGCAGGGTGCCTACCTCTCAACTTATCAGTATAACGAAGGGGAAGAACGCATCGTTTCTACACAATTTGAATCTCACTACGCCAGAGAGTGCTTTCCATGCATAGACGAACCTGCCGCCAAAGCTGTCTTTGATCTCACGATCGCAATCCCCGACGATGATGATATTGTCCTATCTAACACAGAATTACTCACTAATAGCAAAACAGATACTGATCGTTACGTATGGCACTTTAAGAAGACTCCTCGCATGTCCACCTATCTTCTTGCCTTCGCTATCGGCAAATTCAATTCCATAGAAGATAGAACAAAGTCCGGCATTATCGTTCGCACTTTTGCCCCTCTTAACCAAGATAAAGAGCTCTTGAGACTCCCTAACGATATCGCAGTTAAATCCTTAGACTATTATGAAAATCTCTTCGGTGTCAAATATCCACTAGCTAAGCTCGATCAGGTAGCAATTCCAGATTTCGAAGCTGGCGCTATGGAGAACTGGGGCCTAGTCACTTACCGCGAATCCCAACTTCTCTGCGATAACTCATCGTCAATTATTGCCAAAAAAGCCGCCGCCCTTACTATAACTCATGAACTATCTCACCAATGGTTCGGCAATCTCGTAACCATGAAGTGGTGGAACGACCTCTGGCTCAACGAATCATTCGCCACGATCATGGAATATTACGCCACTGATAAAATTTTTCCCGAATTCAGAGTTTGGTTTGATTTCTTTACGCAAGACTGTCTAGCTGCGTTATATCGCGATGCTATAGATGGCGTCCAAGCCGTTAGCGAAGACGTAAACGACCCAGCAGAAATCGCCACGCTCTTTGATCCATGTATAGTTTATGCCAAAGGTGCTCATCTCATGCTAATGCTAATTCGCGAAATGGGTGAAGCCAATTTCTATAAGGGAATAAAAACATATTTTGAAAAGTTCGCCTACAAAAACGCCGAAGCCCATGATCTCTGGGCCTCTCTTGAACCGCACGCCCACGGATTCTCCGTGCGTGATCTTATGAACACTTGGATCACTCAACCGGGTTACCCCGTCGTCACTGATGAAGCGCAACAACGCTTCCTTCTAGATGGATCTTCCGACAACTCAGTCTATCCAATCCCAGAAGTCAAAGACGACATGTCCGGGCACTATCTTATTAATCTTTCTGGCCCAGAATTTGCCGAAGCGCTAAATAATTTCTCCAATCTTTCTCCAGAGCAACGTCTCCGTCTATTGATCGATCGCATGCTTCTTGCCGAAACTCCAATCGTTGCATCAAGCTCACTTATTCCTCTCATTGAGAAATTTAAAAACGAAACATCCGCACCTATATGGGACATCGTCGATACAATTATTGGTAAGCTCACGATTTTCATCGACTTCGATTCCAAAGAAGAGGCTAAATACAAAGCATATATCTACAGCATCGTTAAGAATCCGCTCAAACGACTAGGGCTAACCGCCCGTAAAGACGAGCCATTAAACGACCTCGAGCTGCGACAGACTCTCCTAGGCGCAGCACTTTATTCGAAAGAACCAAGCTTTATCGACTCACTCTGCGACCTTTACACATCAGATCTAAATGCTATGTCGGCAGACATACGGCCATTCATTCTTTCTGCTAAAATGTGGCGCGACGAAGCTGACTTTTACCAGATAGCACTAGAGACATATCGATCTACCGCCGATCCGGAGCTAAAAGCTGAACTTCGTTCTGCGCTCGCCAAGCCACGACTAAAGAAAAATATCGATTTCGCATTTAGTATCCTCAAAGATTCGCCCTTGTTAAAGCCTCAGGACCATCTCGGGTTCCTTCTAAGACTCCGCCGTTGGCGCTACACTAGAGACCGCGCATTAGATTGGATGACGAAAAATTGGAGTTACATATATAAAATTAACGGCGAAAAATCCATCGAGGATTACCCACGCTATTTCGCTAGTACTATCGATAGAGAAGAAGACGCTAAGAAGTTCTTCGATTTCTTCACCCCACTAGCTAATGACCCAATCCTTGCACGTACACTCAAAGTCGCAAAGAATAACATCAGTTCAACCCTGAAGCTCATCGAAACCGATAAGCCGTCTGTGCTCAGGGCAATCAACAAACTTCCAGAATAGGTTATCTTCTTATTATACAACTTTTGCTTAATTTTGTCAAAATTGACCAAAAATCTCAAAAAATCTTTCAGAAAAGTGTTGACTTTAACTCCAAAGTGCGATATACTTGGGGACAGTTAAACACGTCAGCTATTCTGACCTCTGTAAATAAAAGTGAAGAAATCCGAACTGCGAGAAAGCTCAAACTCTCGAGTGTTATTTCTTTCGGTCCAATGAGATTTATATTAACAATTTGAGACAATAACGATAGATTTTAATTGACGACATCGCAATCGAACTTCGATTGCTAGATTAAGTCAATGCATAAAAAGGTAAATAAGGGCACTAATAGTGGATGCCTTGACAATCAATACCGATGAAGGCCGTAGGACTCTGCGATAAGCCTCGGGGATCTGAGTACGAGATTTGATCCGGGGATTGCCGAATGGGGAAACCTAATGCGGGTTATACCGCATTGCACTTATCTGAACACATAGGATAAGGAGCGGGAACCAGCCGAACTGAATCATCTTAGTAGGTTGAGGAAAAGAGAGTAAACAACGATTCTGAAAGTAGTGGCGAGCGAAATTGGAATAGCCCAAACCTTACATAACCTAACGGTTTAACGACCTGAGTTATGAAGGGGTTGCGAAATTAGATAATTTTTGGACTGAGTGTTTGATTCGTCGAACGTTCAGTCTAAAAACCAACAGCGTTAACTGAGTGGCATAAGATACAAT
>JAFWMR010000011.1 GCA_017513905.1 Candidatus Saccharimonadota bacterium
GAGCAAGGATAACTCTGGTGGTATTATGACCACTGGTGGTGGCATAATGAATGCTGAAAACCTTACTATTACTACAGCCGGTACTTCCAGCGCAGCGATTCGTTCAGATCGTGGCGGTGGAACTGTTACGGTAAACAAGGGCACTTATAAGACGACCGGCAAAGGATCTCCGGCTATCTATTCTACGGCAGATATTACCGTAAAGAACGCCACACTGATCGCTACCGCTTCCGAGGGTGCAATTATCGAGGGCAAAAATAGTATTACGCTTGAAAATGTAACTTTGACTGACACCAATAGCTCGCTCAACGGTCAATCTACTACTTATAAGAATATCTTCCTTTATCAATCTATGAGTGGCGACGCGGCAACCGGTAAGGCTGTCTTTACTGCCAAAAACTCAACTATCACGACTAATAAGGGTGATAGCTTCTACGTAACGAACACCACTGCGGAGATTAACCTTGAGAATAACACGATTGTAAACAACGATGATACTGGTAACTTCTTAAGGATTCAGAAAGATTCTTGGGGTAATTCTGGTAGCAATGGCGGTACGGTTACGCTTAATATGACTAATCAAAAGGCTACCGGTAATATTGTCGTAGATTCTATCTCGATGCTAACAATGAATCTTGCTAGCGGTTCATCATTTAGCGGCGCTATTAATAGTGACAATACGGGCGAAGTTGAACTTACCTTAGATAGTTCTAGCTCGATAACTTTAATGGGCGATACTTATGTTAAATCGCTCACAAATACCGATACGACAAACGGCAATATCCATGCAAATGGTTATAAACTTTACGTGAATGGCACTCAGGTAAAGTAAACAATAAAGCCGGCTACTTAGTGTGGTCGGCTTTTTGTTCCATTGACATTGTATTTCTTTTATTTTCTTCATTGTCATTGTTTTAGGTCTCTACGGCTCCAGTTAAGTCATATATCCTTAAAAGTTCGAATCTCTTTGCCTGTATATCTATACCTCAGAACTCGCACGGCATCAGAATAGGGTAGTCCTTTTTAGGTATAACTTTAATCTTAGCCGTGTATTCGGGGTGATCAATACACCAGTCTACAGCCATGCATAACCGAATAAGGTAGTCTTCTCGCCCCTCATCACAGGGGAACCTGTGGAAAACTCAGGTTCGAAGATGAAATTAAATGGTGATTTATGTCTGTAAATCACCCTTTTTTGTGCATCAATTTCGAGGTTCAAGAATATTTTTCGGGCCAAAAGGCCCATTTGCAGTATATGCTATTTGCAGATTTTTTCTTGACACTCCTCATCGGCTTGCTCGACTTCTATTACGGAATGCGAAATATTATGGTTTTTCAAAACTTCCTTTACGGAGTCCTTGATTTTCTTGTCGTATTTTTTGACCACGACATGGAGCGTGGCATGATTTTCTTCACCATCTATACTCCTAACATAAATATGATGAATATCTATAACGCCCTTAACTCGCTTGATACTTGCCTTAATCTCCTCTAAATCTATATTTTTTGGCGTAATCTCCAAAAATATCTTTACAATTTCACGTAGATTTTTAGCGGCTTCAATCAAGATAAATATCGCGATGGCCAGCGAGAGAATTGGATCTATAACCGTGATTCCGGTAAGTTTTATTACAATAGAACCTATTAGCACTACCGCCCAACCCAGTACATCTTCCAGCATATGGAGATTTACTGATCTTTGATTAAATGAGCCACCCTCGCGCGTGACATAGCTTGCAACACCGTTTACGATTAAACCGATAATTGCGAAAGTAATCATGCTGTCATAATTTACTTCGGCTGGATCTAAGATGCGTTTAATTGCTTCATAAATCACGAATGAAGAGCCGACGAGCAGGATTATAGTTGTGATAATACTGCCAACTAATGAATATCGTGCGTAGCCGTAAGTATGCTTCGCGTCTGGTCCTTTCTTACTTTTTCGTTCCAGAGCATACGCAATTCCGATGCTTAAAGCATCCCCAAGGTCATGGACGGCGTCAGAAGTGATAGCGATACTTCCGGTAATAACACCACCTATAAACTCGAATACCGAGAAACTGGCATTCAGAAAAAATGCTATTAATATATTTTTTTCGGTTTCATACGCATGATGATGTGAATGATGCGTATGCTCCGAATCATGAAAAGATTTACTCATAAAAATCCTTTGAGTTATTAATAGATTATCAAATTTTAGAGAATAAAGACTCATTTCCGTATCGCGATAAGGACATAGTAATGATACGTACTTGTTAGTATTATACTATAGAATGCACTTTTATGCGATGCAGAACATTGTTCTTCAGTGATATTTATTATTTTTATCATTTATGTTTAATCCTCTACAGTTCTGGTTGAATTATACTTCTTTGCAAATTAGATGCTATTTTTTTTATTTTTGTTAAGTGAGAAAAAGAAAGCGGAGATGGAGCAAAAACTCGACGCAATGACTGATGAAGAAAAACAGGAGTGGCTTAATGATCATAAAAAACGCGGGCGTAAGGAGAATTGCCACGAAAAGCCTATAGACATGACAGACGAGGAATGGAAACAAAAGAAGGCAGAGCGTAAACAGAAAAATAAAAGGTGAAATCGAATCAATGTCTGAAGCAGAAAGACAAAAAATGGCTAGATAATCATAGAAAGAATAAAGATACTGAATCATAAAAGTTATCTAGCGCCTGAACCTTAGTCGAATTCGTAATACTACGGTATCGCATGATACAATCATATTGAGGAGTTGATATGGAAATATATGATTATAAAGTCAAAACAAGAAGTGGAGAGATATTTCCACTAAGAAATCTGAAGGGCAAAGTCTTACTTATTGTAAATACGGCTACGGGCTGTGGATTTACGCCGCAATACGAAGGTTTGGAAAAATTGTATAAAAAATATCATGATAAAGGTCTAGAGATTTTAGACTTCCCTTGCGATCAATTTGGGCATCAGGTGCCGGGTACGGATGACGAAATACGTAATTTTTGCGTTCTAAGGTATCAGACAACTTTTGATCAATTTGCAAAGGTTGAAGTAAATGGAGAGAAAGCGGAACCGCTTTTCAAATACCTAAAGGCTCAGCCCTATGACGATATTATTGAGGGTATGAAAAATAAAGTCGCCATGAAAGCAATAGAAAAGATGCCAGGAGTAAGCAAAGAGCCTGGGTCTATTAAGTGGAATTTTACAAAATTCTTGGTTGACCGCAACGGTAAAGTTATAGCGCGCTTCTCTCCGACTTATAAACCAGAAGATATCGCGGGCAAAATAGACGAATTGTTATGATGGTAAGTTTTTTCGGGATTTCTTGCGGTAGATAATAAAAATACTAGCAGTTAAACAGCTGGTAATAATTGCAGCCGCAACGGCAATGCCAATATTGTTGCTAGATTTGTTCGAAGAATCATAATCGTTTACGATGGAAGCGTCAGAATTGGTTGTGGAAGGCCTAGTTGAGTCGTCTATTGTTTGATTACGGTCCAGCGAATCGATATGTTCTACTATAGTGCCTGAATTAGTAGTGGTTTCTTGATCAGCTGAGGGTTTGTGGTCGGATGAGCCATCGTGATTTGTTGATGCGTCGGGGTTGGCTTGAGCGTCGCGATCTGTATGGCTACTTGGTTCGGTTGGGTCGCTGTGGCTAGCCTGAGCATCCGAGTTAACTGGATCACTCCTTGTTACCGTGATCGTAGCAATCGACGAGATGACGTCATTTTCGTCTACATCGGCGCCGTTGATGTCGTATGTAAATAAACCATTAGAGAAAGAAACAGCGTAAGTACCGGCGGGCGTGTCTTTATTTACCGTATAAGTAGCAGACAGAACTTCCCCACCAGACGCCACTGACATGCCGTTACCTGTTTCTGGCGTCCAGGCACAAGTGCCATTGGCCCCAAATGTCATAGGCGCCGATCCGCCACGGCTTATACTAGATAGACCAAAATACGATGTCTGAGCCGTCTCGTTAGTTGACCATGTACCCTGAATCGCCACATAGGATCTAGCTACTGAAGTCTTTAATGGTATGACTATTGTGGCGTCACTTGTTCCGTCTAATGCGATATTGCTTGATACTAGACTATATTCAGATGAGCTGGCGTGCACAAAATGATATACTGTCCAAATATTACTTACTAGACAGAAGATAATGAATGCCATCAAGTGCATTATAACTAATTTATTTTTTGATATCCTATGTAATACGTAAGTATATGCCTGCATAGTTTTCTATATATAACCTATATACTTGTATAGTATATCATAGCGCTTGCCCTAATAATAGCCAGTAAAACATGAAAAATATCCCCAGTTCACCATTTATCATGAATAGATTAATGGTTCTAATAACTTGGGGATACTTTATTTAGGATAGAATTATTTCACCTTTAACGTGCGACTTCTTCGTGTGCCACTTGCAATAAAGGATAAAGGAGGCAAATGTTGCACTAATAATGGTCATAATTAATACTACGAGATTACCTGCATTGACACTACCGTCCGAGTTCGTAAAAATACCAGTGTTTGGAGCGCCTGGATTCGTTGGTCCAGATGTATCTGGAACACCAGGTGAATCCGGGTCGGTCGTTGGACCGGTTGGATCGTCTGGGTCGGCCGGATCGGTTGGATCGTCTGGGTCGGTTGGGTCATCTGGATCCGTTGGGTCATCTGGATCGGTTGGATCGTCTGGGTCGGTTGGATCGGTTGGATCGTCTGGGTCGGTTGGATCATCAGGATCGGTTGGATCGTCTGGGTCGGTTGGATCATCAGGATCGGTTGGATCAGTTGGGTCAGTTGGATCGGTTGGATCAGTTGGATCAGTTGGATCGGTTGGATCAGTTGGGTCAGTTGGATCGGTTGGATCAGTTGGATCAGTTGGATCGGTTGGATCGGTTGGATCAGTTGGGTCAGTTGGATCGGTTGGATCGGTTGGATCAGTTGGGTCAGTTGGATCGGTTGGATCAGTTGGATCAGTTGGGTCAGTTGGGTTGTTTCTTGTTACCGTAACAGTGGTAGTTAATGCTATGGTATCATCTTCGTCTACATCTGAACCGTCGATATCGTACGTGAAGATTCCATCAGAGAAAGAAATGGTATATGTTCCAGCCGGTGTATCCTTATCAACTGTGTAGGCCGCCGACAAGACTTCACCACCAGCGGCTACAGACATTCCAGCTCCGTCTTCGGGAGTCCATGCAACAACACCATTAGCCCCATGAGCTATAGTTGTAGACCCACCACGATTAGTATCGGACAAGCTAAAGTACGATGTCTGAGCTACTTCCTCAGTCGACCAGGTACCCTGGATTGCAACGTAAGACCTAGCTACTGAAGTTTTTAGTGCAACTGCTACAGCACCGTCATTTACCCCGTCCAGCACGACACTACCAACTGTCATGCTGTATTCTGACGAGCTGGCCTGTACTAGCTGGCATGTTGTCCATATACTTCCTGCCAAGCATAATGTGCTTGATGCGACTAGGCATGCATTGATTGGTATTGCCTTCAATATTTTTTGAAATTTATGAGTTTGTATTTGCATTTTTGACCTTTCTTTTACCAATTGATTTCGGCTCCCATGATATTATTAATAATTGCTCTTGCGTCTCTAATATTGACACCGTTCCTGCCGTCGACATCGGCAAGTTTTTCTTCCATACTAGACAAAGTGCCACTTCCTATAATTGAGCTCACAATTTTTCTTGCATCTCTTACATTAACGTTTGCGTCGGAATTAACATCGCCTGCGTAGGCCACCACTATTTGCATTCCTTCAACTGGGTTCATATTAAATATGCGCGCGTTGTTACGCCCTTCGGGAGCGTTAGAGCTTGCTAAACGAGTCCATGTGGTGCCATTATCTTGCGTCCAAAGTACCATGCAAGCCTTCTCACTCATTACCATAAAACTGGTTTCCGAAATTGGCTCAATTTCGGCACCGCCATTAGTGAGGTTCGTTACTAACTCGTGCAACATTGAACCACTACTTCCAGAATCTACATATGTTACAGTGATCTTTGTCCCTGCTAAACCACCATCTGGTATAGTTACAGTCATTGTCTCTGTCGCATTCGTCATTGTAGCTGACATCGAGTCATAATCTATCGTCCCATTCGTTATGATGTAGCTGCCCGCAGACTGGAACCCGCTCACATTCGGAAAAACTAATGTTGTGGCCTGCGAGAACACCGCCGGTAACACATATGCTTCTTCTGCTGCCGCTACTGATCCGATTAATGTCTGGTTTGTCAAATCTAGTGTTGCCAATGTCGGCATCGTGTTTAGTCCAGTTATATCACCGATTTGATTATCTTTGAGGTGCAACTCCGCTAACCCAGTTAGTGATGTTAGGCCGCTTACTTCTGTAATCTGGTTGCTATCGAGGAATAATTTTGATAACACTGACATATTGCCAAACCCGGACGTACTGTCAATTTGATTTCCGTCTAGATGTAATTCACGCAGTCTTGGCGCTGCGGCTAAGTTGGAAATTGTATCGCCCGTAATTTGGTTATCGTTTAAATTCAAATTTTCCAACCGCGAAAAACCCATTCCAATAGTTGCGGCACTTGGGATACTAGTTACTCCTGAATTTTCTATCATTAGAGTTGCCGGATTGCAAGAATAAAGATTACCATATTCGTCTTGAAATGCTAGCCCTGAAAAATCGCTAAAATTATTATCGCTTAGATCTAGCGCCTCTAATGGGTGCTGTAAATACCCTAACGGGCTCACATCGCTGATTCCGTTATTTGCCAAATATAGATATTGCATATTAGTCAAGTACTCTACCGAAGTGGGAATTGAACTCATCTGGTTATTGGTTAAATCTAAAAGCCCTAGGTTTATAAGATAATTCGTTATCGTGAACCAGTCGTCGTATTCTAGGTTATTATCGTTCAAATAGAGAATTAGTAGCGAGTACGCGTTTGACAACTTGCTAATATCCGTCAAACTATTTTCTCTTAGGTCTAGCACCTGTAAATTAGGAAATTCTTCAAGTCCAGTCAGATCAACCTCCGCTCCGTTGTTTACTCGCCTTAAAGTTAGTCTCAGGAATTGGCTTGAACCGTCACTCACCATCGCAATTTGTTTAGTTGTACTACAGGCATTCGTTAGTACTATTGGAGGATCATCTGGTGACCGATTTGAATTGCCCTGCGAATCTATAAATGCTACACCTGATGCGCCTTGATTGTAAACACTATTACATAGATTGGCGTCGTTGAATGTGACGACTTGTCCGGCAAAGTAGACTTCCAATCTAGAATTTTCAAATACTCCTGTTCCGGCTGGAACCATTACCGTCGCTGGTCGTGGATTCGAATCGTTCATCGATGCAATCGCTGCGTCTATAAATCTAACTTTGTCGCCGTTAAATTGCGCGTTAATCAAGGTCAATTCGTTCGGCATTACCGAGTCATTTGATCCACTCGTCATTTCTTCAAAATAATCTTCTTCTTGCACTTGTTCGAAAAGTGTTGGCAACGGACTATAGTCTAGACTTTCCACGGCTCGCGTAAATAACTGAGAGTCTGCTTTTAGCGATGTAAAGGCCTTGGTTTTGATCGAACTGAAGTCGTCTATGTGATTCTCACTTACGTCTAGTTTTACCAAATGTTGCAGAGCGGATATGCATATTAAATCATCTGCGTTTAAGTCATTTCTAGCAACGTATAGCTCAGTCATGGCCAAATCGTCGGCATATGTCTCGAACGATGCAAGGTTGCCACCGCATATTCCATCATTCTGCTCTTTTTCATTAGACATGCCACTGTTGTCGTTTGCAATCAAAGCTTGTAATACTTTAGCTAAATTGGAGCTGGTATCTGGATCTGTTAGTGGTTCGCCTGTATTTTCATCGTATTCTATTTCGGCAGGCTGAAACAATTCTTCGTAGTTATATACGCCTGTATTCGATAGGTTTAGTGTTTGTAATGAAGTGGATTCACTTAACTCACGTAACCCGGATCCAACTGGGTTACCAGAAAGATCAAGATACGTTAATGAGTCCTTTATAGTGTACAGTGGGGTAACATCATATATTTGGTTGTTTGAAAGATTAAGGTAAGTCAGCCTTCCGCGCAAATTTCGTAACGGAGAGATATCCTCTACACCCGCATCAGTAATCGATAACGAGGATAGATTATAAAAAACGTTCGTCCAATCACCCGATATGCTGACAAATGGCTCATCTGGCGGCAAAATGTTTAGTGTTTCTATATTACCAATAGCAGATGTAGTGATAGATAATTCGAGGTGTGTACATTGCCTGCCGTCTACTTTTCCAGGCACTCCGTTCGTTTCCATACTTTCAGTTATCGCTACAGATACTGCACTACAAAACCTTGAATTGCTGAACCATAACGTCGTCATGTCTTGTTCGTCAGCCCAGATTTGGCCAGTAAGTCCCATCGCACCACCTGTAGCCAATGCTAGAATCGCTATTGTGACTGGTAGCAAGAAAAATTTCCTCTGCCTACGAAAGCTTTGTGTCCCAATTTTCATGGTTTTGTTTTTTGAATGACCTTTCTATATACTTCTTATGCTATATCATTTTGATGTATCAGTCAAGCCTAGCTAAATCTTGATTGAGCAGTGAAGCTGCACAAAAAAATCATACTCTCACCAAGTATGATTTTCTATTCGCTCTTGGGTGTGATTAATCTTTCTTCCAACGTTTCAGCGTTGGAAAAAGTTTAGTGCAGTATTGTTTCATTTGCTCGTTGGTCATACCGGCCTGTTCGCCGAATTGAGCGCATTTTTCGATATACTCTTCCATAGTGCATTTATCGATGAACTCGCCGTCTTTATAGCACCATTTGCAATAATCTTGGTTGACGTTACCATCCTTTTCGGTAGCAAATAAATCATCTGAAGTAAGTGGCATACCACAGCTTTGACAGATTCTATTTTCCATCTATTAAACCTCCTATGGTTTTAATAATTATTTCCACGATATTTTTTCATGTTTATTATATCGAATTATATTTTATCATTCCTCTATCTAATCTGGATTATAAAGACGAATAGTAGAGCTAATGGTCGTAACTTTGTTGCCGTCTGGACTATTCCAGCATGTCCGGATATAGAAATCATAGTAATCTGGACGGCAAACACCGCCACCGCCACCGCCACAATCGATCCCCTCTTCGGAACTGACAGCTGTCACCCAAATACCTTCGGCTGAATAGAGGTTTTTGTTATAGTTGGCTCCGCTTGCGGTAGCATCTGATAGTTTGGTCGAGCTGATTTCCGACTCATTATTGACGAATAGCAGACGAGGGTGGGTAGCACTCTCGCGTAGTTTTATGGCCGCGTCGGCGGGAGAATCTCTGGAAATGATGACGTCGGAATAATCAGCTCCGCCTATATGGTTAACTATATTCTTTATATCTTCGGCACCTAGGACACGGGGGTTGATGACGAAGGACCTATTAGGGAGATTGCCATATATTTCGTCACATGTGTGGTCATTGCCGCTGTAGTCAGTGTAAAAACTTGGAACTTCGTTAACTAGCTCATCGTAAGTGTAGACTCTTTTTAGGACCTCTTTCCAGAGTTTAGTGTATTTATTATTTTCTATGGACTTTTCCGTGATGTAAGCGTTATGGATAAAGCGAAGCGACTCAGATTGAACGTCAATCTCCTGACGAGCCATAGTAATCTCCAAGTTACCTTGCGCGTTTTGAAGGCCGCGGTTCATAACAGAAATTGCACTGATTGAAACGGCACCAAAAATACCTACCGCAAACATAACTTCAACCAGTGTATCTCCGGAAAGAAAAGATTGTTTTCTGAAAATGCTCATGCTATGTATATAGCATACAAAATGTTTGCGCTATCGTCAAACTAGTAATGTGGTCGCGAGCTAATAATACAGCGCTATTTGTCCGCAGGTTCTATATCATTAACCTGAAAAACATAGAAATCGCTTGCAGCATAAGTCATGTTTTCGTAAATGGTTGACTGCAGCAGTACATTCGTTTTCCTTTGTCTTTCTTCTATCCGAATCAATTCCTCGCTCTTTTCTCCAGTTTCTTCTGCTTGTTTTCTTAACTCGTCAAGTTTCTTGTTATTTTCTTGAGTCTTCTTGAAATAGTCCTGATTGTATCCGTGCTTAAAAATGGCGGCCATCAGTCCATCATATCCTTTGGGTGCGGAAATATATACTGTGGTAGTCACCCTATTCGTGTCGGTATAAACATTTTTTGATTCTTGTTCCTTGCCGTCCCATACAGATGACGTTTCTGTACGAATGCCAATTTTGTAAGTCTTGCCGTTCCACGAGATCTCGTTAGTCCTTAGCTGAGTTTCTTCACCCGAATCACTGCGTGAAGTATATTTCTGGTACACTTCACCTGTATAGCGATCAAAGAATATTGGTCGGGAAATATTGTAAGTATAAAAGTATTTGTCTTTGTAAGAGTAATCTTTTCTGACAAATTTGATTGGTACCGTTATGTCATATTTAAAAGTAGTTATTTCGTTGTCGTCTTCATCTGGTTCGGAAACGCTATAATCGTAAAACTTGAAACTAGCAGAACTGTCTTCAAAGTCCGAACCTATATCGGTTATTTCACCGTCTACGTTAGTAGTGTAGACATAGACAGGATTACTATAAATGTTTTTTGCTGATAAGATTTCTATTCCTTTGATGTCAATATATGGTGTTTTTTTTACAACTATCGATGTAATGACAGCTACGGCTGAAGCTATGCCCAAAATCAATAAAACCAAGATCACTCGCTTCTTTCTTGCATTGGTCGGCATCGAATGGTGTTCTACTCCATCATCTTTTTTAGCTCCATCGATTTCTTTATTTTTTTTAGCCATAATTATCCTCTTTTAGACATTATACTATACTTCTGGATCTGTTCGGACGATTTGTGTGGGTGGGGGATTTTATGGTTTCGTAATATAATACAGATATGACTGACAGGCGATGCTATATTGCGATAGATCTTAAATCTTTTTATGCATCAGTTGAGTGCGTCGAACGTGGACTGGATCCACTTAAAGCAAGACTTGTCGTTGCAGACCCGACACGAACAGAAAAAACTATCTGTCTTGCTGTATCGCCGGCGCTTAAAGCGCTTGGGATTCCTGGGCGAGCACGATTGTATGAAGTGCTTGCGCAAACAAAGGATTTTATAGTTGCACCACCAAGGATGAAAAAATATATCGATATAAGCCGACGAATTTTTGAAATATATACTTCTTTCGTTTCTCCGATGGACATTCACGTTTATTCTATAGATGAAGTATTTATCGATGCGACGTCGTATCTTAAAGTCTACGAGACGAATGGGCACGGATTGGCGCTAAAAATGATCCGCGAGGTACTTAAAGAAACTGGTATAACGGCGACGGCTGGGGTTGGAACGAATATGTATCTCGCAAAAATTGCAATGGATATAGAAGCAAAGCACATGGAACCGGATAGTGACGGCGTGAGGATTGCAGAGCTAGACGAGATGTCATATCGCAAGAAATTATGGGGGCATATCCCGCTTACTGATTTTTGGCGAGTCGGGCCTGGATACCAACGAAGATTAAAAGAACTGGGGATCCACACGATGGGCGAATTAGCACGTTATTCCCTATCTGGATCAGATAAATTATACAAGACGTTTGGAATAAATGCGGAGTTGCTGATTGACCATGCATGGGGATTTGAGTCGACAACGATGCAGGATATAAAAGCCTACAGAACAGATAATCACAGTTTATCCGTCGGGCAAGTATTGTCGCGACCATATACTTTTGAAGAGACTAAAACTATTATTACAGAGATGGCAGATGAGCTAGCGTTAGACTTAGCATGGAAAAGATTAAATACAGACCAAATTATTATTACGATTGGGTATGATGTTTCAAATATGCAAAGCTATAAAGGAAAAATATCAACGGATCACTATGGGCGAAAAATACCGACGCACGCGCACGGTTCAATTAATTTAGAAATTCCGACAGCAGCCGGAAAAACTATAATTAAAAAATCTCTCGACTTGTTCGAACGAATTGCTGATCCGGATTTGTCGGTGCGGAGAATATATTTAGTAGCGAATCATGTAAGGCTCATTACGGAATCGCAACCTCTAAAACAGTTGGATTTTTTTACGGATTATAAGAAATTAAAGGATGACAATGAGCGTGACGAACGACGAACGCAAGCGATTCTAGAGATCAAGGCGAAGTATGGTAAAAATGCCATACTCAAGGGAGTGAATTTTGAGAAAGAGGCGACGGCGATAAAACGGCATGGACAAATAGGAGGGCACAAGGCATGAGCGACTATGATGACATAATTAACTTCCCGCACTACCATGCGCCAGGAAAGCCATATATGTCAGGGCGAGATAGAGCTGGGCAATTTGCGCCGTTTAAGTCTCTTGATGATTACCATACGGAAATTAGTGAAGCTGAACGAGAAGTGATGCGGGATATTTGGGAAGATATAGATTATACGCATGAGGACTTTTAAAACACCGCTCGGAAGAGCGGTGTTTTAAGAATTTGTAACGATCAATCTAGGCGTTTGTCTTAGCGTGAAGTTTCTTAAATTTCCTAGACTTACTATCAAGTAAATTAAGATCTTCTTCAGAAATTACTTCATTATTGCCAGACTCAATGTAATTGCGAAGGACACCAATTAAAACATATGGACGAACAAAAGTGGAGTGAATCATTCCCCACATAATGATTGCGCCAACACCGGCCACCATTAACTTTAGGTTCTGCGCGCTGGATATTAAGTCCTGTGTAGCTGTTGCTGTGGCAGGCTTTCCGGCCATCTCTTTGGCTAGGCCCTCAAATACCCCTGGGAATATGGATGAAATGAGATAGAACACACCAAAGAAGACTCCGCCGATTGCGATGAACGATAAAGCGGCCATGCCGAAAACTCTGCCCATGTTCTTGGCAAAGGTTTTACCGTGCTTAAAGAACAAGACAGCTCCTTCGAGCGTTGCTTTAAATGCGCTTCTGTCTTGGCGGTAGAATACCCAACCCAAGCAGCAATCGCACAAGTAAGCAACAATGGTCTGAATCACGCTAGAGATGGTACCACCGATTGCGCCACCACCCTTGCCGCCAACTAAGCTGCCGATTGCAGAGATAGCGTTGCCGATTTCGTTAAAAATGCCTTTGATAGCATTAGTTACTGCGTAATATGCGGCGACCGTAAGAAAGCGTTCTTTGACAATCTTCTTCCCTTCACCATAGACATCGTCCGGAAGCTTACCATCGGCGATAGCCCTAGTCATCATAGCAATCTGCCCAGCTTTGAAAACATAAGAGATGAAGTGCGAAACAATCGCAATAGCGATAATTCCTACGATAAAACCAATAGCAAGACCTATGAGGCCGTTATCGGATATTTTCTCGGCGATAAAAAAGCCGGCGGCGGTAACTAAAATTAATACAACGAATGAGAGAATATCCCAAAGAAGGCGCTTAATTGAGAATACAATGGTCTTCTTATATATTTCTTGATTATCCATATTTTTTCCGTTTAAGTTAATGCTTAAGTTGATTATAACACAAGAAAACTAGCTAAGTTATTCTTCGGGGCGCCTCAGAATCTTAGTATAGTCATAAAGCGCCTGGATGTGGTTCTCGAGAAAATAATAGTGCCGAATATACGCTATTGTAAGGATAACAACAATGAGAACAAGCGCGTAAAAGGAGGATAGCTCGATAGCAAAACCGAATTCGACAATACTAAGAGTAAGAACGCCAATGAGAACTAGAGAAACTGCGACGAAGAAAAGCATAATAAGAAGGTGAATGAGGCGCTCGTGCTGAAAGTTTGCAACCATTTCGCGATGATACGCGGCAAGCTCAGCGCGTTCGATACGGCTAAGATTTCTGGTAGCAGCGTGCTCAATGTATCTCTCGTACGCTTTAATTCTTTCTTCCATTGAGTATATTATAACGCATATGGTAAAAAATGAACAATGAAAAAGACCCGCTTAGCGGGTCTTTGCAAGGTGCATCGTGTGAGTTCGCCGAAAGATGTTAAGAGATAGTCGCAGACTTGATGATCATGGTGGTCGGAACGATAGTGTTATGGGTCGGAGCCTTGGATCTGGCATTGATAGCGCGAACGACATCATGGAACCAGCCATGGCCCAACTGAGCCCATTTGCTACCCAGGTGGAATCCGACTTCGTAGTCGTGCTCTTCGCAGTAATTCTGCGGATACCTGACTTCAAGCGTGATGCTCTGAGGGCCAGCGGAATCACCGGAATCGAAGAGCGCGGCCAGAACCGGGAGCAGACCTGATTTGTCGTCCTTGAACTTGATGGTCTTAATTCCGGGGATCAGGCCGAGCTGGGCAACGAGCCCGGAGAATGAATCGACTTTGACGCCGTCCACTTGGTTGATGATTCCCTTGATTTCTTCGAGCTTCATCTTTTTCGGCATATAAAGGTACCTCCTTTTCGGCCCACACGGCCATTGATTTGCTACCAGTTGGATATACCTGGCGCATAGCTTATATTATAGCACAAACATTACAATTTGTCAATGCAAAAACCGCTCTACCAAAGAGCGGTTTCAGTGAGTTACAGATTAACGACGAGATTCGGAAACAACGATAAATACGCCTGCGGATATGAATGCAGTTGCCACAATAATAGCAAGAATGATACTCTCAGAGGCAGCCTCGCGGGAGCTGGTCATAACACCTGTGTTAGGGGCAGACGTTTCATTAGAACCGATTAGAACATATCCACTAAGGTGCGGTAAGACGCAAACAATGTAATCTCCGTCTAAGTCACAAGTGATTGCTTCTTCAGAATCGGCCACAACTTCACCTTCTGCGCTTATATCCATATCGGCAAACATGAGTTTATAAAAATCATAACCTCTAGCATTGTCTGGTAATTTTAATCTTACGGTGAAAGGTCCATCGTGCGGGCAGTAATCTACTTCTGGATTGGCGTCGCAAACTAGGATTTCCATATAAGCAAGGACATCGCCCTCGTCACCGACTAGGCTCATGATAGTACCCTTGCCAAGTTCGTATTCTTCTTTGTCCATTCCTATTGCTTCGAGTTCTTCGTCCGTCATGTTAAGGCTGACTGTCTGGACAACGAGTTCATATTCGCGATTTTCTTCCGGATCATAGAAGGATATGGAGTTGCCCGCTTCATCTTCGGCTACTTTGTTTGGATCGGCATCGCTCCAATAGTAGACAATCGTAGTATCTTGGTTTAGCATGTAGCCATCGCCTTCGCCTAAATCATGTTGCTCGCCATTAACCGTAACGTAATCGAGTTCTTTACCTCTGTAGACATCAAGTGGATGACATTCATTTGCTTCAGCATCATAATCGAAGCATTCAATCAAAGTCTCAACGCTCAGAGCTGGCGCAACGGCCACTGAATGCGTGGTATAAGTCCCTTCTCCGTTGAAAGTAGCGCCGCCATTAAAGTCATAAGTAACTGCAAAAACTGGCTCTTCGCCTTCTCCCGCCGGCTCAGTGGCGTAACCAAGATCAATATATACATAGCCGTTGGTATTGCCTTCATTTGGCGTGAATGTGGAGTAGCCTCTATTGGTATAATCTTCGCCATCCTCGCTGTCTCCTTTAGTGAAGAAAATGTTCGGATTATCGGAAAATACGTAACCTTCGTCCGCAGTAACAAGAACCCGAAGTGCGTAATGTGTCTTCCCATCTTGGACAGCGATTGGCTCTTCGCTACCGAAACCATGCCAAGCGTTGTCTACGCCTTCCTCCCAGTACGACCAATTTGTGTTTGAGCCATAGTCTTCGGCCGTGATGCAGTCTGGATCTGCGACCGCGTCAAACGACATGAGCCTGCCAGCTTGAGCTGATTCGGCGTGGCTCGATATATGTATTTCGTCAATTTGCTCAGCCGCAAAAGTATTGCCCGCCATAAATATTGGCGCCACGAAGGCCAAGCCCAAGATACTAGTTTTTAAAATTTTGTTCATTCGTTAACTCCTTACGATGATCCAAATTTTCGTATTTCGTATCTATTATAGCATAAGTTATTTATTATTTTAGTGGTTTTAGGTCTTAAGCCAATATTGTCATAATATTCTCTTTATACCTTTGAGTAATAATATTTTTTATCACTTGGGGCGATGGGTTCCTGTGTATTTTTAAATAATTAAACTAGATTTAATTATTGCCCGAATACTTAAATTTTAAGGAAAGTTTTAATGTTTTAGGTTATAATAGGATTATCATGAAAGCAAAAGCAGTACTCACCGCGTCCGATCGGACTATCGAGCGGGTTGAGGAAAAGTATCTCATCACGAAGCATCAAAAAACTGTTTTGATGAAGATGATTTCTGAAAGATTGGAACATGATGATTACTATAAAGAGCAAATTATAAGCTTGTACCTGGATAGCGACAATTACGATTTAGCAGTCAAGACCTTGGATAGGCCAAATTTTCGTTTGAAAGTTAGGGTGCGATCATACGATGTACCGACACCTTCAAAAAGAGTATTCTTTGAAGTCAAAACGAAGTTGAAAACCGAAAAGAGAAAAGTCGGAAATAAACGCCGGTTAGTGTTGCCGCTTAAGGATTTTTATGCTTATATAAATAAGGGGCAGGATTTGGAGGAACTTGCCAAGAAAGCTTCTAAATGTGATGCGCAGCAATGCCAAGTAGCGCGTGAGTTGGATTATCTTGTGAAGGTATACGACCTCAAACCGAAGATACTAATTTCTTCGGACCGAACAGCATTTAAGGGGAAATTCAATGAGGATTTCCGGCTCACATTCGACGAAAATTTGAGATTTAGGACTCAGAAGTTGAGGCTGGAGAAGAAGGGATCCTGGGAAAAGTATTTTCCAAACACGTCAGATCCAAAACGATCGATAATTATGGAAGTTAAGACTATGCATGCGATGCCACCTTGGTTCGTTGCGGAGCTGGGCAAGCTCCATATATATCCAGTAAGATTTTCTAAATATGGAAAAATTTATCAATTAATAAAAGAAAGGAATAATAATGTTCAATAGCGTGTTCGACACAGCAGCGGCAGGACTCAATATTACGACGATTCTGCTGTGCTCAGGCGCAGCAATAGCGTTGGGGCTAGTAATTGCGTTCACACATCTAAAAACTAGTAGGACGAGTAAAAATTTCTTAATTACTCTTACAA
This sequence comes from Candidatus Saccharimonadota bacterium, assembly GCA_017513905.1. Classification (GTDB taxonomy): domain Bacteria; phylum Patescibacteriota; class Saccharimonadia; order Saccharimonadales; family Saccharimonadaceae; genus Nanosyncoccus. Next base: position 17,153 of record JAFWMR010000011.1, read on the forward strand.
TCTTACCGCTACTTGTCGAAGTGGTAATGCTGATGGTGAATGGGTCGCTCGGTACGTCGATCGCTATTTTGGGCGCGTTCTCACTCATTCGTTTCCGTTCGATTGCAGGAAACTCGAAAGAAATCTCAAGTGTATTCTTCGCAATGGCAGTAGGGCTTGCGCTCGGTATGGGGCATATTCTTTTTGCAGCAGTTGTCACGGCGATTACCGTCATGGTGATTTTGATTCTGTCGAAGTCCAAGATCTTCAACCTCAGCGCGCAACCTCAAACGCTTAAGATTACTATTCCAGAAGACCTCGATTATTCGCACGTCTTCGATGCAGAATTTAAAAAGTATACTAACTATCACGAGTTGGTGCGGAGCAAAACCTCTAATATGGGAAGCTTGTATGTATTGACATACGAAGTCAGTTTAAAGAAAGCTGCCAATGAAAAAGAATTCTTAGACGCGATTCGGGTCAAGAACTCAAATTTGAAGGTTTTGCTTAGCCACGTGTCTAAGGAGGCATTAATTTAGTGAAGGAAATTAAGAAAGATTCAGCAAAAAATAGGGGCGAGAAAGCTAAGAGAGCGCATAGCGAAGTTGCGACAGTTTTGCCGGAAAAAACATCCGAAAAGCGTAAAAAAGAGCCAAAAAGGCGGCCAGTACTAGTCATCACGATAATACTCGTTGTGGTGGTCGCAGTGGCGATAATCTTTGGTGGAGCAAACGGAACTGGTAGATCGACACTTAGTAATAATATTAACGATACTGGTGTTAACTGGGACAGATACGACACTACAGCAATAACACTCTCTGGTACTGGCAAAACGCTAATTACACAAGCGGGTGTTTATACCGTAACTGGGACATTGTCTGATGGTTATATAGAGATTAATTCCCTGGGCGCGGTTAAGTTGATTTTGGATGGAGTCATAATCACGAATAATAGTGGTCCAGCAATTTATGTTGCAGGAGCGGAAATGGTGACAATTGAACTCGCAGGGGGAAGTAATAATACATTGACTGATGCGACAATCTACAGAGGATGGGATGAAGATGTGTGTGGCGTGTTGTTTTCGCATGATGATTTAGTATTGCAGGGTGATGGTGAGCTTACTATTGAGGCAAACTACGAGGACGGAATCGTTGGCAAGGACGATCTAAAGATTAACTCTGGAATTTATAATATAGACGCAAAAGATGAAGGGATACGTGGCAGAGATTCGATTTATATTGTAGATGGCACCTTCGAAATCACCTCGGGCGGAGATGCATTAAAGTCCAATAATAGCGATGAGGTTGGCAAGGGATGGGTTAAAATTGATGGTGGGTCAATAACTGCATCTGCTGATGATGATGGTGTACATGCCGAATCGTCACTCGAAATAAATGGTGGAACTATTCAAATTAATAAAAGTTATGAAGGCATCGAAGCAGCGAAGGTTACTATTAATGACGGGGAAATATCTATCACGGCTAGCGATGATGGGATTAATGCTGCGGGTGGTAACGACGGCTCGTCACCAAATATGGGACGATATCAGCAGAGCTCAAACAACTATTCAATTTCTATTAACGGTGGCAGGTTATATGTGAATTCTGCCGGTGATGGTATAGATAGCAACGGCGCCGTGTATGTTAATGGCGGGACCGTGATCGTCGATGGGCCAACTAACAGTGGGAATGGAGCACTTGATTCTGAGACAGGTGTAATTTTTAATGGCGGTTCGGTAGTTGCGATCGGCGCGAGTGGAATGGCTGTGGCACCTGACAAATCGTCTGCAAAATATTCCATATCGGTATTCTTTGCATCGACTTATAGCGCCGGGACGGTACTTGAGGTGTACGATGATCATGGAAACGTAATTCTTAAGCATACGAGCTTAAAGAGCTTCCAGCATGCCTCGCTTAGTAGCGACGCATTCGAAGAAGGAGAGACGTATTATGTGTACGTTGACGACGTAAGATATACCACAGTGACATTGTCAGAGAAAACGACGCAAGTCGGACAAGGCAACAGAATGATGCCTGGCGGACGCGGGCAGGAGTGGCGATTCTAGGTTAACTAATTAATAATTCCCCGGTTGTTCGCCGGGGAATTTTTGTTGCTTTGCGTGCTAGGCATCTATACTGTCGCCGGGTAGGAGGTATTTGATAGATGTGTTCTGGCAAGCGCCATGAATGACGTTATAAGTTATTTCCTGACCAAAATCAGATAATAAGGCATCATGAACCGGAATAACAGTGTTAGGGTTGGCTTTATTGATATACTCTATAGTTTCAAATGCTTTGCACCAAGGAGCAGAGATAGGGGCTAAGAGAACTGGTGTTTTGACTGGAGGGACGTTAAACGAGTCGCCTGGATTCGACAGGACATCATCAACGACAGCTCCGATATTTTCGCATGGGACCATTCCGCCAAGGGAAGCGTGATCCTTGCCAAAGAATTGAAGTTTAAAACCGCCGATTTCCATAGTATCGCCATCTTTAACGACAGTCGGGCTAAAACCGGATAGGTTAGGAACGGTATCCTGAGTAGTAAAGAGCTTTGCGGCCGGGTTACTGCTAATTATCTTTTCGATCACTTCTGGTTGACAGTGGTCGCTATGTCGATGCGTAATGATAATGGCAGCGACATTCTCGAAATCTGGTAAAGTTTGCGTAATCTCTACCGGGTCGAAAATGACTCTGCCACTATCTTTCTCTAATAGGATTATAGAATGCTCGTATTTAGTTATCTTCATGCCAACATTATAGCATGTTGAGCGTACGGATTAGAATCTGCGAACTGAACGTGAGGATTTGTAGCGCTTGGTGACATAGAATACTAAGTAGCCCAAACTTGCTACGCAACCTACAGCGGCCATTATATTCTCTGCTTTTAGTCCATTGTCATGGCCTGTAATAATACCAGTGTTTGGAACAGCCGGTGCATCTGGAGCGTATTCGTTTACTACGTTAAAGCCGTCAACATCTGAAGCGTATAGTTCTATATCGTCTTGAGTAATAGTATATACGTACGGCTCACCATTAGCGTCATATTTTAGTAAGTTCTTAAATGCGAATCTCCAAATATCTTCTTCGTCATCTTCGCCCTCTTCCCTAGTCACTTCGACACTATCAATTAGCTCACCGTTTCTGAATAGCTTGATTACTGATTTGCCTGGGCGTATCTTTGAGGCATCACTATCATCTATCCAGCGTATGGTTCCCTCGATGTCTAGTCTGTTCAGTTCGAATTGATCTTCTGACATAGTGATCAGTGGCCTAATACCAGCGCCAATGCTTGGATCGTTACATCCGTTTTGCCCATCGACGTAGCACAAGTCACCTATGGTATCAATGAAGAATAGATAATTGTTTGACTCGGAGTACAGGAAATCCGCATCCATAGCTAGTGTTGTCGCTTTTTCTGAATAGCTATCGAATGCAGTAACTGCCCCGTAGTATTCATAGAAGGCGGTACCTAGCCAGTATGTGGTAGAATAGAGCCAATTGTATTGCTCCGGAATGTATTCCTTGATGCTTGAGCGTCCAACCCACGCCGTATAATTTCCAACCTCATCTTCTATAGACCAGACATAAGGATACCCAGAGTCTACACAATTCCATGATCCGTCCTCGTTCTCGGTCCATCCGTTATCACAGTGATATCCGTTATGTTCAAAAGTTTTATCTGTGTTTATCGCGGTTAAAATATCAGCGAAGTTATTGTAAGTTAATATGTTAACATCATCAACTTGTCCTGCGCCTAGATTGTTTAAGACCCCCTTGTAATCATCGAGGTAATTAAATATGAAGTTCCCACGCGTCAGCTCATTATCTTCGTTGAAGTACATTTGTACCCACTCTTCTTCTTCGCCTTTATAATAGTGTGTCCCGTTATTGAAGAAGAAGTCACCTATTTCTGGATACTCGGAGCCGGTTTCTTTGCTACCGCCGTGTTTACTGATAGCGACCGATGACTGCATCGGATCTGCGTCCTTATAATTGAATGTATAGCAATGTGTGATATTGGCTAACCATATACCATCATCATTGTACTCGCCACCGTTATAATCATAGAAGCGACAATTATCGTCAACCTCGTCCCATTCGTGTAGCCCTACCATCTCGTCGTTAAGTTCAATCGTATAATCAATTGGTTCAAGGCAGAGTGTCTTATCATGTCTCGAATTATAAGTGCAACCTATAAAACCACGATCCCAAATCGTTTCATAGGAACTGCTCTTCCTTTGTGGGCCACCTCCGAACTCCTCGGTCATATCGATGACGTTGTAGCCAGCATATAGGTTATACTCTGCTAAGGCTTGTATTGCTCCATCCTCATTCTTCGTGACAAAGAAACATTCCGTACCTAGACAGAACTTGTCGCCAATCGATATAGTGCCGTCATCATCGGAATCCGTTACGAGCACTTTGTTCGTTGCAGCAAATGCGGATGCGCTATTGCCAACAAGTGCAAATATCATCAAGGCTGGCATTAATCCAGTCATGAATCTTTTTATTATTGGTTTTTGTTTTTTCATTTGAGTTACTCCGTTTAAAACATTGTAACTCCACTTCTCTAGCTTAAGAATAAACGTTTTGGTAGTGTTTGTCAAGGCTTTTATCATATTTTCCAACGAAAATCCCCCGAGTCATGAGACTCGGGGGAAATCCGTTTAACAATGGCTTCGGGAGCGGTCAAGCTTAGAAGCGTTTGCGGCTAGTCAAGTAGTAACCAGCGGCAGTAACGAGAGAGCCGGCACCAAGAGCAGTAGCAGCGATGTCAGAGGCACCGGTGCTTGGAAGTTCTGGTTCTGGTTCTGGGGTAACAGGATCAACTGGATCTTCAGGTTCTGGGCAGCCCTTGTAAATAAGGACGTCAGCATAATCTTGCTTCATAGTTGGTTCAGCACCAATATAGCCTTGAGCCCAAGAACGAAGAACGTTGTCGCCACCACAACCGAGATTGTCATCTTTCATAACAACTTGGAAAGTAACAACGGCAGCAGCATTGGCTTTGTAATCACCGATGTTGATACCTTCGGAGGTGGTTAAACCGTCGGATTGAAGAGTAAGACCGTCTTTGTAGTTCGAGTTGTAAAGTTTGGTAGAACCAGGAACGTAAGTTTGGTTAGAACCAAGCTTATCGAAGAGGACGACGTCTTTCTCTAGAGAGTCGCTAGTGTTTTTGTAGGTGATTTTGTATTCAACAGTATCACCAACCTTGGCGTAAACTTGTTTCTTCCACTCTGTTTCACCAGCAAGACGAACGAGCTTAGTAACAGAGAAGTCGTAGTCATAAACTGCTTTGACACGGAAGGTGACGATAGCAGCATATTGGAAACAGCCAGGGATTTGGCCGTCGAGTTTGTCGTAGCCAAGTGTAGTACCACCCATTACGAGGTTGTCGCTAAGAGCAGTACCGCTGATCTTACCATTGTTTTCGATAAGAGCGGAGCCCTTAACGTATTCAAGATGGAAGGTGTTAGTGCTAGATTTGAAGACGAGTTCGTCCCAAACCTTAGCAGGTTTGCTATTAGAAGCGGAAACAGTACCAGTGACGGTAATAGATTTACCAGACTCAGTTGGAACGTTTACGTTAGCAGTTACATCCTTCGCGGTCATTTCAGTACCACGAGGGTTGTTATTGTGGACATAAAGACGCACAATGTATTCTTTGCCGTTTTCAACTTCGATTTCATCTGCTTTCCAGATATTCGCAGCATCAGCGGCACGACCTTGAACGAAGTAAAGCTCGTTAAGATCAGGGTTGTCAGAAATGGAGTTAAAGACGATTTGATCGTCGATAGCGCCATTATTGATTTCTTCGATGGTGTAAGATTTACGGCCACCATCGGAGTCGCCCCAAGCAGAAACGTTGGAGGCAGCTAAAGCAGTTCCAGCGATAGCAGTAATAGCCGCAACGCCAAGAACGGATTTAATGTTTTTCATAATAACTCCTTTAATAGATTATTATCAGGTTAACATAGTTGATATTATTTTTCTAGGGGTAATTTAAAAAATGACCTCTAAAATCTTTCTTTTGACTAGCCGAATTGTTAAAATGCGTCGTAGCCTAAAGCCGAATCATCTCAGAAACAAACTTGGAGATTGCCTAGGCGGAGGACCGCCTAGGCGTGGGTAAAGTGCTTCCAATACGAGCTGGTCAAATGGAATCGGGGTCGAACGAATCGTCCCCTTCTCCGGCGGGTTTGTCAGTGGGTACGTTGTGCCCGGGATCCGACGGCGGCGGAGTATTCTGATCCTCGCGGATCGGTGTGGGTGCCGCTGTCGGGCATACTTCTGTCGGCCTTACAACCGCAGTAGGCACCGGAGTCGGCGCTGTGGTCGGTTTCGGTGTGTTTGTTACCTTTGGCGTAGGCGTTGACTCCGTGTGGCTGGTGGTATGCGGGTCCGCAGAATGTTGCGGATCGGTTCCGCCTCCACCAACTGTCGGCGTAGGCCGGACAGACGGGTCCTTGGTAGGACGAGGTGTGGGCGTTACTGGCACGGGTGTCGGTGTTACCGGCACAGGTGTCGGAGTCGCAGGCACAGGTGTGGGCGTGGGCTCACTAGGGGGATTTGTAGGTGTAGAACCACCCTTAGTCTTCCACTTCCACGTCCCATGTTCGGTGAAGTTGATGTGCACGCGCGGATATACATTCTTCGGATTGAGGCCAGCAGCTCTTGCGGCCACTTCCATCGCCTTGCGATTGGAGTGGAAAGAGTCACTTTCTCCCTTTCTACAGAAGTACATCATAAAGTCCGGAACATTGTTTGTGTCGTTGTAGACACGAGAGAACAGCATAGGATGAACAATGTTCGGATCGCGGTTTTGCATCATAACTTCGAGGTTCCAGTCTCTGGATACATTTGCGGTCCCCTTATCCAGGTTACCGAAGAAGTAAGCCAGAGCCTCGTTTGCAAGCTGGTCGTATTCAGCAGCAGGAAGCGTGATCAGCTGCTCTGCGCGAGCATTGACTTCGTCCATATTGTTGAAATCTTCCAGGTAGCATTCGAAGCGGAACCAAGTGAGCTGCCACGGGTCTACTACCACATCATGCAGCCAAGTAATGATCGCCGTCGGTACATCATCGGTAGGGATCGGTGTCCCGAAAGCTTCAGGAACTTCTTTTCCGAGTCTGTTGAGCGAGGCGATGTACCACGGGCTGTAGGCGACCTGAGGACCACCGCTATAGGTGAAAGTAGTCAACTGAGTGTTGAACTTCTTTCCCTGAAGCGGGACAACTCTGAAGGTGATCGTACCGCTTTCGGTGTAAACCGGTACAAGCGGTGCGGCCGTAGGAGCTGTCGTTGGGGGTGTGGTTGGCGGGTTAGTAGGAACAGCGGTGGGCTGCACTACGACCGGCGGCGCTGTCGGCTCGAAAGTCGGCATTACCGGCGGTACAGTGAGGGCAGGCGGATTGGTCGGCTGTACAACAACCTGCTGTGTAGGAACAGCGGTGGGCTGCACTACGACCGGATTGTCGGTCGGCTGTGCCAACGAAGCGATGTCCCAAGTGGGGGCGTGAGAAACCCAGCCTTGGTTATAGGCCAGAGTCCATCCACCCCATATCAGCAGACCGATCAGCCCCAGTACGAGGACTGTGACGATCAGCCGGCTGATAACGGGGAACCTAGTGAAGAATGCTTTCATCGTAGATCAATCCTCCTTTTTCAGCTGAAGGCTGATTAGTCTGATCAGTTGCACCAGGACCACCGTGAGGATTCCCAGAAGGATTCCTCCAATGATTCCGATGGGGCTCATCGTACATGCCATAATGAGTGCGCCAAAGGGCACGGCCAGGAAAGTCAGGGCGGCTGCCGTAGACTTGCTAGCCAGATAGGCGCCATGATAGATGTAGATGAGCGCATCGATGGTGAACGGAACCGTGAGAATGATACCGAGAATATTCCCGGTAAGCGCAAATGCTGCGCAGAGACACCATATGGCAAGCCTGATGATCATGATCAGGCGGTCATGGGCGTCCTCTTTCTCCATTTCTCTGCGGGTTTCCTTGTCAATCGCGTGATTTTCAAGGTATTCCTTCTTCAGAGAGCAGATGACGTTGTCGTAGAGAACGAATCCTACGACGGTAGCAGCGATGACGAGGATGATGTGTCCAATGTTTTGAAAAATCATGGTATTCCCTCCCAATAGAATGATTTCTTTGTTTTGTAGCTCGTATTGGATTCCAGATACTGCGTTTGTATCTGGGATGATTCGGTTTTAATGACCGTTTATATAAGATCTAACACGCTCTTATACAGACTGAGTCCATTATACCACACATAAGCAATTTTGTCAATATCTATAACATAAGCTTGACGAGTGGTAAAAATAAGTATAAGCATATTAAAAAGGCACCCGCGAGGGTGCCAGGGTTGGCACGGAATGCCAGCCAAAATTGGGGGAGGGGATATTACGTGGTGGAGCCGGCACCAGGGCCGGGGGTATAAGGCGCAGCGGCAGGGCCGGGAGTATAGGGCGCAGCAGCAGGGCGGTGGGTACCGGGAGTGTAAAAGCCGCGAACGGGCGGGGTTGCAGGGATCCAGTTACCGCGTTCGTCAACGGCGGGTTCACCGTCTTCGCCGGTGACATACCATTCCGCGACGCAGTTCAGGATGCGTCCGATCTCAACGGGGTCGGTGCTCCTGTATCCGAGAGCGTAAGCGCTCCTGAGGAGCTCCTCGTCCGTGGAATACACTGCTCCGCCAGCCATGGTGCCAGTGTCGGCCAGATTCAGCCGCCAGAAGCGGCGAGTGGTCCTGATGGTCACCAGGGCGTTGATCACGGGGTTGTCGGCGTCGATTTCGTCGCCGACGAAAATGTCCTGGCTGCCGTCAGCGTAGGTAATTTCCAGCCTTACGGGCGGGTTGTCACCGAAGCCGTTCTTGGACTTCCTGACCCTCCTGGTAGCAGGGGCGTCAGTGGCCGTCCTGGACGGAGCGGAGTGGGTAGCGGTGCGGCGAGTGGCGGAAGTACGACGATCTTCGCGATCATCCTCCCAAAGACGATTCCTCATGGTAAAATCCTCCTCTAATTCAAAGTCCTTGATTCCTATGCCTCCCCCAATTGGAAACACGCTTTCATTATAGCATACGCTTGATATTTTGTCAAGTATATGCTTAGTTATTATTTCTTAAACTTTCTTTTGTTTCCCTGCTTGCCTGTGGGTAATTATGTTAGAATAAGAGTATGAACAAATGCGATATTTTGATTGTTGGTGCGGGGGCGGCGGGAATGACTTCGGCGATCTATGCCCTTAGAGCGAAGAAATCAGTGATTATTGCCGAAAAAGTGGCACCCGGTGGACAGATTTTGTCAACAACGAAGCTTGAGAACTACCCGGGGCTTCCTAATACAACTGGTGAACAGTTTACAAAAAACCTTCGAGAACAAGTAGAATACTTCGGCGGGAAAATTATTTCAGCAGAAGTATTAGAAATCCTCCATGAGGCAGATGGTTTTAGGGTAAAGACAGACGATGAAGACATATTCGCGAGTGCTGTAATCATAGCGAATGGATCTAGAGAGCGTAAGCTGGGCCTACCGCATGAAGATGAACTGATTAGTCGAGGGGTAAGTTACTGCGCTACTTGTGATGGCTCCCTCTATAAAGACAAGGCTGTAGCCGTGTATGGTGGTGGTAATACGGCAGTTTATTCCGCAATGTACCTTGCTGGGATTTGTTCTAAGGTATATTGGATCTTTCGTAAACCTGAACCGAGAGCCGAAAAACATCTTGTCGAGAAAGCGAAAGCCATCGACAACCTAGAAATTGTACCTGGGAATGTAGTCAAAGAGTTGATTGGTGACGATAGTCTAACTGGTATTTTGCTAGAATCTAATGATGATTCCAAAACTATCTCTGTGGATGGAATATTTGTCACAATCGGACGAGAGCCGGATAATGGTAGATTTGAGGGCCTAGTGGAGCTGGATGCCGAGGGGTATATCAAGTCTAATGAAAGCTGCACGACGAGCACACCTGGGGTTTATTGTGCTGGTGATACTAGAGCTAAGCATTTACATCAGTTAGTAACTGCGACAGCAGATGGCGCAGTAGCTGCGAATATGGCGATTGATTATCTGAATCAGCATAAATAGGGTTGAAATTGGCTCTAAGAAACACGTATAATATAGGTTATTAAGAAAGGAGTTTTATGTTTGATCTTAAGGGGCAAGTAGCAGTTGTGACCGGTGCGAGTAGCGGACTCGGGAGGCAAATGGCTGAGGCGTTTGCCAAACAGGGGGCCAACCTAGCAATTTTGGCGCGCCGAGTTGAGCGTTTGGAAGAACTGAAGGTTAAGCTAGAAAAAGAGTATAAGGTCAAGGTTCTGCCAGTAAAGGTAGATGTAACTAAAAGCGATGAGATAGAAGCAGCTGCAAAGAAAGTAGTAAAAGAATTTAAGACCGTCGATATCTTATTGAACTGTGCTGGCAGTTCAAAAGATAAGGGCGTACTCGAAATGGAAGACGATGAGTGGGATTTCACAATTGCAACAGATTTGACTAGTGTATTCAAGATGACTCGTGCGTTCGGAAACATTATGGCCAAGAATGGGTACGGAAGGATAATTAATATTGCTTCGATGTATGGTCTGGTTGGCAATACCGAGATTCACACGGTTGCATATCATGCCTCAAAAGGTGGAGTAGTGAATTTCACGCGTGCCGTGGCAGCAGAACTCGCGACCAAAGGCGTAACTTGCAATGCGATTTGCCCTGGATATTTTGAAACTGAACTCACCAAGCCGGTGCTAGACACGCCACAATTCCAAGAATTCGCAAGAATTCATGTACCAATGGAAAGATATGGCAAACCTGGCGAGTTGGATGCGGCAGCGGTATTTCTAGCATCAAAAGAGGCCTCCTACGTAACAGGTCTAATCATGCCGGTGGATGGTGGCTATACTTGTATATAAGATGAGAAAACCCTGCCAATGGCAGGGTGTGATTTGGAGGAGTGGGAAGTTAGAAGAATTGCGTCGGTTCGATGGGCCGTGTTGGCGTAGCGCGAGGATGGTTCTTGGTATACAGTTGATCGCTGCTCTGGAGAGCCTTCAAATTCTCTAGACGGGCAGCCGCAGCAAGCATTATCGGGGAGAAACGTCCCCGAATTTTGTTGGCGAGAGCCTCAGGTGAAAGAGAGAGCAGTTCGTCATAATTACCAGTGCTTGCATCGCCATATGCGTAGCAGCACAAGCAATCACCCGAACTGATGTCACGCAAAATGAAGGCTGCGAAGCGTATGCTATGTATGAACTCGAGATGTAAGTAAGCCAATCTATCGGCATCGAATTCTCTGAAGATTCGGATGACTTCTTTGGCGTTCTCGTTGGCTTTAAGAATATCATCGAATTGTTTATAGATCAATCCACTTAGTTTGTCGATGTCGGGTTGATTATCAAAGTAGATTTCTCCGTCATATGTTGCTCCACCTGGAAACAGCGTGAGCGTGTGGTTGAGGCTTGATTCTTCGTTGATTATCTCAACCATGTTTTGAAGACTGGCAAAGGTGTCAAGAAATTTCCTGGAAGTCCTCCGGTGCGAGCTAAGAAGCCTGGCGCTCAAATGATGGAGAAAATCGGTTTTTGTGAGCTCCTCGGCTAGCCAAGTATTGTATTGTTGGCAGACCGATACGCGATCATACTTGGCACGTATAGAGCTACGCTCTAAAGTGTAGTTACTTGGAACGATGCGGTCGCCGAAGCGGATTACTACATAGCAGGAACGAACCAATGTCTCGTCAGGATTTACGATTGGATGTAGATATACCACGTCTAGGCGAAGCGTGACATCAAGATCTGATTGCTCGACTGGGTGCGGTAGCGTAATTGGCCCTACAAGTAAGTGCGGAGCTTTTTTGGGTGGCTGGATTTCAAATGTATCCAACACTCGACCACAATATTCACGAGGCTCGAACTTGCCAGCAATTGCTTTGGTTTCTTCGCAGAACGACGGGATCGCTACTGCGCTATCCACAACGAATGGACGGAAGCAAAACCAGTGTTCGAGATCGACGAACCCAGTTCCATCGAGACGTTTTGGCATCTGCATGGGAATTCGCATCACGAGGTTTGGACCATTGCGAGAAAAGCGTCCGGAAAGGAAGTGATCTTCTTCGCGTGCCCAGTAGGATTCCAGACTGCCAGCGTATTCTTCAAGTTTAACCGTGACAGCCTTACACTTGTCTTTTTCCACCATATTTCCCTCCAAATTGTAAAAATCCACTAGCAAAAGCTAGCTATTTATATTATAACATAAATGCTTGTTTTTACAAAGTAATCGCCCCATAAGGAACCTCGGGCCGGGGGTTGATAATAAACGTATATGACGCATATAATATAGATATGCTGAAATTTAAAGATGACAAATTTAGAATATTGATTGTTCCAGATATACAGATTCGGACGACAATTGGCGAAAGGCAACGCGTCGCACTGGAAAAAGTTGTAGAAAAAACGAAACCTGACTTGATAGTGCTACTTGGCGATATGATTTTTGGGCAGATGATAATGAGTAGGAAAAAGACCAAAAAGGTGCTTGATTCCCTGTTATGGGTAATTGAAAGACTGGATGCACCATTTGTGTTTGTCTTTGGAAATCATGATATGGACGCGAAGCTCCTCCCTGAAGAACAGCTAGAACTGTATTGTAAGTTGAGGAATAATCTTACCCCTGCTTTTAAAGACCGCGAGTGTGAAACCGTATTCTTTAAGGATGTGTACAAGGATGGGAAACCGGCAGTGAGGCTCTTATTTATAGATAGTGGTGAGTCGGTTTATTCTATGCGCGGGATGAAATATGCTCCCGCAAGCAGAGAGCAGATGGGATATACCGATAAGATTCTGAGCGAGAAGGACTGTCCGCCAGCAATGATTTTTCAGCATGTACCAGTGCCAGAGGTATATGATTTGTTCGAGGAAGTAGACAAAAAAACGCATGGTGCAGTGCGTGGACATTATTCGGATAGAGACAAATACTATCGTAAAAAGCCAAACGTTTCTGGCGTGGCTGGTGAAGCACCGGTGCCGCCTCTAGATAATTCCGGGCAATTCAACGGTTGGATAAAATCTGGAAAAGTTGTTCTTTCAGCGTTTGGGCATGATCATAAAAACTCTTTCGTAGGTGAAAACCGTGGGATCACTATGATGCATACATCCTGTTCTGGATTGTATTGCTATGGCAAGAAAACCACGCGAGGTGCAAGGATTCTGGATATTCATCCTGATGGGACTTTCGATACGGAGGCGGTGTTCTACAAAGACCTCTCCTAGGTCCTTCTCAAAAGTAGCAAATTATGATACAATCTTAAGGAATCTGGTGGGATTAGCTCAGCTGGTTAGAGCGTCTGATTGTGGTCCAGAAGGTCGTCGGTTCGATCCCGATATCCCACCCCATAGAAAAAGGAACATCTTAAGATGTTCTTTTTTCTATAAATAGCTATGCTATAATATGCTTATGGATATTGTACTACAGGTACTGTTACTTATTGTGGGGTTCGTATTACTTATCAAAGGTGCTGACTACTTCGTTGATGGCGCCGCATCTACGGCTGAGAATTTTAAAGTCTCTAAGACGCTTGTTGGTCTTACGATTATTGCCTTTGGTACTTCTGCCCCAGAATTAGCTGTCTCCATTAAGGCTCTAGCTTCTGGATCAACAGAGATGGTTCTGGGCAACGTGATCGGTTCAAACGTGCTTAATATTCTTTTGATTTTAGGTCTAGCGGCCCTTATTCGCCCGTTATCCATCCGCAAGGAGACAATTCGAAAGGAAATTCCGATATGTATTTTGATATCTTCTCTGTTGGTTGTTTTATTTTTAGACGTACAACTCAATTCTGCAGATGTTAATCAAATAACTCGATCAGATGGTATCGCCATCTTGTTATTCTTTGCGATTTTTCTTTATTACCTTATATCTCTCGCGGTACATTCACGCGATAAAAATAAACGAGAAAAACCAAAATGGAAACTCGGACTATCTTTATTGTTTACCGCCATAGGTCTCGCCGGTATCGTTGTGGGCTCAAACTTCGTTGTGGATTCTGCTTCGTTCCTTGCTTCTGCTATCGGCGTGTCCGAACGCGTAATTGCTCTAACCGTAATAGCACTCGGCACTTCACTTCCTGAACTAGTTACTACCGTGGTTGCGGCGAGAAAAGGTGAAACCGAGCTAGTGCTCGGGAATATCTTAGGATCAAATATTTTTAACATCTGCGTTGTACTCGGCATACCAGTAGCTATATTTGGCGCAGTTACATCTGACGGATTCTCTGTTATAGATCTGATTGCCCTTGTTGGTTCCGCTGCGCTCCTGTTTATCTTTTCTATTACGAATCACAAGGTCAATCGTGTCGAAGGTGGATTAATGCTGCTCATGTTCGCCACTTACTATACACTTGTTTTTGTCTCGTAAATTATATATAATTAGTCTTGCCGCGGGTATAGTACAGTGGTTAGTATGCAAGTTTTCCAAACTTGAGATGAGAGTTCGATTCTCTCTACCCGCACCATTAAAGGATGTCGATTTGGCATCCTTCTTCCGTTTTTGGGGGCCCCTGGTTTACAGGGGTCTTTCTTTATTTCTGCACCAATTCGGCATTTTTGGCTTCAAAATGAACGTGTGATTTTATTTTCCATCCAGCAGGGATGCAGAATCGAACGAGAAAAAACTGGTGCAAAATGTTCAGAAAAATCGTCACTTTCTGGTGCATCTTAAACGGCAAGTCCAGAATCGTGTAGAATGGCCCTTCAGGATATAATAGGATTAAGTAAACTATAAATCGGATTTTATCATGTTTGCAAAAACTCAAAATATCGAAACTTTCATCAAGGCAATGTCGAGCCATATATATCATAACGTCGAATCATTTCCTTCACCTCATTGTATTATTCGACGCTATCGAGAAAATTCCTTTTGGCTTTTGCATCTTTTCTCGCTTTTGTTCAGCTATTATGAATTTAGAAACAGACTCTAATAAGCGTCATTATTATCATTACCCCGGAAAGGTTGAACAAACAAAGAAAACCAATCGTCAGGCGCGAATACTTTGGAACAACAGCTAATCTGCAAGGCAACGCATAGCGTGACCAGTATACTTGTACCCAAAGTTTTGAGAATCACCAAACCACATTGCGCCTGCGTCTATATGCATAAAATGGTATGTGTAAACGCTATATGAATATTGTGCGGTTGAAGTCCAGTATTCCGTAAAATTCCAATGTCTGAGCATTCCATCATAATACATACCAGCGCCGACATAGTTCATTGGTTCACCCATGAAAATCGCTTTCATTTCGCTGAGCGATGGAGATGAAGTTGTGTCTACGCGTTGCGCGCTCCCGTTTTCGCTTTCTGGTACTCCTAGAGCAATAGCTAATCTGCTGTAATCACCCAAAATAGAACTGTAGTAATTGCCCCCGGTCGGTAAATGCCACCCTTTAGGGCAAATGTCCCCAGATGCGTTTTCGTTGCTTAATGTCTCAGAAGTACCGTTTCCAGCTGTAGCCGTATACCAGTTGTAGTAGACGCCGTAGTCATCATAGGAATCCCCAAACGAATCGACCGTTGTATCATCGATATCCTGATTGCTATACTTGATAGAATCGACATCAGAATTCCAACTGCCATTGTTCGTTGGGGCTGAGTTTATTGCCAACTTTGCTAAAAAGTCTTGAGTTGGATTATTTGTATTCTCTGCCGTGATATTTGCCTTAGACAAATCAAGCCTTAGATTTTTTGTTATCCAGCATTTACCATCAGCAAGCTTAGCGATAGGGTAAACAGTATTGTCGCGAGTATCGATTAAGCTTCCTTCATCACCAATAGACAAAGCACTGCAAATGTCAGAAGACATATCTTGCATTGAGTAGTAACCATTAACTTTAGTTTTGTTCCTGCTTGCATAAGCTAAGCCAAGTGGAGTAGTATCTGGGGCTTCAGTACTCGGATGCACCAACATAAACTTCACCTTCCCTTCATAAGTACCGGCAACTTGGCTAGGAGCAATATAGGCATTGAAGGTAGCAGTTAAGTTAGTACCGGTAGCTTGATCGGTGGCGGAGCCTAATGAAGCGATTTTGGTATAAGTATTAGGAATGTCGGAAGGTGAATCAAAGTGGTTTTCTATATTTGCAGTATAGTTTGCAGCATATTCTGTACTGTTAGCTATGGTCATATTCCAGTTAGATGTATTACCAGAAGTAGCAGTACCAGTCGGAATGAAGTGGGTTTGGCTGAGTGCATCACCATCTATCATACGTAGATTGTTATCGCCATAATTATCACCAGTTAAGCCTACAGCATATATAGCAAAACCTTCTGGGTCATTACAGACGGCTTTGAGATTAGCAGTACCGATTTCTTTATTAGTTCCTGGGTTAATAGTGTTAGTTAGATAAGTGTTTGCTGGAGTGAGAGAGCAAGCAGCTGGAACATTAATCGTAAGATCTACCGTAGCAGATGTGTCTGCATTGGCTTTTGGAGCAGAAAGGATGGCTCCAGAAAGGAGAGTAAGAGCAAGAAGTGAACCTAAGGATTTATAACCAGTTTTGTTATGCATGTTGAGTTCCTTTTTATCTTCTTGTTTTCATTGTGCTATTGTGAAGAATTTGCTATTATTCGGTACACCGTAAGCTGAAGTAGTTTTACCATACATACGAGAAGTTGTATTATTTATGCTCCCACCGTTAGTGGCTGGAATAGTGACAAGCCAAGCAGAAGCAGTAGCTTTAGTGCCAGCGCCATAGAACATGTATCCCATATTCGTCACATTAGAAGTATTCCAACCAGATAAATTAAGGATGAAAGTAGTAGAACTGAATCCGGTTTCGGCGAACATATTACTCATATATGTTACGCTAGAAGTATCCCAATGAGAGAGGTCTAAAGAGAAAGTGGTGGCGTTGTAGCCGGCAGAGGCGAACATATTATTCATGTTCGTCACACTAGAAGTATTCCAGCGAGAAATGTCACCGATAGACCAGGTGGTGGCGTTGTAGCCGGCAGAGGCGAACATGTAACCCATATTCGTCACTTTAGAAGTATTCCAGGATGAGAGGCCGGTGAGGTTGAAGGTGATGGCAGAGTATCCGGCCGAGTTAAACATGCTACTCATGTTCGTCGCGCTAGAAGTGTTCCAGCGAGAAATGTCACCGATAGACCAGGTGGTGGCGCTGTAGCCGGCGAATGAGAACATGCTGGCCATGTTTGTTACTTTAGATGTGTCCCATGTTGATAGACCAACAAGGTTGAAGGTAGTGGCGCTGTAGCCGGCTTGAAGGAACATATAGCTCATGTTCGTCACTTTAGAGGTATCCCAATTAGATAGATCGAGGTTGAAGGTGGTAGTACTGCGACCGGCATAGGAAAACATGTAGCTCATGTTCGTCGCGCTAGAAGTGTTCCAGCGAGAAATGTCACCGATAGACCAGGTGGTGGCGCTGCGGTCGGCGGAGAAGAACATGTAACTCATGTTTGTCACGCTAGAGGTATTCCAGCGTGAGAGATCGCCGATAGACCAGGTGGTGGCGCTGTAGCCGGCTTGATGGAACATGTAGCTCATGTTTATCACTTTAGAGGTATCCCATGTGGAGAGACCAACAAGGTTGAAGGTAGTGGCATAATATCCGGCGGAGTCGAACATGTTGTTCGCACTTGTTACATTAGCGGTGTTCCAGTTAGAGAGATTGAGGTTGAAGGTGGTGGCGTTGTAGCCGGCAGAGGCGAACATATTACTCATGTTCGTCAAATTGGAGGTGTCCCAATGAGAGAGATCGAAAGAGAGAGTGGTGGCTTTGAAGCCGGCCTCATTGAACATATAGCTCATGTTCGTCACTTTAGAGGTATCCCAATGAGATAGATCGCCGATAGACCAGTTATTGGTAGTGTCGCTGTAACCGACTAGATGGAACATGTAGCTCATGTTTGTCACGTTGGAAGTATTAATATCGGAGAGGTCGGAGATTTCTACAAGTTTTTGAAGCTTATCAAACATATAGCTAGAATCCGCATTAGCATAGATAGTCCTAGCTTCAGAATAATAGTACATAGTACTGGTAGTGTTATCAAAGTAGATGTAGACAGGAATAGAATAAGTATCATTAGTGATAGAAATAGTGTTAGCGGAAGAAGGAATGAAGTTGCTTGGAAGAGTATTTGAGCGACTAAAGGCAGTGATTTTTATGTCATACGTAGAGAGTGATGCGTTCGTAGTGTTATTAGCAAGATTTTTGAGCTTCTTATTGACGTTTCTTCCAGTGTCTAGCATAGCCATAGCTTCTTTGTAAATTGCGTAGAGAGTAATGGTATCGCCGTAATCACCTTGGAGATTCGTTCGCGCTTCTTGTTCGTTCTCGTAAGCAGGAGTGGTAGCTTCATTATCCTCGCTCCAACCAAGGAAGACCTGGCCCGTGGGATTAATAGGAGTCTCGTAAGTGCCAGAGCCAATAATACGACGACCACACTGAGTAGCGATATCGCCGATCTGGAGTTCGTTGCCGTTGGCGTCAAGAGCAGTGATGATGGCATAATAGCCATAGTAAGCAGTTGAATCGTTAGAATAGAAAGCGAAAGTAGCGGTGTCGCCTGGAATATCAAGGGTAACAGTAGTGGTAGTGTAGTCACCTCCCGTGTATTCCTGTAACTGACCGGCAGACATATTTATTGTTACGTCCCCCGTGTATTCTCCTTCAAAGACATATAGCTTATCGATGTTGTTTTCCGTACCATAGCTAATGGTAGCACGCAGCTTACTGGCGCCTTCAATAGTGATAACATCTTTGGTGGCGAGGTTGTTGGCATAGTTACCGCTCCTGTTTCCGGCATCATCAATGTTGGCGGTATGAGAATAGCGTGGGGTGGTGCCAACAGTAACGTCTTCACAA
>JAFWMR010000012.1 GCA_017513905.1 Candidatus Saccharimonadota bacterium
GTCATTTTGTGCATTGATTAAGGCTTTACTAGCTGAAGACACTAGCGTGACAAGACCAACAATTAAGGCTACTGGAATCACAGAAGCGATAATAACGGCGATTTTCGCACCTATACTCATATCGCGGAATCTAGCTTTAACTCCTTCTACGTATATACGAGAGGATTGTTGGTTGACGATAGGTGGGTCTAGGCTTTGATTATACTGATTTGGTTGGATTGGTCTAAATTGATTATTATCTGGTTGGTTTGGGCCGTATGGGCCTTGACCATCGTCGTAGTACTGGCCATCGTCATATGGCTGATTTGGATCATAAGGACCCTGACTGTCATCGTAATATTGATCGTTGTCGTATGGTTGGTTTGGGCCGTATGGGCCTTGACCATCGTCGTAGTACTGGCCATCGTCATATGGCTGATTTGGATCTGACTGAGGGGGTTCTATACCAAAAAGATTTTGTAGGATTGAGCCTTTGTTTGATTCTGGTGGATTATTCTGCATAATTTTTCCTTCAGTATGAATTAAACCGTCGGTATGTTAGGTGGTTGATTCGGTTGGACTGGGCTGATTGTAGTAGGCTGTTCTGGAGGCAATGGAGCTTGTTGGTTTGGAGCGGAGGGAGCCGATTGCTTAGACGATGGAACGATTGGCTGAGTTGGGATTGATTGACTTTGCTGTTGATCTGGCGGAAAAGGCGCATCGGAAGATTGAACAATTGGGCCTTGATCTGGAGACGGGATTTCGGCTTTAGAGAAGGCGAGAATGCCTCCAAAGGTAGGCCAAACCAATGCGGCGCCGACTGCGAATTTGCTGCTTTGACCAAAGCGTTTCGCTATCCGGTAGTATAGGCTTGCATAAAAGGTTTCCAGGGCGGCGATACTTAGAATAGAGAGTCCTAAGAATGACATAATGATGCCCCCGCTGAGAAGAACAAAGTATATTGTGTAAGTATCTCGTGAATTGTCGATGATTTTTATTGTAGTGA
This sequence comes from Candidatus Saccharimonadota bacterium, assembly GCA_017513905.1. Lineage (GTDB taxonomy): Bacteria > Patescibacteriota > Saccharimonadia > Saccharimonadales > Saccharimonadaceae > Nanosyncoccus. Next base: position 986 of record JAFWMR010000012.1, read on the forward strand.
TGACGTCGTAGATTGGTATGAGGGCTTTCCAACCTTTTTCGCCGGCTTTGACGAAAATGCGCCACGAAACAATGATATTCCAGACGACGTAAAAAACTATGACGGCGATTACGGCAATGAAGATGAACAGATAAGTATTCGGAATACCGCTTGATAGCATAAACTTATTGTAACATAAGGAAGATAATATGTCGAATCTTAAACTACAATGAAGCTATTTAATGATTTTGTCGATAATCCCGTAAGAAAGAGCTTCTTCGGCGGACATCCAGTTATCACGATCCATATCTTTTTCGACTTGCTCGAGTTTTTTGCCGGTGTTTTTGGCAAAAATCTCGGCGAGGCGTTTCTTAAGGAACACGCCTTCGCGAAGCATGATTTCTTGGTCAGTAATCTTCCCTTCTGTGCCGGAGGATGGTTGATGGATCATGATACGTGCATTCGGTAAGCAATAACGATGGCCCTTTGCTCCGCTAGATAAGAGCATGGCGCCCATAGAGGCTTGGAGACCAATACCGATTGTTTCGACATCTGGCTCGACGAAATTCATGGTGTCGATAATGGCTAGGCCGTCGTAAACAGAGCCGCCTGGAGAGTTGATATAGAGCTTAATGGGCTTTTTTGGATCTTCATGAGCAAGGAATAGAAGTTGCGCGACGACTAGGTTGGCCGTATGCGGATTGACGTCTTCGCCGAGAAAAATAATGCGATCGGTGAGAAGCCTTGAGTAGATGTCATAAGCACGCTCGCCGCGATTGGTTTCTTCGACTACGGTTGGGACGAGATAATCTAGATTTTTAGATGTTGGGGTAAGGATTTTTTTATTCATATGATTTCCTTTCTTTATTCTTCAATCTGTGTGGTTGACGAGTTAGAGTTGATGATACTTTGAAGTTCGGATGAACGGATGATGGATGAGTTATAGACATCTGCTTTTGAGTTGTAGGTATTAATGAGAGCGTTGACTGCAGTGTTTTCGGCATTTAAGGCTTGTTGTTCGGTGACGAGTTCGGCTCGGCGAGCATAGAAAGCGTAGGATGATGCGAAACAACCAGCTTTATTGGCGCAAGTATTGAATTCGCCAACGGCTGCGTCAAAAGCAGCAACACGGGCGTCAAGAGCAGAAGACCTTTTCTCGATTTCTTTTTTTAGCGTTTCTAGCTCGGAGCCAAGTTTGGTGATTTGCTCCTTTAGTTCATTGAATGGAGCAATGTAGGAGGCATAAAAAGCGGTGATAATATCTTGGTCAGTAAAATATTTGGCATAGTGTTTTTCTAGAGCGTCTGGAAGTTTAGCGATTTGAGTGGCTGCACGGACGTAAAGTTCACCGATTTGTTCCTCGACGGGATATGATTCGATTATCTCCTCGAGACTTTCTGAGTGTTCTGAATAAACTTGCTCAAGAATAGGGACGAGTTCGGATTTTTCAAGACCAGGCAAGCGGGTCCAGACGGCATGGAGGAATTCGTGAGCTGCGGTCGACTCGCGGATGCCACTTAGCGAATCGTCGTCGACGTTATAAACGTAGATTCTGTCGCTCGTATAACAGCCGAGGACGGAAACGGCTTCGTCGTGAGACTCGCATGACATGTTGAAATCGTCGCGCGAGGCAAGAATTGGGTGGGTAGCGTTGAAAATACGAGTGCCCTCCGAGGTCAAATGCAATGAATTGCGAACTGCCCACATATCCGGAGTAGGATTGTAGCCAATGCCTTTAAAGGCATCGATAATGGCCGTATGATAGAGCAAAAAAATGACAACTAAAACAATGGCGATAATAGGGGTAAAAATCCAAAAATGATGTTTTTTTGTCGCAAAATCCGTACGCGCTTCGTTCATTTGAATTGATGGGAGATTTTGTGGTATATTTTGAGCCATACTAGGCATGTTCTACCCCTAATTTGAGTTGATTTTTGCTAACCGTGACGGCGGCGACGTCACCTTTTTTGAGCTGACCTTTGATAATTGCTTCAGATAGTAATGATTCAAGATTGTCCTCGATGGCGCGACGAAGCGGTCGAGCACCGTTTTTTGGGTCAAAGCCACGATCGATGAGATATTTTTTGACCTTATCATCGATCTTCAAGCCGAGGTTTTTGGTGGCGAGACGTTTTTTGAGGTCGGAGATGAGATTGTCGAAGATACGCTCAACATTTGCTTCTGTTAATGGACGGAACACGAGGATAGAATCGAGACGGTTAATAAGCTCTGGGCGCATAGCTTTTTTCAAGGCTTTCATGGCATATTCTTTTGATTCTTCATACTCACGGTCAAGTTCTTTTTTAGTCTTTTTACCATTTGTTTTTTCTGCAAAACCAAAAGAGTCGTCGCGATAGGCGTCATTGGCGCCGAGGTTTGATGTCAAAATGACGATAGTGTTGTTGAATTTGATTTTGTTTCCCTGCCCGTCAGTTAGAATGCCGTCTTCGAGAATTTGAAGGAGCATATTAAAGACATCCGGGTGGGCTTTTTCGATTTCGTCAAATAGGACAACGGAATATGGACGACGGCGGACCGATTCGGTGAGTTTGCCACCATCATCATAGCCTATATATCCAGCTGGAGCACCAACAAGACGAGATACGTTGTGTTTTTCGCCAAATTCAGACATGTCGATTTTAATAAGGGCATTGTCGCCACCGAACACTTCACGAGCGATGACGCGAGCGAGTTCGGTCTTACCTACGCCGGTTGGGCCCATAAATAGGAAGGAGCCGATAGGGCGGGCGGCATTAGTAATGCCAGAACGACCGCGACGAATAGCTTTGGCGACGGAACTAACGGCTTCGTCTTGACCAATGATGGATTTTTTGAGATGAGACTCGAGATTGGCAAGTAGCTCCATTTCATCGCCGTGGACTTTAGAAACAGGGATGCCGGTTTTAAGAGAAATGGCGGTGGCGAGGTTTTCTTCCGTTAAGACAGGAATATCTTCTTCTTTGACGCCTTTCTTTTCGAGTTCTTTAATTTTTGCCTTGGTTTGCTCGACTTTAGTCTTAAATTCTGCTGCAGCTTGGTAATCATCTTTTTCGGCAGATGACTCCATTTTGTCTTCTAAGGTACCGAGTTCGATTTTGAGCTTTTTTAGTTCCCCGCCGCCCTTTTTGTCGGCTTCGACTTTAGCAATAGCAGAGGCCTCATCAATAACATCGATGGCTTTGTCGGGCATAAATCGATCGTTGATGTAACGGCTAGACATATTGATAGCTGTTTCTAAGATTTCATCTGGTATGGAAACGCCGTGATGTTTTTCGTAATGGGATTTAATACCTTTTAAGATACGAAGTGTAACGCCAGGCGCTGGTTCTTCGACAATAACAGTTTGGAAGCGGCGAGAGAGGGCTTTGTCTTTTTCGATATGTTTGCGGTATTCGTCGAGCGTAGTGGCACCGATAAGGCGGATTTTGCCACGAGCCAGAGCAGGCTTTAAGATGTTGGCGGCGTCCATGGTCCCCTCGCTAGATCCTGCACCGGATAGGAGGTGGAGTTCGTCGATAAATAGAAGAATAGAGTCATCAGACGAAGCTTCATCAATGATACCTTTGATACGCTCTTCGAATTCGCCGCGATACTTGGTGCCGGCGAGAAGCGAGCTAAGGTCGACTTGATAAATATGTTTACCGATTAAAAGGCTTGGGACTTCGTTCTTGACGATTTTCTGAGCGAGACCCTCGACGATAGCGGTTTTACCAACACCAGCCTCGCCAATTAAAACTGGATTCGATTTGGTGCGGCGGCAAAGGACCGTAACGGTGCGTTCGATTTCTTGATCGCGGCCAATGACATTATCTAGTTTACCGGTGCGTGCCATTTCTGTAAGGTCTGCGCCGAATCGAGATAACCAGCGAAGAGGAGTTTTTCGGGCGTATTTTTGCTTTTCCTTGGAGAATTTGGCGGCTTCAGCTTGTCTGTCGACGAGTTTCTCGATTTCGTCAGCTAGCTCATCTAGGTTGACACTGAGTTTTTCGAGGAGAGAGGCAGCGTTAGAATTTCCTTGGTTAATAAGGGCGTAGAGAAGATGTTCCGTACCGATAGTTTCTAGACCTTGATCGCGAACAAAGTTGCGTGCCATCTGTAAAGTCAAAATAGTGGATTCGGATAGCGACATCATTGCCATTTGACCTTCATTTGTTGTGTCGACAGCTGGTTTGCCTAGGGCTTTTTCGGCATCTTCTAGAGTTACATGCCAGTTGAATAGGAGTTTGGCCCCTTCGCTGGCGTCCATAGCAAGGATACCTAGGAGCAGATATTCAGTACCCATGTATCCTTTATTATATTTCTTGGAATAAAAATCGGCTTTCTGGAGCGAGAAACGAGCGTTCTCGGAGAGATGATTCATAATATCGGAGAATTCGTCTTGCATATGCTCTATTATATATAATTAGCAGTCGCAAGTCAAGAGTGCTAAAAACAATAAAAAATGCCCCGTTCTCGATGAGAGCGGGGCTGGGGGTGGGAGGGGATTATGCGGAGCGGGCTGTATGGCAGCTGAGGCTTTAAGCCGATTCCGCAGGATTGTTGTAGCTGCGCCGAATGGGCCAGAGGGTGATTACCAGATGCTTGAGCATGCTGGGATCATAAGCAAACAATTTCAGCAGTTCCTGGCGTTTGTCGGGATTACCGATGCTATCAAGCCGATGGCGCAGGATTTCTTCCCGCAGGTCGAAACCCTTGTCATCAAGACCGCCACCGTAGTAGTTGCAGTAGTTGCCGGCGCTCCGGCAAGCTTGCATTGCTGCGAACAGCTCAGCAAGGTTTTGGAACGTATCAGCAAAGCGCGGACTAATCTCGTGGCGCGAATTTGCGAAAATGGTTGCATTCCAGCGCTCAGGTTTGAGCTCTTGGTGCAAACGCTCGATTGTAGCGTCAAATTCTGCCTTCATCAGTCCTTCCCTTGCGGGCTGCTGATAGATACCATTGCACGGATACCGACGCAAAATTTCTGCAATGTCTTTCTGAGTAATGACGGGGAAGACGTATTCTGTATCTGAGGCCTTGTTGCATTTCGAGATCAACCTGACCTCGATTTCGTCGGGATGGAACTCTTTCAAGATAACGACGACGTTGCCGTTGTCGTTATCGATTCGGGCTTCCCATGCCCACCATACGTTGTGCATGTATTTATTGTCGCCGTTCATCTTGAACGTCTCCTTTCTGTTTAGTCGTGTGTCGCCGGACTATGATTAGCCGGCGTAGTCTTCCCAACTCGGGAGATTTGATGCTCTGAACGGACGTGTAGTCGTGAGTCTGGGGATTTGCTCCAACAGGATCTTGCAGTACAGTTCCCAGTATTTGTAACCGATTCCGTACCAGCAGGATTCTGGGTTGGTGTCTCCGTTCTTGAGGTAGCCGAAATGGGATCGGACGGCCGTCCAGGTGCTTTCACCTTTGTTGACGATGCGATCGATTGCCGTGGTAGCGTATTCTATGATTGTCGCTTCAGGGTCAAAATCACGCTCAGGGAGCGTCTCCTCGTCGACGGCAGCGATTCCGTCTGCCATTCTCCAGTCTTGCTTTTGCAGCAGTTCTCTGCGAACTGACGGCGTTGGCCTATCCAGGGATACGAATTCGATTCCATTAGTAGTCATGTGTGCACATCCTCCGAATTTCTAAAGTACTCCTAGCTTTCCTCCCAGAAGCCAGGGTCTGTTTGCATTATAGCACAAACAGTATAAAAAGTCAAGCATTATATCATTAAATCTGCTTTTATCTAGGTTAGTCTAAGAGGTGTAAATTAGTATTATTTTTTAATTTTCAATTAAAAAGCCTCGCTTGAGGGCGAGGCTGGAGAGGGAGGAGAGGTTAGTTGATGATGTCGACGTCGACGAGATGTGTGGGGTCCATGCGATTCAGATTGATTACGTCGTTGTAGATTGGAATGATTTCGTCGGAGTAGAGTCTGTAGCTATAAGTGAGTTCGGTATCGAACTTGCGTGCGTCGACTGGATCGTTGACGGAGATGTAATACATCAGCTTCGAAACCAGTTCGGCATTGAACTCTCTCGGATCGGTGATGATTTCTGCGACGCAGAGGCATTCTTGGTCCGTAATGAAGACAACCCAGACTACATTTCCTGAGATGACGATGTGAAAATCACGATTATTTCTAGTTAGGCAATAGTCCTTCTCGTAGACGGTACCGTCCGTGATTCTGGGGTTGAATCCGCAGCAGGCGGCAAATCCAGAGACAGAGATCTTGTTCGTGGCGCTCTTCATGCAGATGCTGAGGATATACTCATAGCTGTAGTTGTTTTCGACGATGGGATCGCCGAGGCCGCTGGCAACAGGCTGCCAATAGTTCTTGGCAGAAGGTGATTCGGTCGCAAAGGCTGTGACTGATGTTACTATGAGCGCAGTAGCCAGTAGAGCGACGAGGATCTTTTTCATCAATATCCCCTCCTAAGAAGAAAATGTACGAGCCGTGATAGCTCGTTTGCTATTATAACATGAAATGCTTATTTTTACAATGTAGCAAACTATCCACTTGCACAAACCGCTCGAAGTTTATCATAGTGCAGATATAAAAAAGCGGCTCAGAGAGGCCGCTTTTTTGGTTATAGCAATTACTTCGAATTACGCTTTAGTCCTTTGGACGAAAGCTTATTCTTGTAATACTCTTAAGAAAACTATGTTTTCTTAGTCGTTTTACTTCGAATTGCGCTTTTCGATGATCTCGGCTGCAACGTTGGGTGGTACTTCCTCGTAGGCGAAGAGCTCCATGGTAGAAGCTGCACGGCCTTGACTCATAGAACGAAGATCGGATGTGTAACCAAAGAGGTTAGCAAGCGGGCAGAAGGCGCGAATGACCTTGGTGCCGCCAGGGAGATCCTCCATTTCGTCGATGCGGCCACGGCGAGAGTTGATATCGCCAATGACGTCGCCCATGAAGTCTTCAGGAGTGGTGATTTCCATTTTCATGACTGGCTCAAGGAGAACCGGGTTGGCTTTCTTGATACCTTCGCGAGTAGCGAGTGAACCAGCGAGTTTGAAGGCGAGCTCAGAGGAGTCGACATCGTGGTAAGAACCATCATAGAGGGTAGCTTTGACGTCTACGACTGGATATCCAGCGATAACGCCACCGTTAAGAGTCTCTTCAATACCCTGTTGGACAGGTTTACGGTATTCTTGTGGAACAACGCCACCTTTGATCTGATCGATAAACTCGAAGCCTTTCCCTGCTTCGTTCGGCTCAAACTTTACCCAAACGTCACCGTATTGGCCGCGGCCACCAGATTGCTTGATGTGCTTACCTTGGGCTTCGGCAGTACCACGAATAGTTTCACGGTAGGCGACTTGTGGAGCGCCTGTATTGGCTTCAACGCCATGCTCACGCTTCAAACGATCGATAATGATTTCTAGGTGAAGCTCACCCATACCGGAGATGATAGTTTGACCAGTTTCTTCGTCAGTGTGAACGCGGAAGGTTGGGTCTTCTTCAGCGAGCTTAGAGAGCCCAATACCCATCTTCTCTTGGTCGGCTTTAGTCTTTGGTTCGACGGCGATAGAAACAGGTGGATCTGGGAATTCGATAGATTCGAGGCGAATTGGGTGAGCTGGGTCGCAAATGGTGGTACCAGTAGTACAATCTTTAAGTCCTACGACGGCGGCGATATCGCCAGCGCCAACTGAAGTGATTTCTTCACGCTTATCAGCGAACATACGGACGATACGGCCAACACGCTCTTTGTTACCGGTGGAGGCGTTGAGGATAAAGGAACCAGTTTCGAGCTTACCAGAATAAACACGGATGAAGATGAGTTTACCGACGAATGGGTCAGTAGCGATCTTGAATGCGAGAGCACAGAGTGGCTCTTTGTCGTCGGCTTTGCGAATTTCTTCGTCGCCGGTCTTTGGTGAGTGGCCAACGGTTTGACCTTGGTCGCGGTCAAGAGGAGATGGGAGATAATCAGTAACGAGGTCTAGGACCTTTTCGACGATCACGCCACGGCCATCGCCACCGGTGACGAGATAGAAGTCACCTTCGAGGACGCGACGGCGGAGAGCAGCTTTGAGCTCTTCGGTTGTAATGGCTTCTTCGCCACCTTCGAAGAATTTCTCCATGAGTTTTTCATCGGCAGAAACAGCTTCTTCGACGAGGACGGCACGTGCGTTCTTGGCTTTTTCGACCATGTCGGCTGGAATTTCGCCAACGGTGAGCTCGTGATCAGCATAATCTTTGTAAGTGTATGCTTTCATATCAACGAGGTCGACGACGCCGCAGATGTCTTTTTCGAAGCCGATAGGAAGATGAATCGCGACAGCGTTTTTAGAAAGACGTTTATGGATGGATTCAAGAGACTTGTAAAAGTCACCGCCGATTTGGTTGATTTTGTTAACGAAGCAGATGCGAGGTACGCCGTACTTAGTGGCTTGGCGCCAGACGGTCTCGGACTGAGCCTCAACGCCCATTTTACCGTCGAAAACTACGACAGCACCATCAAGGACGCGGAGAGAGCGTTCGACCTCAGCAGTGAAATCGATGTGGCCTGGGGTATCGATAATATTGATTTTGTGGCCTTTCCAGTAGGCGGTAACAGCGGCGGAGGTGATGGTGATACCACGTTCCTTTTCCTGCTCCATCCAGTCGGTGGTAGCACCGCCGGTGTCACCCTTGACGAGGTCAATTTTATGTTTTAGGCCAGTGCGATAAAGAATAGCTTCGCTGGTCGTGGTTTTTCCGGCGTCGATGTGGGCAATAATACCGATGTTGCGGAACTTTGATAGGTCTTTGACTTCTTGAGCCATGTTTTTCCTTTATTAAATATTTTTAGACAATAAAATAAAAGTTCAGAGATAATCTTAGCATATTTTTACTTCTTCGACAAGGGAGAATTTATGGGGTCTAACGACGCTTATTCTCGCGTCCTGCGGTGGTGTTAGCCGTATAGAGAGATTGCGCAGTTCTGGCGTTAGCGGCCATCAGCTTTTGAGTGAGGCTATCTAGCTTGTCGAAAGCGCGATTAGTTTCTTTTTCCCTTAATTCGGTAATACGACTCATTTCTTCAATGTTCCGTTTGAATCGTAATGTATGCTCGCCAAAGCTTCTTGCTTGATCACGAGTGGTGGTCATTTCGACAGTAGTAGGCGCTGACTCTGGGCGAACGCCAGAGTCAGGCGTATTTGGCTGGTGATTGATATGATTAAGACCCCGGATCATTATTTATTCTCGATAGCCTCTAGGCCTGGTAAACTATTGCCGCTTAAGAATTCGAGTGCTGCGCCACCGCCGGTACTAAGGAGCGTAAATTCGAGCGAAGGGTCCTTCTGCATAGCTTCTTCGGCAAATCCGGTGGTGTCACCACCGAGGATGATAGATGTAATGTCTTTTGATTCGCCAAGTGTCTTAAGGAAAATGGTGGAGCTAGTTGCGAAGGTAATATCTTCTGCTTTGCCGAGCAATCCATTCCAGATAACAGTCTTACTGTTTTTGGCAGTTTCTACAAAGTGGTTAGTCGAAACTGGTCCGCAGTCGAGTTTGTTCCCTTCTGCATCTTCGTCGAAATCTTCGGCGATGTAAATATTTTCTGCGGGCTGTACGGCTCCGTCGGCGGCGATTTTCCCACCTATGCAGATAGAATCAGCTTTGTCTTTGAACGCTTCGATTAGTGGAGCCTTGTCGTCTACTTTGGCACCACCAAGCATGAGCATGAGCGGTCTCTCTGGTGATTGCATGATTTTCTCGAGTGAGGAAATTTCTTTTTCTAGTAGGAGGCCGGCATAGACTGGAAGATTTTTGGCGACGGCGGAAGTGGAGGCATGGGCGCGGTGAATTACGGCGAAGCCATCTTGGATAAACACAGTGGCAGCAGTGGAGTCAATGATTTCACGGATAAAATCTTCGCTGTTCTTCTCTTCGCCTGGATAAAAGCGGAGGTTTTCAAGTAACAAAACGCCGCCGTTTTCGAGATGTGATACAGCATCTTCAACGTCTGGGCCAGAAACATCATCTACGAAGTTTACTGGTACGCCTGGGAGTAATTCGGCTAACTTTAAGGCGACTGGCTTTAGAGAGAGCTCTTTGACTCTTTGCCCTTCAGGACGCCCAAGGTGGGAGATGAGGATGATTTTCTTAGCGCCATGTTCTCTCAAATAATTAATAGTTGGGAGCGATGCTCGAATGCGGAAATCACTTGTGACTTTGTCATCTTGTAGCGGCACGTTATAATCCGTACGAACAAGAACGGTTTGATTTTTGACTTTGACGTCTTTGATAGTTAATTTGTTTTCCATGAACTGTACCTTTCTGGTTATTTAGATGTAGCGGATTTTGATTGTATCGGTGCCGTGGTCAACGCCATGCGCGCCGGAGATGATGACAGCTAGAAGCTCGTTCTTCCCTTCTTCTGGTTTGAGATAGCCAGAGTTTTTAAGTTCGCGGGCTAGGTCGATTCCGTAATCATCGGAATATGGACGTACGAAAGAGGCGTTGGCGTATGTTAATGCTAGCTGTGAAGCGACGCGGGCATTGGATGTAACAGAAATGATTGGGACATTTGGACGTTCTGCGGCAAGAGCTTCAGCGGTGGCGCCTGTATGAGTTTGGCAAATGATAACATCGGCTTCAATTTTTTCGGCAAGACGTGCTACGGCGCTAGATATGGCGTCGTAAATTTTAATGTCACTGGACGGAGCCTCGGATGGCGCAATACGAGTATGGTTCTGAGTGTAGAGGATTACTTTCTTCATAGCTTTGACTGCCTCGAGAGGGTATTTTCCATTCGCGGTTTCGTCAGAAAGCATGACGGCGTCGGCGCCTTGAATTACTGCGTTAGCAACGTCGGAGACTTCAGCGCGTGTTGGCTCAGGATTTTCTACCATTGAACCCATCATCTGAGTAGCGACGATGCAGAGTTTACTGTGCTTGCGGCAAAGCGTAACGAGCTTGCGTTGAACAATTGGTACGACTTCAGCACCAGCCTCAACGGCCATATCGCCGCGAGCGACCATAATACCGTCGGATGCTTCGACGATGGCTTCTAGTGTTTCGTCGTTTTCGATGGCTTTCTTGGTTTCAATCTTAGCAATGATTTGAGCAGATGAGCCGTGAGAAAGCAAGACCTGGCGTAGTTTGTCGATGTCGGCAGCTGACTGGACGAATGAAAGGGCAACATAGTCGAAGTCGCGCGAGGCGCCAAACTCAATATCGGCCATGTCCTTGTCGGTGATGATGTCGCCGCCAAAGTCGGTATCAGGCAGATTAAGACCTTTTTTACTCATAATATAACCGTCGTTTTGAACGCGGACTTTGATGGCAGTTTTGCTAGGAATATCGATGACTTCGGTTTTGATTTTACCATCAAAGATGAAGAGTGGCTCACCTGGATGTACTTTTTCTGCAAGATTGTATTGGACTGGCAGGATTTTACCACCGTCGTGAGTATCGCAGGCATAATCAAGAATGAGCTCATCGCCAGCATGAACGTCAAGATGGTTCCCTTTTAGCTCGCCAAGGCGGATTTTAGGGCCCTGGAGATCTTGCACGATAGCGACAGAACGGCCTTTCTTAGTGGCTGCTTTGCGAATCCATGCGATTTGTTCGTCTCGCTCTAAATAATTACCGTGAGAAAAGTTCAGGCGACAACCATTAACGCCGGCCATGATGAGGTCGGTAATAGCCTCTTCAGACATGACAGCTGGGCCAATAGTAGCCAAGATTTTGGTACGTTTGAATAGTTTGCTCATGCTTCAAGTGTAGCATGTATCTTGTAAAATTTATAGCTGTTATGTTAAAATTACAATATGAAGAAAGGTCTGTTTAAGGCGACTAAAAAACGCGACGGTTTGACTGCTAAGATGAGTGCGAATATTCGTAGGCGAAATGATCCTGTTGTCGCACGAAGGTTTGTAACTATTGGCGTGATTGTCTCGACGATAATGGTTGCAGTGTCTCTTTTTGTGACGGTATATTTTAATCCGGAGCGCGTAGCGAAACGCAAATTGGCAGAACTCGCGACGGCTTATTATGAGTCGTATTATTACGAGCGGTTTATGGAGGCAATTGACCCGGAATTGAAAGACGAGAAGATGGAAACTTATGAACGTACTGGGCTCCAGCCTGTATTATTGAGACAGCTGCTACTTTATCAAAATGGCAAGTATGCGAGTTATAAGCAATATTTCGAGACAGATGGATTTTCTTGTGATAAAAATACTACGAGTGCAAAGTTTTATCCGGTGTATCCATACGGAGCTAAGGATTATACGGTAGAGTATAATCTAGCTTGTGATTTTGAATAATATTGGTAGCTAAAACCCTGCTTCGTAGCAGGGTTTTGAGAGGGATATTAGACAGAGGAGGGGACGTACCAGCGATGGCACTTTGGGCAGGACCGCATATCCTCGCCGTTGATTTTGATTGGCTCCAGTGAGCAGTTACACTTTGGGCAGTATCCGCGTTGTAGTCTGAGCTGTTCTGATAGTCGTCTGTGTTCATTCGCAACATTGTGGGCATTTTCCATCGCTTTGAAAGCGATAAATTTTGGCGCTGGCGCCACAATCTCACCTCTCTTCTCTTTTGAATAAAGAGCTTTAGCACTCGCTAAGCTGTCTTTCTATTATAACATAAAAGTCTTTTTTAGGCAATAGCATTTTCTTGAGATATTTTAGTTCACTGGCTGTAATCAATATTGCAGTTAGATTGATTAAAGGGGTATGCTAAAAATGTTAGCGCCTTTATTGAGGCGCTAACATTGTCTTTAATGAGGCGTCTATTTTTTTGTACGCTTGCTCAGGTGTATCAAACCTAGGATTATTAGGGCAACAGAAGATGATGTAAGCATGCACATTAGTAATGTGAATGAATTGAATTCGTTCGTTTCATTCATATTGAGCTTAGCCTTGCTAGACCCTGATGTGTTCGGAACTTCAGGGGCGATCTTTTCGTAATGATAGATAATTGCACGATCTTCTTCTGTGAAGGTGAGGTCGATTTCTCCGTCATCGACAATAACGTAACCTTCAATCTCTGGGATTTCATGTTCGCATTGATCTCCAACATATCCTTCTGCTTGTTCCGGCTCTTTTATCTCGTTGTCGTCTTGGTCTACATATTGGAAGGTAATTACAGCTGGAGTTCGTACGAGTGTTTGAATCGTGTCTGCTGCATCGTTATCTTTGTCGTCGAGTTCAATGGTTGCTTCGATAGTGGTGACTAATATGTCGTCTGCTCTTGCGCCTTCGAAAACTAGTTCAATTGCGTGTTCGATAGAGATATCGCCCTCGATGTAAGAGTTGTAAAGCGATTCAACTTCCCAGGTTATCGTATTGTTTTCGGCGTCATAGATCCCACCGTCTAGTTCGGAGTCATCTTCCGTGATAGGATAAGGAATTTTAAGCGTAAGCGTTATGTTAGTGTCGCCTATATAATCAACTACGTGAGCAAAGTAGTCTATCGAATAAGAGACTGGTGAAAGTTTGTTATCTATGGTTTCTGGTCCGGTAATGGAGACTTCAGAATTAATTTGAGGATCCTTTTTTTGATAATAGTATATTACGTCAATATTCACCGCACGTACCGTACCGGTATAATTGGCTGGGCGTTCGGAGACGAGCTCGTAGTTCGCGAATTCATCTGGGATTTCTTCGAGCGGCATAGTTGTATATGTCTCGCCATATTCATACTCTTCGGTTGTGTCGTCGGCAATTGGAGTAGTTGTGTCTTTAATGTAGTAGTGAGTTGTGACGATACCAATTTTCTTCTTGTAATAATATGTGACGGTAATATTGCCAGATACAGTTCCGGATGTTTGACCTACGATGGAATCGATTTCGTAATCAGTATCTACGTCTCCTTGTGGCGCTTCGTAATGTTGCCCCCAATATACTGTAGTGATACTATCCGGTATTAGTTGTGTCGAAGTGCCGGCTTTGTAGTAGTGAACGACTAGTCTAGCAGTTTTTTGGTTGTAAGTAAGGCTGTAAGTATTTCCCGTGAGTTGTTCTGTTTTGTTGTAATTCGTTAGATCCGGTGAAGAGAATGTATATGTCAGTTTATCTCCTGTATTAGCGTATTTTGGTAGATCGACTGTAAAATTACCATTCCCTGAAGTATTGACGCTAAAGGTTTGTTGGGTATTGTCACTCGCAGTAATTGTGATTGTTATTGTGGATGGACGAGTGCCGAATTGGTTGTTTTGGTCATTAAATGTGACATTCCCGGAATAAGTGGTCGTTTCAACATATTCGACTACGCCGATATTATAGCGAGCTTCACCAGAAGTCTGGCTTGGGGAAACTGGCGTTATACGTGCGGTTGTGTGGGCGGGCGTAGAGGTCCTATCCCCTTCCGCTTGATTATCAGTGTTGTAATTACCCGTGTTGGATACATCGCCCTTCTGAGTAAATAGATAAGTTGTACCCGCTCCGCCTAGAGGGTGTTTATTCGTGACGACCATGTAATAGCTATCTGGATTTGTGATTAGCTCTATGATGCCGTATTGTCCATTTGTGTTGGTTTCTGTAGAACGGACGAGGCGGTCTGATGTTTTGTCGTAAAGATCTATTTTCCACCCTGCTTCTTTAAGGCTTTGTTCGCCTGAATCTTTCTTTCCGTTTTCGTTAGTATCAACGAAGATTTCACCGAAGACAGTACCATTTGTTAATTGTATAGAGACGTAGCTGCCTTTGTACCAGCCAGCAAATACGTCGTTCGACGAATTTACAAGTTGTTGGAAGAATAGAGGTCGCCAGGTGTTGATTGAGCCATCAGAGGCACTGTCTAGGCTTGTAGTCTTAAGTAGATATATAAAGTCATAAACATCTGCCCTGTCTGGTTGGTTGGCTGGTATATCTGCCGCGGTTATCTTGACGCAGTTTACCTCTTGCCAGTCAGAATCTGTCCAGCCCGTGGTATTCACCGTGAATTTTGCGCTTTCACTATCTAATTCATTGCCATTATCTGATGGCGTGACGTTTTTGCCGTAGGCGATAACGAAGTGTTCGTCGTCTGGATTTGTAATGGCGCCGTCAAGTGTAGCAGAGAATTCAAAAGGTAGATTGTTGTAGCTTAATGAACCCCAATCTTGATCTTTTTTAGGTATTGGAGAGTAGACTGTTACGGGATTTGTGATTTCTACGCCAGAATTGTTTATCAGTGAGATTTTCATATCGGCAGCAGAGCCACTTACTGAGCCAATTGTGATTGGGTTTGAACCTTCGGTCCAAGTTAGCCAAGTGTCGGAGCTAGTGTGTTTTCCCGAGTTCTCTGTTAGTACGGAGGCTGATTGCCGAATCTGATAGTAATTTGTAGTTGCTTTTCTGATCATGCCCCCGTTTTCAACGATGCTTATTCCAAATGGATCACCAGAGGCATCATTTGACGTGATTGAGCCGTCATCTGGATCTTGGATGAACAACATGTTTGAAATGTTATTGGATTGATTCGGGGTAGTGACGCTGGTCTCAATCGAGAAGGAGATGATTAATTGACTATAGGATAATTTGCCATCGCCTGTTATTGTGTTTGTAGATAGACTTGCCAAACCGTTTGCGACATTTCTACCGTCTAATATGTATAATTTCGCCGTTTCTGTGTCTATTGTTGTAATTTGTCCAAAAAGACTGGTGATATCTTGATTGCCGCGTGCTGTTCCGTTTGTAACTGTTATGTTAGAAATTGGCAAGAAGTTGCCAGATGCATCTTTTGCTTCTGATCGCAAATAGATAATTGGGTTTCTCGTACCGTAAATATGCCCAGGTCCATTAGTTGCGCCATATGGAGTGACTGTGAACGAGAACGATAATGTTTCTCCTGCAATCTTTGATATTGTGGCTGGCGCTGTGATATTCATCCCTCCTGAACCACTTGTTACATTACTCGCGATTGTCGCGACGCCCGTGGTTTGCTCGCGATTATTAGCGTCGAATACTTCTATTGTGGCGATTCCTGGTTGGGATTCGTTAAGACGTTTTCCTATGAATACTAGCGCTCTCGAGCCATCATTTTGATTCGTATATCGTAGTTGTGTGGTCGCCGGAATGACGCCAATAAGATACTCTACTTCTGTAATATAGTCATCTTTTTCTATGTCCAAATTAGTGTAAGAGATGGCGGCTGACATGCCGTATTCATTGCACGATGCGTTCACGGTTGCATCTTTCTCTATACCGCTCTGCGTTTTTATATGTACTGATTCGATTCTTCCTCTTGGAGTACACGGTAATCTTAACATCATAACTCCAAGAACAGCCGTGTCGAATGTGATATGAGCTTTTTTGGGTGAGCTATCTGCATTCCCTCGGTTGTTGACATAGCCGTAGCCAAGTACGCCAGTCATTCCCTCGCCTTCGCGAACCGGGCTGTTTACGTTGATATTGTTAGCGGTACCGATATTTGCTGGATCTAGGTTGTTCCATCCAACCGTAACGTCTTCTGCATTTGGTAAAATGATATATTTGGCTGTTTGCGTATTGCGATGCGCTATTGTTATGTCTGGGCTACCTGGTTGCCAATAAGATGTCTCTCCAGTAGCAGTAATCGTGATAACCTCGTCTGGCATTGCATTTTCTGAGAATGTTACAGAGTATGGGATTGCTAGGTTGCCCGTAATTGCAGTGTTCGGAGTATATGTTAATATATAGTTGCCGTTAGCGGCATCTGAACTATCAAAAGAGTATTGTTCGCTATCTGTTGCCGTAGATTGTATTATTGCGTTTCCTTCGATATGGAAGGTGAATTTAATCTTGGTGATTAATCTAGTTACATTATAGTGGCTGCTAAGAACATAATTTGAACGAGACGTTCGAATGTAATCTTTATTAACAGAAAAGGTGGAACCAGCGCCGACATAATTTGTTGGTGTTGAGGTTGCGAATTGACCACCAATGCTAACACCAGTCGGGACATTTACATCGACGCTTGCTTCTTCGAGCTCGTTATCGATGTATGTTTTTACGACGATTGCGTCTTTGATGTATCCAAGGTTGATGACGTTGTCCGCTTTGACTTTAATATTAATAGTAATCGCTTTACTACCTTCAGTGAAATAATAAACGCGTGTTCCGGATTCGGCGAATGTGTATCCTAACACTGGTTCTTGATCTAATGCAATCGTTTCGATACCGTTCGTTCCTTTGGATGTATTAAGTTGGGAGAGGAGATTTTGATCATTGGCAGCATCGTCAACCCACGACATTCCAACTGGTAGCGATATAGACATTTTTTTCTGTCCATCAGTAATTGGCAAGTTGTTCAGGGTAATTTTAGCGTCGTAGATTTTAGATGCCGCGATATGTGAACCTGTTTTTATATAGCTAAAGTTAACAATAGCATCGTTTATCCCGGGAGAAAAATCTACCTCGCCATCTTCGCCATTGATTATGGCGGACATATATTGAGATTCCGCATGCGAAAACTGTGGGCGAATAAATGTCGTATAAATTGCGGTTGCGATACAAATGCATACCGCTACGAATAGTACGGCGTATTTACTTTTTATTTTTGGTTTTTTGTGAATTGATTTCATACATCTCCCGTTTGCTGACGATTAGTTTGATCAACTCACACACTATACTTGTTTGGATTTTATATTAATATACAGAAAAAAGCAATAGCGTTTTACGGGTTTTGCGTTTGAGATAAGTGTGACATCGTCAATTTCTGAAGCTAACGGGCATAATAATTGAAGGAAAGAACCGAATTATTGGATTTAATTTTATACGCTCGGAATATATGTGCCATTATCATCGACATTCCCTGCGCGGTTTGCAAACGCGAAGCCAGATTTGCCTGGTGCCTTATCGAAAATACGATAGAAATTATTAGTACTTTCTGAAGCGCTTCATAATGTAGCCGTGACATTGCTAACATTCCAGTTCGTTATCATAGAGAGGTTGGAGATTGATAAGTCGCTGGAAAACATCCGACATATATTGGATACCTTAACTGTGCCCCAGTTGGCGAGGCCGTAGATGTCGGCGAGAGAACTAGCGTTTTCGAACATACTCTTCATACTGGTGACATTTTCTGTGTTCCAAATATTCGGATTGTCATTCTTGCCCGTAGCTAGTGCGTCTACGTTGGCGATTTGGGTCCTGCGATACTACCTTTCTTAAAAAGAAAAGATAAAATCCACAAAAAATACGCCTCACTAGCGCATTATATATCAAATAGATGGTGATCTCTGCGAGAGTCGAACTCGCATTGACGGGATGAAAACCCGTTGTACTAACCGTTATACTAAGAGACCATACTAATTTATTATAACAAAGATTCGTAAAAAAGACAAGCTTGCAACTATAAGTTTTAAAATCACTTTTTTCATGTAATAAATTCAGCACCCACACATTCTGGACAGAGCAGCACTATCGTGTTATACTTATATGAACCAATGGTTCCGTCGTCTAGTGGTCTAGGACGTCTGGTTCTCATCCAGAAAATCGCGGGTTCGACTCCCGCCGGAATCACCACATTAGGACGTCAATATGGAGACATAGTGGCGTGTAGAAAGCCCCCGATTTCTCGGGGGTTTTCTATTATCCTGAACCAATTTTTTAGAGAGTGTGTCAAATCGGTTACATCAATTGCGAGAACCGATTTCCTTTTCCGCTACTACGATTGCTTACAATTATCGTAATCGTTCTTTTCTGAATATAACTTTACATAAAAAGCTAGCATTTTCTGGGAGAATCCGTCTTGGAATCTGTGCCGGAATCTCTCTTGGAATCTGACCTTGAGGTTCTCCGTCCTCTTCTGGCTGGAGTCTGGGCCAGAAGAGGCATTTAAGGGAAACGATTATCTTGCTGTTTACCAGCAAGATTTTTTTGTAGACGGCGGGCGTAATAGTACCAGAAAAACACTCTTCCATTTTTCTTATGCTAATGTTACTATGATTACAAGTAGAGTTGGCCAACAATATAAAATAAACAAGTAATAAAGTTGCTTAACTTGAGAGGTCATAGTTATTACCATGTCAAACCGTAAAGCATATCTAGGAGTAGGCTCTTTACTTAGCTTAACTCTTATTTCTGGAGCCGTCCTTTCTGCTCCAAAAGCTAATGCCGATACATCTGCTATAGTAAATCTCACAGTTAATGTTCCTGCTGCTTGTTCTCTCACTCCAGCCAACACTTACCTAACTAACACTATTAATCCAGGAACTAATAAAGAAATCGGTACTGCTAATCTCAAAGCTGTCTGTAATGACCCATCTGGCTTTGCTATTTATGCTGTAGGCTATACTAATGAAGAATACGGTAATACCAACCTTATTACCGACTTAGGTTCTAATCATAGTATTCATACTGGTACTGGTACTTCTACTTCTAACTGGAATATGACTATTGCTAATGACGATGATGTCACAGGTGATCATGTTGCTACTATAGAAAACGGATTCAACCAAGCTAGAAGCATTCCAGAAACCTATACTAAGATTGCTTCTTTTGATTCTACTACCGATCAATCTACTGGCGCTAACTTACTCACTAGGTTTGATGCCTATATTGCGCCAAATCAAGCTGCAGGGACTTATGAAGGTAAGGTTAAGTTTACTCTGGTTCACCCATCCAATGAACAGAATCCTGCTGGTTACCTTTACTACGATGCTAATGGCGGAGAAAACGCTCCTGAGCGTCAAGCTGGTGAAGAGGGATCAGAAACTGGAACATATAACTACACCATCTCTTCCCAAATTCCTCATAAGTACGAGTCTGTCTTCCTAGGTTGGTCCGAAGACCCTGAAGCTACTGAGCCGGAATACCAGCCAGAAGAAGCTATTACTTCAAACAAACCCCTTACGCTTTATGCGGTCTGGCGACAGGCACAGATAGCTATGCTTGAGATGGGAAAAAGTATTAACGCCAAGTTTAAAAATCTTGCTAATAACACTACTAATGCAAGTGATTCTACGCAAGACACCGAAATCCAAAATCTCCGCCGTGCTAACACACTCCCTGACGACTTCGTTGTCTCTGCTACCAACACTATTTCTATCCCTCGAAGTACTCCCGTCTATATATTCTTCAATGATGGAGTTATGTATTACTACACTACAGCCGACATTATTTATCTGAATTCTGATTCAAGTTATATGTTCAATAACCTTCGTTCGATAAATGGCACTTTTAGCCTTTCTGATTTGGACGCTTCAAAAGTAACAATTATGAATCGAATGTTTGAATATACTGGCTATTCATCTACCAACTTCTCTCTCGATCTCTCTGGTTGGGATGTTTCAAGCGTAGTATATATGTATGGCATGTTCTCTAACGCTGGCTATTCATCTACCAACTTCTCTCTTGATCTTTCTGGTTGGGATACTCAAAATGTTGTTGACATGAATTACATGTTCTCAGATGCTGGCCACGATGCTTCTTCCTACAATCTTAATATTTCCGATTTAAATACTTCTAAGGTAACCGGTATGCATGGTATGTTCTATCGTTCGGGTTACAACGCTAATTCAATTAATTTCGATTTTTCTCATTGGGACACATCAGATGTAACAGATATGGCCGCCATGTTCTCTCAGATCGGTTATAATGCTACTACATTCTCTATTAATGTTTCTGGCTGGGATACTTCTAAAGTGACGAATATGGGCAGTATGTTCTACTACGCTGGCTACTCCGCCACTACTTTCTCGCCTGACCTCTCTGGTTGGGATACTTCTAGCGTAACAAACATGAGTAATATGTTCTACTGTGCTGGCTACTCCGCTACTACTTGGTCTCTTGGCAATCTTTCCAATTGGGACACTTCCAGTGTAACAAATATGCATCAAATGTTTTACTATGCTGGGACCAACGCCACCACCTTCTCTCTCAACCTCTCTAATTGGAATAGCTTCAATGTGACTGATATGATAGAAATGTTCGTCCGAACTGGTTACAATGCTACCACTTATCATCTTAATCTTTCTCATTGGAATACATCAAGCGTGACAAGCAGTATGTCACAAATGTTTTCTAATGCAGGCCGCAACGCTACAATCTGGTCAGTAACTATTCCACAAACCAATGGAAACGGAATAACTAATACAACTAGCCAGATGTTTGGTAACACTAATTCAATTTATGCTCCACCAGCTAGTGGGAGAAGCTTCACACTGGCGCAATAGTAACCGACAATATCGTTTTACAGATTTCCATCTTTCTCCCACCTTTTCTCCGTTTTGCAACTTCCTTTATCCGTATCATGATGCGACTCAACTGGCACACTTAAACTTTTATCAATCATGATGGTATAATGAGCTTATGATTGATATTGTTGCTGTTGCTTTAATTACGTTTGGTATTATGCAGATGATAACTGGAATTGTGACTATTATTGGTAAGTTTGATCCATTACTCTCGCAGGAGCGTAAGAAACTTCCTTCAAAATTCCGTAAAGAAGCTGGGATGCTGAATGCTGTTTCTATGATTGCAACCAGTGTGATTTTTTATATTTTGGGGATAGGCATGTTATTAGGGTCTGAAATACTACAAGTGATGTCAGCTGTATTGATGGCAGTTTTTGTCCCGGTAATGTTGATTATAAGTATAAAAATTGAAACTAAACATCTCCGCAAGTGAATTTGCGTATTCGCGGACTTTTTTTAAAAGATGTAAATTGTATTTGAAAACCTCCCGCGATGGGAGGTTTCTATATAAGAATAGGATGTGATTTAAAAGCTGTTGGGGGAAAAGATAACACGGAAGCTGTCGGTGGCGTGTATGAGGTTGGAGACGGATATGCCATCGCGGCCGACTCCGGTCGAGCCAACAATTACGGCATTGTCATGAGGAATACCAAGAAATTGAGCGTCACTTCTGTTATGGAGAATGATACCGATATTAGGGTTGATATCAATGCTGGAAATATCTATTTTGGAGGGTTCGATAGTGACGATGTTGCCGCCGTCGTCGTATAGAGAGATGGGGCTGGTGGTAAAATTGACCAGACTTTTGAAGATTCTGACCTTTTCTCTTCGCGAGTTCAACATTAAAACACTTCCTTTTCATGTACTTGTTTTGGATAAACAACTTTTAAAGTATAACATGTATACGCAGAAAAGTCAAGCTGGCAGTAGTTATAGTTACTTGTATTCTACACCGGTGCCAGAGTAAAAGGCTGGAATGGCCGAAATCCAGGTTTTGCCTGGAACGAGCTTGACGTCGTTCCCCTCTTTGTCGCGGAAAACAATTTGAGATTCCTTAGAGGATTTTTCCCAAGTCCCATTTATGACAGTGCCATTTTGAAAGATATAAGCGTCGCCGGCGCCGGTCGTCGAGATGTCTTCGTGGTAATTATCATAGGAGGCTTTGCGTTCCTGAACTATCATGCCAATGACTGTATTGGCGGTTATCTGAACTTCTTCGCAGACCAGTTCCGGAGTGACTTCCTCAGTTTTGCCGGTGCAGTCGTAGCTGGTATGAATTTGGCCGGTTTCGTAGGAGCGTTTATAGGTGTTAGTATCGGTATCATAATCGTAGACCGGGTTGAAGTTTGGCATGACTCCGATCCGCATAGTAATATGTGTGACTTTTGGCGCGAGTGCATCGGTATCTCCAGATGATGGTTGGTCGATCTTCAGCTTTTCTTTAGCTTGGACATCTATTTTGTTGCGATTGGCTTCGACTGGAGTAAATCTGGAGAAAGATTTGATATCAGAAGAGAGATATCCGTTGATAGTATTGAAACCATTTAGATATTCATTAGAAGTAAAGAGGTTATTCCACAAGCGTTGGACAGTGTAATTGGTAGACGATCGCCACATGTATGCATAGTTCTCTGTCAGGTCTCGAACGCCATATTTCTTAACGGCGTCAAGAGCTTCGTTTGAACCGCCGGCGTGAACAACTGTGCAATCAAAAGGCAGATCCCAGTTGAGATAATAGAGTCTGAGCGAACGAATAGGCCCGATTACGGCGGGTGGGTCTTGGAAGATGGCCGCAAAGCGCGTGATGCCAGATTCGGCGATAGCTTCAAAAACGACCTGAGCGTCTTGGAGACCGGCTTGAGGGCGAGCTCCATCCACGCCGTTAGGAATTTGAACACAGAAGGTGGGGTGAGAGTTGATCTCTTCCGAAGTGATTTCTAGACCAGAAAGACGGGAATAGTAATGCGGTACGTCCGGCTCTTCCTCCGTGATGTCAGGGGTGATAATGACTTCTGGTTCTGGTTCAACTTCTTCGATTGGGGCTTTGCCCATCAGCTCATCAACGTTGCCATGAAAGACTACGAAAAAAACAACAACAAGCCCGAGGATAAAAATACCGACGGAGGATAGGGAGATGATGAGGACTTTTTTTGATTGCTTTTCCTCTGGAGTTTTTTTGGGTAATTTAAGATTTTTGACGCGCTCTTTTGCCATTTTTTTGGCAAGAGTTTCGGCTTCCGCCTCTTCCTCGTCAACATCGTCTTCTTCGTCGTTATCGTCTTTTGGCCTTGGTTCGGTTGCGGGCTGGGTTTCTGGACTAGGTGTTTCAGTGGTTGGAGTTTCCTGGACCGCAGCTTCTGGAATAGGAGTTTCTTCTGGAGCCGCATTTGGTAGAGGAGGAGTATCTTGCATATGCTTAGTATATCACAATGCAAGCTAGTGGTCGATAGCTAGGACTATTGTTGGTCCAGCAATAAGGCGTTTTTTACCTTGCCGAGTCTCGACATAGTAACTTCTTTGCCAAGGACATTTAACGTAAGATCGAGCGCTGGGGAAAATGGCGCAAATGAGACAGAAATGCGAATTAGACTGAAGAGCTCAGCTGGTTTTTTGCCGGTGGTTTTCAATAGTTCGTTGAGAGCGTTTTTGAGGTTCTCTTCACTCCAGTCGTCGATGGATGATAGTTTCGCCGTGACGGTTTCAAGAAGCGAGGCGAGCTCTTGTTCGGATAATTTCTTGACAAATTTATTCGTGAGAAGCTGTTCAATATCGAATTTCGGATCTTCGAAGAAATAACCAGTCATTTCGCGAAGATCAGAAAGAGTCTTAAGGCGATCGTAGATGATAGCTAGGACACGTTTCTTGTAGCTATCGTCGTACGACTTGGCGGATTTAGGCCAAAAACTTACGGTTCTTTCATAAAAAGCGTCAATTCCCTGTTCATCGACGAGTTTTCTAATCCATTGGCCGTTCATCCAAAGTAATTTGACTTCGTCATAACGTGCGCCGGAATTTTGGATACGATCGAGTGAGAACTTCTCTATAAGTTCAGACTTTGTATAAATTTCTTGTTCAGTGCCGTCGTTCCATCCTAAGCAGGCGAGGTAATTCAACATTGCTTCTGGCAAAACACCGTCATCACGATATTCTGTGACAGACTTGGCGCCATCGCGCTTACCAAGTTTTTTGTTTCCTTGTGGTGCAAGGATGTGGGGCAGAGAGACAAGGAGAGGCTGTTCGATACCGAAAGCTTCGTATAAAGCAAGATAATTAGGAGTACTAGACAGATATTCGACGCCGCGAGCAACCATATTCACGTTCATGAGAAAGTCGTCGACGATATGAGCAAAGTTGTAGGTTGGCAGCCCATCTTTTTTGATAAGGACAATATCATCTTGAACTTCAGGGCCAGCGGAGAGATTTCCCATGACTTCGTCATGCCATTTTCTGGGTTTCGGGTCGGATTTGAAGCGGATTGGCATGCCTGGTTGCCATTCTGGTGAGTTTTCTGGACGATGATTGCGATAGAGGTATGGGACTTTCTTGGCATTATCTTCGTCACGGTAACTTTGAATGGTGTTAGGATCGGTTGGGTCGGCGTAGGCGCGACCGTCGGCTATGAGCTTTTTGGCCCATTCTAGATAGAGATCTTTTCGCTCGGTTTGAAAGTATGGAGCGTGGGGACCACCAATTTCTGGACCTTCGTCCCACTCGAGCCCGAGCCATTTCAAGGTGTCCATGATAAGTTCAGTAGCACCTTTAACGTAACGGGCTTGGTCTGTATCTTCAATGCGAAGAATGAATGTACCACCAGACTGGCGTGCTGCTAGATATGGGTAAATAGCGGAACGGACGTTGCCGATATGGATGTAGCCCGTTGGAGACGGTGCAAAACGAGTGATGATCTTTTTCATGGATATAATTATATAATAAAAAAGACCGGTAGTAAACCGGTCTTAATGTATGTTTTTATAATGATGTAACTATGGATTTAATCTGTTTCTTGGTTAGGTTATTACCCGAGGCATTGATTTTGTAGAGAATATTACCATTAATCCAAGCGGCATCGCTGCCTGCGATGAAGATGGTAATGCCCTGCTCACGGACTGAGGTGTAATTGTTACCCCAAGTACTTTTAACGTAAGACGCCTCAAGGGTATCGTTGTCCCAAGAAGTTTTTTCTTCGGAAATAGTAAAGGATCCACTTTCTGAATCGCTGAAGGTCATGGAAATCTTTTTGTCTTCGGATACTATATCCGATAATGAATAACCGCGAGGAACGTAGGTAGGATAGGTCGCGTCAATACCGGTCTGCATAGCGGCGACACGTACGGAAATATCAGGTGTATTAACGGATACGAAGTAGCCGACGGCACCTACAACGAGAGCAGCACAACCGAAAGCAAGCAATAACTTCTTGGCTCCGAGGGAGCGTTTGCTAGTGATGGCTGGAGTAGCATTTTCTGCTTCTATAGTAGCAACGGACTTGAGCGCAGATTTTACGGCGCTATCTTTGACTGCTTTAGCCTTCTCGGTCTTAGGTGAAGTGATGAGGTTCTTTTCAATAGTTACTGAAATTGGGCTGGATTTGGAACCTGTTGCGGCTGGTGTAGCAGCGGCTTCACGGAGAGTTTTGCCAGCTTTGAGTGAAGCTAGGCGTTCCCGATTAATTTTATCAGCTAATGCTTGACGTCGTTTGAGATCTTCTGCGCGGCGTTTAGCAACAGAATCAATAGCAGCAACTTTCTCTGGTCTCTTGACGTATTTCCTATTCAAGGTCGTCGAGCGCTGGGTACGACGGTGAGACGCGGAACTCGAGATGCTAGTGCGATTGACGCTTTGATCTTTATCCATAATTATAATTATAACCTCGCTTGTTGATAGTTCTTATATCTATAATAAGTTAAGCAGTTTAGAAAAGCAAGAGCTATTTTTATCAAATTATTTATGTTATAATTTCTATAAATTATATAGTGTATCCGAAATATGGACGAACAAGAAAAAATAGAAAGACTCGCACATATTCGTTTGATAATTACAGAAATATTAATGTTCCTTGCTGTGATTTTTTTGGTAGGTTTTCTTACTCTAATTGTGATGGGCTATTCGTTTAACCTCAGGGAGATTGGTGGATCTGGGGATGTGGTAGAACGCTCGGGTTTAGTACAAATTTCTTCTATTCCGACGGGTGCAACCATTTATATCGATGGCGAGGCGCCGTTGTTATTATCAACAAATGCGAGCCGAACAATGTTGTCTGGGGAGCATGAAATTAGTCTTGCAAAGGGTGGGTATGACGGGTGGAAAAAGACGATTAATGTAGTCGAGGGCATGATGTATAGATTGAACTACCCAAGGCTTTTTAAAGAAGAGCGCGAGCCAGAAGAAGTAGTACGTTTCTTGAACTCAGTCGATACCAAAGACAGATTGGATAGGGTTGAGGAAGACGAGGCTGTAAAAACTTATGGTGGAAAACTGAGTTTTGTGAGCGTGTCGCCAAATAATGAAAATATGGTGTTGGTTCTAGATGGTTTGTTCTATATTCTGAACATAAATGACAATAGGCCTGTACTAAAAGTTTTGGAAGTGCCGGATACTGACGGGGTAAATGTTGTTAAAGTTACAACAATTGATTCAGTAGAATGGAGTGGTAGTAGCGAAAGAATGCTTGCAAAAATAAATGATAAATGGGTGATTGTAAACATACGCGATACAAAGGATACGTTGTGGCTTGATAAAATAGTAAAAACAAATGTGATGCGTGATATAAAGATTGAAAGCGAATCTGGTGATAGATTGCTGATTCTGAATGTGGCGGGCGAAC
This sequence comes from Candidatus Saccharimonadota bacterium, assembly GCA_017513905.1. Classification (GTDB taxonomy): domain Bacteria; phylum Patescibacteriota; class Saccharimonadia; order Saccharimonadales; family Saccharimonadaceae; genus Nanosyncoccus. Next base: position 27,887 of record JAFWMR010000012.1, read on the forward strand.
TAATGGAGCTGAGCGTGCGGGATAAGAAATTAAGTGAAACATTACTAGATGGAGTAGAAAAATTCGATAATGATGGTGAGAGGATTGTATATCTTACGAGAGCTAAAATTGATTCTACGGCAGAAGCGTTATTAAGTGGAGAATCTACGAATAAAGAGGAATGGCAGGTACGCGCATATAGGATGGGAGAGAGCGAGAGCTACGTAGTTAAACGATTTAGGTTGGCCGAGAATGAGGAGCTCGGAAGTTTGAGATTGGCCACTATGAGATATTTCCAAGAGAGTTACGTAGGAATAGCACATGAAGGCGAATTTGAAGTGTACAGTAAGACTGGTTGGGTAGCGGAAGATGAAGACATGAAAAAGATCTATGATAGTGAGTTCGATGCTTCGATTGCTGAGATCAAAAAACGTGGTAAAGGAATGGTCTTTGAATTACAAGATCGCGATGGAAACGTTGAAATATTTGATATAGAGGCGATGGGGATAACGCGCGTAAATGCTACGGACACTGAATGGATAGATGAATATTTGCGATATAGATTGGCCGACGGGAAGTTAAGTGTTCTTGATTATGATGGGCTAAATGAGCGTGTATTGGTAGAATCGGATGCGATTTCTGGGCATACAGTAGCAATTTCTGGTAATAACCGTTGGCTGTATTATTTTATCGATATTAAGGAAACTGAAACTGGACAACGGGGAGAAGTTTTAGTACGCGAGAAGATTAATTAAAACTGGATTAATGTTCTAAAAAAACTAGCTCGGATAGTTCCGGGCTAGTTTATTTTGGTTTGCTTTACCAGACCTTTACGAGAAGTTCTCCGCCAAGACGGGACTTCACGGCTTCATGACCAGTCATAATACCTTTACTCGTAGAAATAAGGACGAGACCACGGCCGGATTTGACTTTCGGGATTTCATCGGCCGATACGTAAACACGGCGACCAGGTTTAGAAACTTTTTCAATCTCGTGGATAGCTGGAACTTTGCCGGCTTCAGCGATTGTGATGTGAAGAATGTTTCTAGGCGTGTTGTCGACGAGCTCGTAATTGGCGATGTAGCCAGATTTCTTGAGAGACTCGATGATAGCAACTTTGAGCTTGCTAGTCGGGAGATAGATTTCGTTCTTCCCTACCATGAGGCAGTTACGGATACGAGTTAAGAGGTCTGCGATTTGATCTGTTGATTGAATAGACATATCTTTTTCCTTTCTCCTACCAGCTACTCTTTGTTACGCCAGGGATTTCTCCCTTCGATGCTTTTTCGCGGAATGTTATGCGGCTCATACCAAAGCGGCGCATATAACCACGGGGACGGCCATCTAGCATATCACGGTTTTTGAGGCGAGTAACAGAGGCGTTTCTTGGGAGCTTTTGAAGACCTTCGAGGTCGCCAGCGGCTTTAAGAGCGTCATGTTTCGCTTTATACTTTTCATACATTTTTGCTCGTTTTTGATCGCGGAGGACGGCGGATTTCTTAGCCATTATTTCGCTCCTTTCTCAAACGGCATACCAAGCATTTCTAACAACTTTTTGCTTCCTTCCTTGGAACCATTTTTAATAATAAAGGTGATTTCGAGACCGTGAAGTACGGCAGAATCTTCGAAGGTAATTTCTGGGAATACGGTTTGTTCGCGTAGTCCTAGAGAGTAATTACCCTGTTTGTCGAATGATGCAGTTGGTACACCGTGGAAATCGCGGACATGCGGTAATGCGATGTTGATAAGACGGTCGACAAATTCGTACATTTTGTCGTTTCTCAGTGTGACTAGATAACCGACTGGAGCACCCATGCCTTTGCGAATTTTGAAGGTCGCAATGGATTTCTTCGCAAGGCGAGAAGTTGGAGCCTGGCCAGTGATTTTTTCTAGTGTTAGCTCAACAGTTTCGGTGAAACGTTTATCTTCGCGTTTTTTGCCGACGCCAGCAGAAACAACAACTTTTTCTAGCTTTGGAACTTCGTTGATATTTGAAAGTCCAAGCTCTTTTTGGAGTTTCTTCTCAAGCTCTTTGTTATAAAGCTCTTTGAGACGTGGGGTGTATTTATCAGTAGTCTTGGTAGCCATATTATAGTACCTCCGGTGCTAAGCTGATAATCTTATTGAATCCAAGATCACGTAATTCACGTGGAACTGGACCGAAAACGCGAGTGCCGCGTGGAGTCTTGTCGTCATTGACGAGTACGGCAGCATTGTCGTCGAAGCGGATGGTAGAACCATCTGGGCGACGAATCTGCTGGCGAGTACGGACAATAACAGCGCGTACGACTGCCTTTTTCTTGACAGCGCCGGTTGGAGAAGCGTCCTTGACCGAGCAAGTGACGATATCACCAACACGGGCATAGCGGGCACGAGTGCCGCCGAGAACGCGGATAACTCCGAGCTCTTTGGCGCCACTGTTGTCAGCAACCTTTAGTCTAGTTTCTTGTTGAATCATTATTTCTCTCCTTCACCGTCTTCAGCGGGTTTGTTTTCCCCGAGAACATCGGTGACGTCTTCTTTGAGCTCGACTGAACCGTGAGAACGTTCTAGGACCTTGACTAGTTTGAAAGACTTGGTCTTAGAAAGTGGACGGCATGGGGCGATTTCGACCTTGTCGCCGAGATGAGCTTCGTTTTTCTCATCGTGAGCAGTATATTTACGAGTCTTCGTGTACTGCTTACGATAGAGCGGGTGGGTTTCGCGATTTTCGATGGAGACAGTAATGGTCTTGTCACGTTTATCGGAGGAAACGATCCCGACTAATGTGTGTGCCATAATTAGAACTCCTCTTTCTTAATAATTTTTGTACGAACTGGAAGTTTGTGACCAGCTAAGCGAAGTGCTTCCTTAGCTTGTTCATCGGTAACATCTGCAATCTCAAACATAACGGTGCCGGCTTTGACTTTGGCCACAAAGAATTGAGGTTCGCCTTTGCCGCTACCCATTTTAACATCGAGCGGTTTCTTAGTAACTGGAGTGTGCGGGAAAATGCGGATCCAAATTTTACCACCACGCTTGATATAACGGGTAATAGCTTGACGTGCAGCTTCGATTTGGCGGGAGTTGACACGTTCATTCTGTAGAGAGATTAGACCATAATCACCGAAGGCAACTGTGTTGCAACGAGTAGCGACACCTTCATTTTTGCCCTTGCGGACTTTGCGGTGAGCGGTTTTCTTAGGTAAAAGTATAGCCATGATTATTTCTCCCCTTTATAAATCCAAACTTTAACGCCAACGATACCGGCGATGGTTTGAGCATGATGACAGTAGAAATCAATATCGGCTCGGAGAGTGTGTAGAGGCACGGAACCTTCGATGAATTTTTCGCGGCGGGACATCTCAGCGCCGTTTAGACGGCCGGAGACCTCGATACGAACACCTTGTGCGCCAGCAGACATTGTAGATTGGCAGGCCATCTTGACTGCACGACGAAAATTCATACGTTTACCAAGTTGAAAACCGATATTTTCGGCAACGAGCTTAGCATTAAGTTCTGGTTTCTTAACTTCTTCAACGTTAATGCGGATAGGTCCAGATATGAGTTTTTCTAGATCTTTCTTCATTTCATTGATGCCTGCACCTTGCTTGCCGATAACGGCACCGGCTTTGGCGGTAAGAATTGTGATAGTGGTGAGGTTCGCAGAGCGCTCGATATTAACCTTTGCAATGGTTGGACGAGCCTTAAAACGTTCCTCGACATATTCGCGAATCTTGATGTCTTCGATCAGCCAGTTTTTGAAATCAGTCTTCTTGGTGTACCATTTAGATGACCAATCTTTGCTGACTTGGAGACGATAGGAAATTGGGTTAACTTTTTGTCCCATTACTTTTTCTCCTTATCTTCTTTTTTAGTGTCAGCTTTTTTGTCTGACTCCGCTTTGGCTTTCTTTTCTTTCTCTTCACCAGCAACTTCGACAAAGATGTTGGAAGAGATCTTTTCAAACGGAAGAGCACGGCCACGGGAAGCTGGGACATATCGACGAATGCGAGTGCCAGCGGTGACGGAGATGCGTGCGATGCGAACGGTCTTGGTATCGATTGATGGATATTTGTTCAAGAGATTCGCATTAGCTGATTCAACAGCTTTGAGAACTGCACGGGCGGCGCGGCGTGGAGTATGCTCAAGGATGACAATAGCGTCGGAGACGTAGCGATCGCGTACTAATGAGGCGACAACGCTAGTCTTTCTAGGCATTGAATCTGTGCCTTTGATATAGGCGTGAGCAAAAACGGTATTCATTATGCTCCTTCCTTTCCAGCAGCGGCAGCAGCTTCAGCAGCTTTTTTACCACCGTGGCGTTTGAATTTACGGGTAGGGGCAAACTCTCCGAGTTTATGACCGACCATGTTCTCTGCAATGAGGACTGGGACGTGGGTTTTGCCGTTATGTACGGCAATGGTGCGACCGACCATCTCTGGGGAGATGGTAGATTGGCGAGCCCAGGTCTTGATAACGGTACGATCTTCGAGGGAGAGGGCCTTGATCTTCTTTTCTAGCTTGTAGTCCACGAAAGGACCTTTTTTCAAACTACGAGACATTATTTCCTCTTTCCTTCGTGACGACTACGCACGATCATTTTATTAGTTTTCTTATTATGACGAGTACGATAACCCAAGGTGAGCTGACCCCACGGAGTACGTGGTGCTTTGCCAGAACCGTGACGACCGCCGTCACCACCACCGTGTGGGTGGTCGGTAGCGTTTTGTACGACACCGCGGACGGTTGGACGAATGCCCTTGCGGCGATTGCGGCCAGCGGCGCCTTTCTTAACGTTCTGGTGTTGGATATTGCCGACTGTACCAATGCTGGCTTCGCAGGTCTCGAGGACTTTGCGGACTTCGCCGGAAGGCATACGAAGAGTGGCGTAACCGTCTTCGCGAGCCATGAGCTGAGCGGAGGAACCAGCAGCGCGGACCATTTGGGCGCCCTTGCCTGGTGTAAGTTCGATACCATAGACGAAGGTACCGACAGGGATCTTGGCGAGTGGGAGGCGGTTGGATGTTTCAACTGCGACATCCTCACCTGTTTCGAAGGTGGATCCCTTAGCCATTTCGGTATTAGCGATTACGTAGTAGTAATTTCCGTCTTGGTCTTTAACGCGAGCGATGCGAGCAGAACGGTTTGGATCGTACTCGATTTCTTCAACGGTGAGCTTGAGACCATTAGGAAGGTTGTGGCTCAATAAGCGATAGTGACGCTTGACACCACCACCACGATGACGAACAGTGATGCGACCTTGATTGTTCTTGCCGGCCTGTTGCTTCTTAGCAAGCGTGAGAGACTTTAATGGCTTCTTGGTTGTGATTTGATCGAAGTCCTGTGTTGTCTTCTGGCGCTGCGCCGGAGTGGTCGGGCGATAGGCTTTAATTGACATTATTTATTCTCCTTGTCTGCTTTCTTGTCGGCCTTTTTGGCTTCCTTTGCGCTGACTTTAGTTTCTTTCTTATCTTCGGGAGTTTCGAAAACCTTGATACTATTACCTTCAGCAAGTGTCACATAAGCTAACTTATGATCACGGCGGAAGGCGGTGCCAGGATAGGCATGCTTGCCACGAGAGAAGCGGCACTTTTTGCCTTTGCGGGTAAGAGTGCGAACATCTGTGACTTTGACATTGTAATCTTTTTCAACACGAGCTTTGATAGCTTGTTTGGATGTTTCTTCAGTAACGAAGAAAGCATATGTGCGCTTTCCTTGCTCGAGATAGGTTTTCTCGGTGGCACGCGGTTGGAGGAGATTAAGGATGATTTTGTTTCCTTGTGACTCCTTCTTGGCTTTCTTGTCGGTCTTGACGGTAGTTTTGACTGCAGTATCTTTAGCCATAATTATTCCTCTTTCCCTTCTGTCTTAGTCTCACCGAGGAGCCAGTTTTCAATTTCTGGTAAGGATTTCTCCGTGATGATGATTCGATCAGCGCTGAGAATATCAAAGACGTTTAGATAAGTAGGACGGACAACCTTAACGTTGTTGAGATTGCTGGTGGCACGAATTACAAGCTCATCCTTGACAGGAACGACTAAGAGAACACAGCCTTCGTTCTCGATCTTGTTTTTAGTAAACATAGCGAGAGTTTCTTTAGTTTTACCGTTTGGACAATCGAAAGTATCGATGATGGTAACCTTCTTGTCTTTGTTTTGTAGGCTGAGGGCTTGGCGAACAGCGAGTTTCTTAGAATTCTTTGCAATCTTCTTCTCGAAATTTTCTTCACCAGTGCGGCCAAAGGCAACACCACCGTGGCGCCAGATTGGGTTGCGGGTAGAGCCGAAACGAGCGCGTCCGGTACCTTTTTGCTTCCATGGCTTCTTGCCACCACCACTAACTTCGCCACGCTTCAAAGTTTTGGCGTGAGAAGAGCGAGAATTTGCAAGATAGGAATCATAGGCGAGTTTTAGTAGTTCGTGGTTTTCGACTTCGATGCCGAAAATTTCTTTGTTGAGTTTTACTGAATCGGCCATATTATTCCTTTCCCTCGATGGTGAGATTACCCTTCTTTGGACCTGGGACTGCGCCCTTGAGGCCTAAGAGGTTGTTTTCTTTGTCGATGTAGGCGACAACGAGGTTTTTGACGGTCACTTGATCATGACCCATGCGACCAGGCATACGCTTGCCCTTGAAGACCTTTTGAGGATACATAGAGCCGATAGAGCCGACTTTTCTAATATCGCCTTTGAAGCCGTGGGTATTGCGAGATTCCTGGAAATTCCAGCGTTTTACTGTACCGGCAAAGCCTTTACCTTTGGAAATACCGGTAACGGTGACTTTGTCGCCAAGTTCGAACGCTTCAACAGTAATAGTGTCGCCGAGTTTAACATCAGCGATATCATCGCGACGAAACTCTTTAAGAACTTTAGGGTTGATGTTTTCTCCAGCCTTTTTGACGTGGCCGGAAACCGACTTGCTCAGATTCTTACCCTTACCAAACCCGAGCTGAACAGCGTTATAACCATCGGTTTCGACGGTTTTAATCTGAGTCACTGTAGCTGGGCCGGCTTCAACGATGGTCACAGGGGTGACAACACCATCTTTGCCGATGATTTGGGTCATACCAACTTTGGTGCCGAGAATGACTTTCATTCTTTCCTTTCCCTTAAATTTAACATTATTAAATCTAGACTTATAAGCAGTTTCTCTTTGAAGAGACTTGCTTTTTCGTCTAGGTATAGAAATACGTATATCATTTTATCACAAGATACAAGATTTAGCAAGGGGTGAAATATGAAAAATCCGGCTATGCCGGATATATAATAGATAATTAATCGTCGGTGAAATGATAGCCGCTTTTTGCATATAGAGAGTGTAATTTTTTCATGTACTGTTCGTGCTCAGCATTCATGGCCGCGATGGATTCATCTTGGATTTCGTCTGCTTTAGATTTGGCTGCTTCAAGTTTAGCATGGATTGTAGCCCACATCTCATGCGAGTCGAGCTTTTCTTCCAATGTACTAGTGTAACAGTTTTGAAAGAGATCGAAGACTTTGCGATCGTGTTCGGCTTCAATTTCTTGGAGGCGGCTTTTATGCTCCTGGTTGAGCAGTTCACGCTCTGCTTCTAAAGCTCTTACCCTCCTTCGGCGTTCAAAGAATCCGTGAAACATATGCTATCAACTCCTTTGAAGAGCTAGGTGTAAACCTTGTTAATAATATATAATGAATAGTTGTTTTGGTCAATATATTGTATCGAAGTTTGTATCCTTGATTTTCTATTGATATTATTATATAGTTTATATTGACGATGTCGAGAGATTATGGCATTGTACTTTTATAATAGGGGTGATTTGATGCTAACCTATAAGGTGTTCGAAGCAAGTAACGAAATCCCATCCTACGCCTTTGAAGAAATCGAGGCAAAGATTAACCGCGTCGCGAAAGTCGGGTTCAGACTCGATAATGTAGAGTTGACCTGTGAAGATCGCGGAGACAGTCAGACTCGACTTTATTATGTCGTTGCAGTGATGTCTATGACTGGCAAGAAAAACAAACACGGCAAGAAGAGCAAGAAGGATAAGAACGCCAAGAAGGTGAAAGCTACTGAAACTGTGGATGAACCCGATAAATCGAATTGACTCATACCTACTGTATAACCCCGCTTCGGCGGGGATTTTTGTATAAAAAAGCCTCACTAGGTGAGGCGAAGGAGTCATTAGATATAATAGTGTTTTTTGATCTGCTTTCCGAGCTCTTTCCAGGTTTCTGGATTACGTTCGTTGAGCAGTCTTTCGACGAGGGCCCTGATTTCGGTGGCAACTTGATCTTTTGTCATGCTTTTAAGAGCGGGCACGTCGCTTAAATCTATGACATTTGATGGTAAGTATAGTTCATTCCATGTGCAATTGAAGGATGGATGTGCAAGTGCATCGAGGTCTGCTAGGTAGTAGAAATATCGAATGTCTGGCAGGATAAGATCTTCGGCGCCATCGACACCTTTGATGACCGTAGCTTCGTAATACGGCAGAAAAATAGGGAGTTCGGTTCCCTCTTCCATTTTCCGTATTTCCGTTTCAGGGTTAGATTTGACGATTACGTGGGAGAATAAGGTTTGTCTGATTTTCTGTGAGCGTGGCCGTTCGTTGAGCTTGGCTTTTTTTGCCTGATACGTAGCGATTCTTTTTGCACGCATCTCTACAAGAATGTTCAGATTAATCACTCCTTTTCAATGTGCGTAGTAGAAGACTAGTTATTGTATTATATCATAAATGTAGTTTTTTGCAAGAAAAAGCCCTGCTCGGGGCAGGGCAAAGGGGTGATAGAAATAGTTTATTCAATTGGACTCTTGTCTTGATTATCTGTTTGTACTTCTTGCTCTTTTTCCTGTGTTTTGTCTGGGATGATTACGCAGTCTCTGTACATTGTTAGATATGCCCTAATGAATAAAAAGAGAGGAATACTGACGGTAATTAAGGCGATGAAGAGTAAAATGACGCTGGTTATGGAATTGCTTCTGCCGCTGGCGGTGACGGATCCATACCAGACTGCGAAGAGAACTCCAGTTGGAAGTAAGATTGAACTCCATAGACTCGTCGAAAGAAGGGCGCCAATTGGGTCAAACTTATTTTTCATGTGCTCACCTCTGTTTAGATTCACATCGTAGATGCGTTTTTATATTATAACATAAGAACCTTTTTTGAGCAAGAAAAACCCCGCTAGGCGGGGCGTGATTAGCAAGGGGTGCATTCTTTGACGGCGAAATTACCTATACTGCCATAAGTGGGCGAGCTATTGATGCTGGTGTAATCTCTGAGGTTTCCGTTGATGTTCTCTGAGAAATTGGTGACGTAGCCGTTTTCCCATTTAATTTGGTACCTTTCATCATTCTTGCCGTCCATTGTCTTGACAAGTATTGTCCCGCTGCTGTATGTTAGTGGGATTTTGAACCAGATGAATTTACGCTCGTCGTGAGGAGTAATCGGATCTGCATCCGACGGGATATAGAAGCCAAATCCAAGGCATCCGATTTTGATATCAATGGCTCCAAAGCGTAGACTTTTAAAGTCTTCGCCGATTTCGGCAGCGCTAAATAACGGTTCGTATTCCTCGTTGTGGAACTCAATTTGGGTCTGCTCAGTGTCGATTATGGCCATTCTAGCAAGTTTTTGAAATCTGTCCAAGTCGTTCCATTCTGAATTATTGAAGGTGATATCAACATCTGGTAGATAGAGTTTGGAAAATGCGATTAAATAAGCATCAAGCTGTTGACGGTATTCTATTATGCGCAAGTATAACACCTCTTTCTTTTTTTGATGTGCGAGCCAAAGGCTATACTATATATTATAACATCTTCTTGATTATAAACAAGAAAACCCCGCCGTAGCGGGGTGAACGAGAATGTACTAGATGTGGTTTTCGCATAGACAAAGATAAGCATTGAAGTTAACGATGTGAGCATTGGTCTGATTAACGATGCCGTTTAAGATGATGCATGATTTGATTGCGTCTTGATTCATAATCGGATCTCTGCGTCGTAAAGCGGTCTGTTGGTAATCGCCAGCCATTTTTGCGCCGGAATAGACTTCTTGTTTGAGTAGTTTAAGCGCACGGTCGATTTTTTTGTCGGCGAGAACAATCATGTATTTGTCTGCTTGATTGTATGGACGTGGACAGCTTGCTAAGAGCCCCATAATGCTAACCCATTCTCCTAACGAATCGACGATAGCCTGGAGTTCGCGAATGTTTTTCATGTAATCCCCCCTTGCGAACCGACGCGCTCCAGAAGTTGTTGTTGATATGCATTGAATAGGTCTCCTTGTTCGTCGGCCTGTGTGGCAAGATGTGCGATAGCCTGGCAGACCCCAAGAGCACGAAAGAATTCGGTTTGGCCATTAATTACTGGACATTTTCCGGAGCGAACATCTGTGGCGACATCTTTGACGTAGTTTCCAACGGAGTTAGATGCATTTGCTATGTCTTGTTGCAAAGCTTTGAGACGTTCAGCCGTCATAGGGACTATGGCATTCCAGGCTACCATATCGTAGGCGGTATATGGGCGATTTAGGTTAGAGATTTGGGATATTGTTTTTAGATTATCTTTGATTTGCGTGAGCTCAGATTCCATTTCTTCTAATGTGCGCATGTCTCATCCCCCCTAGTATGATTAGTATATTATATAATTATTTATCATTTTTGACAAGAAAAGGCCCCACTGGGCCTTTTTGAGGGCTTTGCGGGGCTTGTAATGGGGGAGGTTTAGAAACGCGCGAGGGGCACGAGCCCGTTGTTGGACTTGTAATATACGACGCTTTCTTTGCTGATGTAGAACTTGTCTTCCAGTAAATGGACGAAATTCCACATTATCATAGAGAATTCGCCTTCTGGATCGTAGGGTTCAGAGTCTTCTTCGCTGACGGTCGTTGTTAGCCAAGGATAGAGCTCGAGTGCTGTAGGTTCAACCTTAAGAAATAGCTCGATGAATCGTGTTCTGTGCTCTGGATGAGCCGTGAGCGTGTACGGATACACACTGTAGAACTCCAGTCTTAGCTTTCCGTACTCGTGATCGTATTCGAATAGCTCATCATCTCCGTAGTCAGGACCGCATTCTACGGGTTCGATAGCGGCGGCGGCGGGCGGCTCAGTTTGATAGCTGGGCGCCGGAGCATTGATGGGCGGCTCGGTCTCGAAGATCGCCACGGGGGATTCGGTGTGAAGAGGCGCGGTGGGACGTGCCACGGGCGACTCCGTCGTGAGCGGGCAGTTTGTCGGCTTAGCCTGAAGAGGCATGGGCGGTTCGGTCGTGTAACTGGGGAAACCATGAGGTTCCTCCGTTACTACTGCGGTTGGAGCTGCAGTAGGTTCAGAATCGGCCTTTGTACCGATAGCGATTCCGATGGTCAGCGCGAGGGCGACGATCATAATGATAGACAGCCACAGATAGTGGTTCGCTTTGTTAGACATGGTATACCCTCCCTGTAAAGGTACGTAGTCAGAGATGTTTCTTAACAACTCTGCTACGCTCATTATAGCACATTTTGTTAAAAAAGTCAATAATGCTTAAGGCAATTGCGCTAGTAAACAGGTAAGAAAAAGCCACCCGTGAGGGTGGCTTCTCCATAAATTGGCATCTTGCTAGTTTCCCGCTATCGCAGTATAATCGCCCCTACCAGGCTTGACTTCTGTGTTCGGAATGAGAACAGGTATTTCCCTGGCGGTATGGACGCCAAAATACGCGCGAAATCTTTGATTTTGCGAGCTATTGGTATCCATTTGATGCTAAAGATTTTAATTGGCTCGGGGTTTGATATGAAATCAAGCTCCGATTGCTAGACTAAGTGCAAGACATAAAAAGGCGATGGACCGATTAGTATGCTTCGTCTCCACATGTTGCCATGCTTCCAACTTGCACCTATCAACCAGATCTTCTTTCTGGGGTCTCATAGGGAATCCTTATCTTGGAGTAGGCTTCGCGCTTAATATGCTTTCAGCGCTTATCCCTTCCGAACATAGCTACTCGGCAATGCAGCAGGTGGCTACAACCGATACACTAGAGATTCGTCCACCCTGGTCCTCTCGTACTAGGGGCAGATCTCCTCAAGATTCCTAACGATCATGCCGGATATAAACCGAACTGTCTCACGA
>JAFWMR010000013.1 GCA_017513905.1 Candidatus Saccharimonadota bacterium
ATGTAGCTCGGATCGTTCTTGGTAACATCAATTTGGAAGCTGACATCTACGGTACCACCAGATTGGACAGGCTCCGATGGAGAGTTGATGATGGTAATATCGTCAACTTTGAAGTTGTATGGGCGTAGAACGTTGACACAACCGGCCGGATCTGATTTTCCGACGGTATTTTTAGGAACCGGCGTCTGAACTGCTTGTAGCTCTGGACTACTGTCAAATATTGCACCGTCTACTTCCCAATATTGGCCGCGTAAGGTATATGTTTTAGAAAGGTAGTTTGCAGCTTGACAATAGCTGTAAGTGACTCCTACCTTCTCGGCTCTTGCGGCCGTATTGGTGTTTTTGAGGGGATCGCTTGTATTGCTTTGTTCGTTATGTTTATTGTTGCTCGTATTAGTCTTAATAATTGCTGTCGGTATGCTTGCCCCATTGTTTGTTCTTTCGATAGATGTAGCACTGAAAGTTACTTCTGGCTTATCAAAGCGGAAACCAATTGTAACATCTTCTTCTGGACTTCTAACTGCGGCTTGATGTACACCGTCGCCGGTATGCTTCTCTGCTTCGCGCCAGAATTTGTGCGTATAGGTGATATCGGCAGAACGCGTTTTTATTAAGTATGCTCCTGTTGCTTGGTAGATCCCGCCAGTTTGGGCAATATTATTTAGTTCACCGCTTGACTGTGAGTAGACAGTTATTTCTCCGTCGTCGCGCCAGGTTTTTGATGGACGGTATACCGTAACGCATTTTTTTGCGAATGTACCATCGCCTGCCGTTGGCGTCGTGCCGTCTTCGGAGCCATCAGCCTTGTATTCTATAGTGTATCTATATGGGTTGAGTATAATTCTTTCGCATACGGTCTTAGATTTGCCTTCGTCTAGTAAAACGTTGAATGTGTCCGTAATGTTGTTAACTGGCGCGTTTACTGTGATTGGCCCTCTGGCAATTGTAGCATTTGCCCAGTTTTCTGTATCTCCAGAATTATAGATGAGCCTTTGTATCCTGTATGTTGTAGATAGGGATCGGTTGTTGGGTGTCGTTATATTAAATATAAACTGGAAACCACGTGTACTATTGGTAGAATATGGGTGGTCATTTGTGTCTAACGGCCCACCGTCGACTTTGTAGTGTGAGTCCGCACTGATTTCTATCGGCGTGCCTTGGCGACGTTTTACACGTGTGCAGACGGTCGATGTTTGCCAACTATTGTCTGAAATAGTGCTGACACCGCTACTTGGTCTAATTTTGATTTGTTTTGGTCGAAAATGAATAGTTTGACAAATTATGGACGTGCTTTCCCCGGCATTGATAGGGCTCCAGCTACCATTGTACGTAGCGACTGTGGTATAGCCAGTACTGTTGCTACCGACGCTGTTTATATTAGCCGTATTTGGGCTGCTGCTCGAGCCACCTCCTTGGACAGATACATTGTTTCCGTCGTCGGTTTGCGTGACGTAATATTGTAATTGTCCTGCATATCCTGCTTCTCCCTTGAGTTGAAGTTTGTGTGTAAAACTATAAGTGTAGGTTTTTGCGCCGCCACCAGATCCGCCCCAGCTCTCTACGGTATTATTGCCACCTGCATGAACTGGACTGTTATTGTTATTATCTATCCCGTTATTCACATAAGATGCCGAGTCGGTATCTAGGTAAATGTTTTCATCTATCCATACACATATTTTGCTTGTATTAGTATTGGTTGCACTGTCTTGAGTTGCGGTATGACCCAAAAGCCCTTTTACTTTTCTGTATGTTACTTCCGAACATACTTTTGTCGCTTCGGTGATTGTTATGTTTGAGATATCAATTTCATCAGTGATTTCTGTGTATTGTCTATTGCCGTTATTCATTTTGTTCAGTCTAAGCGGCTTCCAACTGCTATCCGAGCTAATTATCTGATTAGCCGAATCGTTTCTAGTTTGTCGCATATATACGTCTGTTAGATCCTCCACTGATGGGTTTCCCCACCCGTCATCTCTTGCTAGCCAATGTTTAAATTGTATCTTTCCGCCACGTACTTTTATCGGGTTGTTTCTACTTGTGTCGTTTTTTCCGTATGAAGTTCCATTATAGATTGCCTTTGGATCGTTGTTGTCTTTTATGTCTGTAATTTTGTAGTAGCCATATAGAATTTCGTTTGTCGCGACTCTGCCGCTGCACCAAAGATCACTTTTATATTGCACTTTACCTGTAATTAGGCCGTTATAATTTGGATTTGCTGTCCCAACTTCGCTAATATGCCCCTTTTTTATTACTAACGTATTCTGTCCGTACATGTGTGACCAACCTGACCATGCGCTATTGTTTTCACATGTACCGGCAATTTCTCTACTAGCAAAAGAAGCTTCTTGTGAGTTTACCGGTGTTAAACAAGCTTCACAATGTCCATTCGCGTTAGAGCGAACGACGCGGACTATTTTTATTTCTAGGTCAGTTTTGTTAGTACTTTCAGGTTCAGTAACGCTTTTGTCTGGCGTAACCATACCGTATCTTGACGCTCCTCCTGGCGCTGGGTTTGGTGTATATGAAGAGCTATTGCATCTCGTGTTGAACGCGTCTATGTATTTTTGGACGTAATCATAGCCGTACGCTGCTCTTGCCCCATCGAGACATGATACTGCTGAAACGGGTTTATCACTGATTAGTGACAAACTTATTACTGTCAGAAGCAAACATAAAATTTTTGAAACGTTCTTTATGCTTTTCTGTTTTTTTCTAGTCAGCATGTGACTACACCTCCTTCTTTTTCTCTCAACTTTTCGAAATGTCTTCACGCTGACTAGGAATTATTAAAATCGCGCGCGTTTGCCTCATCGGCTAGATTTTTATATTTCTCGTAGTTTGCGTCATCATTTATGCTTTGATATATGCCAGCATACGTGTTGTAGACGCGGTATTGATCAAAATCATTTAACGAGTTTATATCAATTGAGTTTAATAATCGGAGCGCCGCGTCATAGTCTTCGTTGAGCTGATAGAATCCGGCTTTATTAATCGTTAGACTAAGACGTTCGTCGTCAGTTTTTGCTGCGGAGATTTCCTTATCAAATTCTTCAAGAGTTTCTTGAACTTCTTGGGTACCGTCGTTATCAGGAGAGGCGTATTGTATTTCTGTCGTTTCGCCTTCTGCTTGCGTCGAGCGGTTCGTAACAAGCAAGACAATAGCTGTGGCAATTCCAGCTCCGGCTAGAGCTGCTATAACGGCTATAATTATTGTTTTAGTATTTCCGGGTTTCTTTATTTTTTTTTCGGGGGTGCTGCTGATATTTTGGTTGATCGTCGGTGCAGCCGAAAAAACCGACCCATTAGGGTTAGTATTCGAATTTGAAAAACTATTTTGTCCAATCATATACATATATTATATATGCAGACAACAAAAAGGTAAAGTTTATTTTCTTATGAAAAGCACAGGCTAACTATTGATTTCGACAAGACGATTCAATGTTTTTTCAATTATCATGCGATTTTTAATGTCTGTTTTTACGCGTGGGTCCTTGAGATTCTTTAGAGCCTCTGGCGATTTTTTATAGACGTCTTTTAGTTCAGTGATTTTGGCAAGCACTTCTTCTTCGCTGACTGACATCTCGATTTCTTGTGCGAGTACTTGGAGCGCCAACGAGGCTTTTACGCGTTTTTCGGCGACATCTCTGGCTTGTTTGTTCCAGTCGTCTTCCGACATATTATTCGCTTTTAAGTAGTCTTCCAGTTTTTCGCCTGTTGAGGCGGCATTGCGTTCTATGTCAAGTTTGATTATGCGCAGTTGATCATCAATAAGTATTTCAGGTGCGGATATTTTAGAACATTTAACTAGTGCCTCTACTAAATCGTCTTTGTATTTTTCCATGATACGATGTTCATTCTGTGCGCGCAGATTCTTTTCGATATCCGTTCTTAGCTCGCTCATTGTATTGAATGGGCCGCATTTTTTTGCAAATTCTTCATTAAGTTCCGGTGCTTCTATAGTGTTAACTTGTTTTAATAATACTTCGAATACGGTTTTCTGACCTGCAAGCGTTTTTTCATGATAATTTTTAGGAAATGTTAGTGGTAGGTTGAATTTATCACCAGACTCGTGCCCCACGATGCCTTCTTCGAAGCCTGGAATAAAGTTATGCGAACCGAGTTCAAGGTGGTAATCTTTGGCTGTGCCACCCTTAAATGGTTCGTTATCTTTTTTACCGACGAAATCTATGATAACTTCGTCACCTATCTCAGCTTTCTTTTTCGCGACTTTTTTCTCAGAGTATGCTTTACGGATATTATTAATAATGTCGTCTATGTCTTTATCTGTGACTTTGTTTTCTTGCTTTTTAACTTTAAGATTTTTATAGTTTCCTAGCTTGATTTCTGGTAGGATATCTGCCGTAGCTGTATATTCAGCCGATTCTTCTGGTACATATTTAGTAACATTAACATTCGGAATCACTAGTGGAGCCTTTTCAACTTCTTTGAAAGCAACTGGAACTGTTGTCCTGATGGCGATATCGAGAGTTTCTTGTGCGACCATGTTCTTATCGAGTACTTTTTCGGCAAGATTCTTTGGTGCTTTACCTTTGCGGAATCCTTCTAGTTTTACTTCTTTCGCTAAACGCTCAATAGCTTTAGCTCGTGCGGGTTCCAAGTCGGTTTTCTCCAAGGTTACCGTTATTTCTATTCGGGTGTCAGATAGTTTCTTTGATTTAATTTTCATAAAAAAATTATACCACGAAAATACATCTTGCGCTAGGAGTCGATATACTTGTTTGGTTCGGTGCGTAAATGGCGCACTGTTGACCGTATATCGTACATTGTTTTAGTTTCTGGTGCAAGGATTTTTGACTCGTCGAATATATTTTTAATCGTTTCTAGCAGCTTTTTGTGGTTTTTATCCAACTCCGGATAAAGCACGATTGATTTAAGTTTGCCTTCTGGTAATCCGCCAGCTAGAATACCGCCACATTGTTTAAGTAGAGTGTTGAAATCTCGTAATAGGTTAAGTGCCGTCCGGCGTTCGTCTATCTTGCTTAAATCGAATTCTGGACGTATTGAATATATGTCTGTTGAATAGCATCCATATATGTCGAGTGATTTCTTGTATTTCTTAGATAGTTGCTTTATCTCGTCTATAAAACCTTCCAATTGTTCTTTTGGGAGATAAAAATCGTGCAGTAGGCTTGGACGTTCACCCTTTGAGGTGTTATTTATGTATATTGATAGGCAATCTTTGATCGCGTCAAAGTCAGATGAATTCTTTATGGTTTCTATTACGACATGAGCAGATTTGGGGAGAAATTGTTCACATTTTCTTATCTTGCGACGAGATCTACTTTTTTTATCATTAAAGGAGACTAATACAAGATATCCTTTATCGAGTTTTTTTGATATTATTTCCGGTTTTTTACCGAGCTCGTCCGCTTGTTTGAATATTTCCGCGTCGTAGAGTTCAATGGTGAGTGGCAAGAGCATTTCGGCAGATGCCATAAAATCTTTGGCGGACTTTAATGACGGGAAAGTAGCCAGGAGCCGATGTTGTCTTGGTGGTAAAACTTCTACTTTTAATATTACTTCTGTTATAATGCCGAGGGTTCCTTCGGAGCCATAAAAGATTGGAAGTAGATCAAAAATGTGTCCGCTGTTACTATGAACTTGCTTTATGGCTGGATAGCCAAAAGAAGTTGTCTTAGGTAATTCGTTGATTTGCTTCGCCTTTTTGGTTAATAAGTTGTCTAGTTTGCTATATATCTCAGCTTCGAGTGTATGCTGGTTTTTTTGTTCGGCTAACTTTCGGGGCTTAAGCTGAGATGTTTGAACTAGCTCGCCGTTTGCTAGAACAATTTCGGCGCGATTGACATAGTTCATTATACCGCCGTAGCGTTTGCTATAATTATCGCGAGTTGCATTTGCGATGAGGCTTCCTATGGTTTCGTTTGGGTCCGCCGATATTGGTAAGACTAGGCCATGGGGTGCAAGTACGGCATTAAGCTTTCCCAATGTCATTCCAGCTTGAACATGCACTAATCTGTCGTGTGGATCTAATTCCTTGACATGATTTAATTTTTCCATAGATATTACTAAGCCAGACGATAAATCTGATCCCGTTTTAGATAGTCCAGAACCGCGTACCGCAATTGGTAGATCGTACTTCTTTTGGGCGAGTTGTGCTACAAATCTAACGAGTTTACGTATATCAGCAGTGTTTTCTGGTATCGCTACTAAACGTGGCTTGATTTTGATCAAGGAACGATCTGCCGAATAGGCTTCCAGAACGGAATCTTTATCAAAAACACACCCAGTCAAATGACGATTTAAATAAACCGCGATCTTATTCACTATATTGCCCACCAATTATAAGCATGTATCTATTATATGCCGCTTAAGTTAAATTTGGAAGAGCTTTTTGAGCTTTTCAAATACTTCTTCGGGCGTTCCTGATGCGTCAAGGGTCGGGACATCATATTTTTTCCCGATTTCGACATAGGCTTGATTCAAGCGCGCTTGAAACTCGGCATCTTTACTTTTGAAAAATTCTTCGTTCCGTTTACCTTGAGCAATTAGACGCTTTTGTCTTTCTTCGTCTGAAAGAGTGAATATAACATATTTGTCTGGATTGAAATAACTAGGTGGTAATAGATCTTTATGTATGCGTGCGATGTAGCTGCGCGAAACACCCGTGCCATAACCTTCGTAAACCAGGGTCGAAAACCATGATCGAGTAATAATAACGACTTTGCCTGATTTTAATGCTGGCTCAGCAAAACGCTTCCATTGCTCATAACGATTGACTAGGTAGAGTAGAACACGAGTTTTCTTGTCAATTCCAAAATCTTTTTGGTAATTAAGATTGGCTATTGCGGCAATAAAAGGATCTGAGGAGGCGGTGCCAGACTCGCTGTAATGGACTACCGATTTTCCGTTGAACTCAAAATAATCTTTGAGCATTTCTGCTTGAGTGTCTTTTCCGGTAGCATCTTGCCCTTCAATGAAGATAAGCATTTATTTACCTCCTCTTAAATATTTGTAGAAACAGGCCGGACAAAGCGCTCGATATTCTATTTTTGTTTCTCCATTATCAATTAATACATCTGGTCCTTTTGTCACTAGTTTATCGTCCAAGAATCGACAATTCATGGTTGCTTTGTGACCACATTCGCAGATTGTTTTTAGCTCTTCAATATCGTGCGCAATCTGTAAAAGTCTGGTTGCTCCTTCAAAGCCTCCATCTTCCTGACGGAAATTAAGTCGAAGTCCGTATGCTACGATGGGTATATCGAGCTGGATAGTTATTTGCATAAGTTGATCGACTTGTTCCTTTGTTAAAAATTGGGCTTCATCTACGAGAATACATGCTACTCCTGCATATTTTTCTGCTACTTCTTTAAATAAATCTATTTTCTTGTCGAAGCATAGGTCTGTTTCTCGTTCTGGCCCAATACGCGTAAGGAGTTTTTCCCCGTTTTTTGTATCAGTTTTTGGCTTCATAACGCACACCTGGTGGCCACGTTCTTCGTAGTTGAATGCGACTTGAAGAAGCTGCATAGTCTTGCCGCACCCCATAGCTCCATAACGAAAATATAACTTTGCCATGACGCTATTATAGCACATACTTCTTAGACGTTTTTGCCTAGGTTTTAGATTTCTTGGTCAGCAAATTGACTATTATAGAGCTCTGCGTAGAAACCGTTGAGCTTTAGAAGTTCTTCGTGGTTCCCTTGTTCAACGATGTTACCATCCCTCATGACTAGGATTAGATCGGCATTACGTATGGTCGATAAACGATGCGCTATAACAAATGAAGTGCGGCCTTTTGTTAGCTGTTCGAAGGCATCTTGGATTTTTTGCTCTGCTCGTGTATCTACATTTGATGTAGCTTCGTCTAGTATCATCATAGGTGGGTTCTCTACCATGGCGCGCGCGATAGTAATAAGCTGCTTTTCGCCTGCAGAAATGTTGTCAGAATCTTCGCTGATTTTAGCCGAATAACTTCCTTTCATAGACTCAATAAGGTGATCTATACCTGCAGCTCTGGTTGCTATTTTAATCTCTGATAAACTTGCTGATTCGCGGCCATATTTCAGATTGTCTTGAATTGTGCCCGAAAATAGCCATGTGTCTTGCAAGACCATTCCAAATAAAGCACGTACGTCCGAGCGCCGCATTTCGCTTGTTGGTATATTATCAATAGTGATATATCCCGAATCAGGATCATAGAAGCGCATTAGCAGATTTATTATTGTGGTTTTCCCTGCTCCTGTCGGGCCAACAATGGCAACTTGTTCTCCTGGCTCTATTTTTGCAGAGAAATGTTTTATGACCGGTGTTTTCTTATCGTATGAGAATGAGACATCATGAAATTCTATGGCACCTTTGACGCGTGGTATTTTTTTGGCTAGTTCCGGGTCGGGCTTTTCCTCTTCTTCTTCTAGGAATCCAAATACGCGCTCTGCGGCGGCGAGTGTTTGTTGAAATGTCGCAACGATTTCGCTCAAATTCGAAAGTGGTTGATTAAATCGTGATAAGTATTGTAGAAATGCTTGTATATTGCCAATAAGGAGCTTACCTTCAAGAACAAGGTTTCCACCGAAGACGCATATGATTACATAGCCAAAATTTGTAAAGAAGTGTACGATTGGAAAGGCTAACGAAGAGAGGAAACGTGATTTCCAGCTATTTTCATATAATTTATCGTTTACTTTCTCGAACTCTATCGTTGATGCTTCTTCATGTGAATTGGATTTAATAATTAACTGTCCGGAGTAATCTTCTTCGATATGTGCATTGAGTTCGCCGAGTTCTTTGCGTTGGGTTACGAAATATTTTTGTGCTCTTTTGGCGATTTTACCAACCAGAAATGTTGCCAGTGGTACTACTATTATAGCTGTTAATGCTAGGATGGGTGATATGATAAACATCATTATGAGCGATCCACATATTGTAGTAATATTAGTGATGATTTGTGCTAATCCCTCAGTCAATGAATCCCATAAGATGTCGACATCGTTACTTAGTATACTTAGAGTATCGCCAAATTTATGCGTGTCAAAATACGAAATCGGCAAGCGTGAGATTTTAGCCATTATTTCTTTGCGCAGTTTTTCGGTATAATACGCTGTAGCTCGAGCTAGCAGAAAGTGCTCGAAATATCCCAAAATCGATACTGCGGCATATATTACGATTAATTGAATGACGTATAACTTTATTTGCTCTGTGTTGATAGTGCCGTTTTCGCTTAGCGATGCAACGGCTGTATTTGTCATACTGCCGAGGATATTTGGGCTAAGAAGCCGCAGCAAACTCGAGACGACCGTAAATACTAATGCGATTACGAAGACGAGGCGAAACCTTTTGAGCGATTTTATGAAAGTTGAAAGTGATTTTTTGGCGTTCCTAGGTCTTTCTGTGGTCATTCTAGGCATGTGCTATCTCCTTTTCGAACTCTGCCTCGGAGAACTGACTTTTAACTATTTCGCGGTATACCGAACAGGATTTTAATAAGTCGTAATGTCTTCCACGCCCCATAATTTTTCCTTGGTCAAGTACAATGATTTGTTCGGCATCCTTAATAGTATTAATACGCTGTGCAACAATTAGCACGACACTGTCTTTGGTCTCTGGTTTTAGTGCTTCTCGTAATCTTTTGTCGGTTTTCATATCTAATGCAGAGAAACTGTCGTCAAAGATGAATATTTCTGGTTTTTTGGCAATTACGCGGGCGATGGATAGGCGTTGTTTTTGTCCGCCAGAGACATTTGAACCCCCTTGTGCAATGTGTGCATCAAATTTTTTATCAAGCTTTTCGATGAAGTCATAGCTTTGCGATATTTTGGCGCTGGTACGAACGCTAGGCTCATCTATGGTTGTCGCGCCGAATGCAATATTTTCTCTGATGGTTCCTGAGAATAAAACGCCTTTCTGTGGTACGTATCCGATGCGCCTCATCAGATCTTCGGGTGCATAGTTTTTGACGTTTACTCCGTTGACCAATATTTCGCCGTTGGTTGCTTCATAGAAACGTGGGACAAGTGAAATAAGCGTTGATTTTCCTGAACCTGTTGAACCTATGAATGCCGTTGTTTCGCCAGCATTTGCCTTAAACGAAATATTGTTTAGAACTTTCTCTTCTGCACCAGAATAGAGAAAGTCAACATTTTTGAATTCTACGGATGGTCGCTTATCTGGTACTCCTTCGGTTTTATTTTTCCATATGATCTTATTCTTTGTTTTAAATACTTCCTGAATACGTCCTGCAGAAACGTTTGCTCGAGGTAAGACGACAAACAACATGGTTAGGATAAGAAATGCCATGAGAACTTGTGATGCATATTGAACAAATGCCATCATATCGCCTAGGTATGATATATCGGTCTCTAAATGATTTAAGGAAAGCCAAACGACAAGTAGCGTGATACCGTCAAAGACTAGGTTTGTCAGTGGATCCTGAAGGGACATAAGTCTATCGAAGAAAATTGCTGTTTTTGTTATTTCGTGATTAGTTTTGGCGAACTTTTTATTCTCATATTCTTCTTTGTTGAATGCTCTTACGACGCGTAATCCTGTTAAATTTTCGCGCGCAATCAATACTAAACGATCAATAAGTTTCTGGAACAGTTTGAACTTCGGAATGACGCACGCCATAATGATAGCTGTGAATGTAATTATGACACCTATACCAAGTGCAATTGTCCAAGTTAAATCTGGAGCAGTGCGAAATGCTTGAATAATGGCGCCTATCCCCATCATCGGCGCGCGTAACATCATGGTCAGAATCATCATGATTGCTTCGGATACTTGTCCTATATCATTGGTAGTTCTTGTTATTAGTGATGCTGTTGAAAAATTGTCGATTTCTGATATGTTAAGGCTCAATACTTTTTTGTAGAAGTCGCGACGAAGATCTCTAGTAAAGCCTGCTCCTACTTTTGCAGACAAATAATGTGCAGCAAGTGCAAATAGCGAAGCGAGGACTGTGAACCCTACCATTTTAAGGCCTAGCTCTATAATGACTGGTTGATCACCTGCCGTTATACCATCGTTAACTATATTTGCCATTAAGGCGGGCAACTGGAGCGTGAGAAAAGTCTGTGCTCCTATCGAGAAAACAAGCAAGATTGTTTGCCACCAATATGGCTTTAGATATCGAAATAGTTTAAGCATAATCTAATATATATATTATACAAGTTTATTTCTTAAAATCAAGGTATTGTACTACGCTTATGGATGGATTATATGTGTTATAATGATAGAAAGTAAGTGGAGTTTTTATGGTGGAAAAGAAGAAAAAAGCTAACACAAAAAGGGTGACAAAAAAGAATGACGCTAGCAAGTCTTCTGATGCGGAGACTGGGTATGATTCGGAGATAGAGAAGAAGCCTTTTAATAAGAGTTTAATATTTGGGTTAATTGGTTTATTCTTTGCTATCGTTATTATCTTTGTTGCGGTTTTTGCTTTTCGAAAGATACCTGATTATAACAACCCTAAAGCAAGCCCGCTATACACGAACGCTTTCTTTGTATACGATAATGGTAAATATACGCTCTGGAATAGCGATGGCAAACGCCTTACAGATGACGAGTATGATGATAGGTCAGCTTTTGTAGGTGGATACGCCTATGTTCGCAAAGGTGGTGAGTATGCCTTGATTAATGATATGGGTAGGACGACGGTAGATTTTGGTCGTATTTCGACCATTAACAATTATGGTGCTGGGCTTTATGTAGCTATAGACAATAATGGCGCTCGGCACTTAATGCTAGGTAGTGGACGTATTTTGTTGAGTGGCGAGGACTTACAATTGGATCTTCCGAGCACAAGTTCAACATTCGCGGTTGCTCTGTGTGATGGCTACTATTATGTATATAATTACGCGGGTGTTTTGATGGCACAACTTGAAATGGTGGATGATGCCGTAATGCGCTATAGCTCTTCTGACGATTTTGGTCTTGTCTTTTATAATAATTGGAATCTAGTTTTCGATAACAGAGCAGGTAAGCAAATCGCTATGTTTGAGGGTGATCGTTACTCTATAGATAGCGTATCCGATGACCGTTCGGTTGTCTTGCTAGAAGAATACGACAACAGCAAAGATTATAAAGTTATTTCCAGAGGTGACTTATACGATCTTAATGAAACTAGTAATTACGGTTTTGTCCGGGATACGGATGTCGTGATTGGTTATGACAGTTATGATGCGGTTTCGCTTTTGGATAAAAATTATAAAGTCGAAAAGACAGTTAGCTCCGGTTTGGCTTTTAAAGACAATAACAATTATGCTATGGTTAACGATGATGACAGGGTTGAGATACGTTATCATGGCGATACTGTAAGAATCTTCGACGAAAAATCTGAATTAGTGAGTGGTGTCGTACTTTACGATGACCTGTATGCTGTTAAGAGTGGCGAGAAATATAGTTTCTATCATCTAGATGGTTCTTTTGCATTTGGAGATTACCAAGACATTTCTTCATTATTTGACAAGCATCATCACGCGATTGTTTCTGATGACGGCGAAAGTTATTATATGATTGGTTCTACGGGCAACCGAGTTAACGATATTTCTTTTAAACGAGCTTATTCCTACAACAAAAGTTATGTTGTGTATGATGAGAACGACATGCGTGCTATTTTAACGGAGAATGGTTTTCCTGTCACTGGATTTGATTATGAGGAAGCTTATAATCGCAGTGTTGCTGTTGACCATGAAATCTGGTCGCTTAAACGAGACACGAATAATTATGATGTTATAGATGTGACCGCTTCTAAAGAAAAAAGACTTCTGGTGTCCGGCGTAGATATATACAATTTCTATGCAAATTACTTTACTGTTAAGAACAGTAACGGTGGTTATGATTACTATACCTATAAAGGTGTTCTGTTTTTCACGGCGAACGATAAATAATTCCTGATTCACAAAAACCCTCCTGCAAAGGAGGGTTCTTTTATGCTTTTTCTATACTAATTGTACCTTGTTTGCCGTTGATTGTTACGATTTCGTCGTATTCATAGTTTCCGTTTGATAAGTCCGTGGTAAGTGTTTCTGTCATAAGAAGTTTTCGGAATTTGTTGGGTATCTCGAGCGTTACAGAAAGCTTGATGCGATCATCTACCTGTAGGCCCGCCTTCTTGCGAGCAGCTTGAACTGCGCGAATTAGCTCACGGACGAACCCCTCTTCCTCTAACTCTTTTGTGATTGTCTTATCAAGTTTATTTTCTTTACCATGTTTGATAGTTTTGACATTTAACTCGTCTTTGATGATTTGTTCATAAAATTCTGGTAGTTTATTTCCGCCATAAGTAAACACGGATAGTGGCTGACGGATTTTGACTTGTGTTTCTGTATCGGATTTTTGCATGCGCATCATGAGCCCATCAGTGATTATCTCGCGAGTTCTGTTCATTAATTCAAGTGCTGTTTTGTCTGTAGTAATATCTGACGGATAATCTAGTAAGTGCACAGATGAGCCTGCTCCGGTCATTTTTTGGTATAGCTCTTCCGACAAGAATGGAGTAAACGGCGCCATCATTATCGCAAACTCTACTAAGACCGTATAAAGCGTCCAATAGGCTTCGTTTTTATCGGTGTCATCTTCGGACTTCCAGAAGCGACGGCGAGAACGGCGGACGAACCAATTTGATAGATCATCAAGGAATGGTAGGACTCCAGCCAGTGCTTTTGGTATATTGTAAACTTCCATACCTGTGATTATTTCTGATTTGAGTTCGTGCAGCCGAGATATGATCCAGCGATCGAGTGGATTTTCTAGCAATTCTATGCTTGAGTCTTTTGGCTCCCAGTGCTTTTCTGAGTCGAATCCGTCGACTTCAGCATAAGTCGTAAAGAAATCATAGACGTTCCAAACCATTGAGAGTTTGCGAGCGACATCCGAAACATCTTTATCTAATAGCGCAAAATCTTCTCCTGCCGCTACTGGGCTAGATAATAGCAAGAAGCGAAGTGAATCCGCTGAGAATTTGTCCATTAATTCGTTTGGATCCGTAAAGTTTCCTAGGCTTTTGCTCATTTTACGACCATCATTGCCAGCTAGAGTGCCGGTAACGATTACATTTTTATAGGCATTCTTGCCAAATAGAGCCGTGTTGACCACGTGAACGTAATAGAACCAAGCGCGAATTTGGCCAACGTATTCTACGATGAAGTCTGCCGGATAATTATTTTCGAACTTATCCTTGTTCTCGAATGGATAGTGCATTTGCGCGAATGGCATTGATCCAGATTCAAACCAGCAGTCAAGTACTTTATCTACTCGTTTGAAATGCTCTCCATCTATATCAAATTCTACTTCGTCAACCCATGGGCGATGATAATCTTCTAGTTCTTTGCCTGATAGCTCTTTTAATTCTTGATAGCTGCCTACTACTTTTATTGTCCCTTTGTCGCCTTTCCATACTGGCATTGCTGTTGCCCAGAAACGATCACGAGATAAATTCCAGTCAGGTGCGGCTTCGATATTTTTACGGAAGCGACCTTCTTTGAAATGCTCTGGGAACCAATTAATTGATTCGTTGTTTTTAATCAGTTCTGGTTTCAAGTTTTGAACATCAAAGAACCAGCTTGGAATTGCCCTATACATGATACGTTGTTTGCTGCGTGGGTTGAATGGATATTCGTGCTTGATATATTCGATTTTCTCGATAATCTTAGCTTGTTCTAGACATTTAGCGATAATTTTATTCATGTCCCACGCGTGGATTTTGCCACTATCATCTGGCCTAACTCCAGCGGCTAGAAGACCTTTTTCTGCTCCCTCGAGATAAAAACCATTATTGTCCAAGACATCAATCAATGGAATTTGATTCTGACGCCCAAGCTCAAAATCATCTTCACCATAAGCTGGTGCAATATGAACTATACCGGTCCCTTCCTCGTTTCCAACGAAGTTTGCGCCCCAGACCTTATAGATATTTTCGGTGTTTGTTTCGTAGTAATTTTTGGCGAAATCTTGCCAATCTACAAGATTGCATTTTCTGTCTGAATTCAAAAAATGTGGATTGTACCTTAGTCCTATTAATTCGCGGCCCGAAAATGATTTAATTTCTTGCCAGCCTTCCCACTGTTTGCCTTTAAGAACAATGAATTTGCGCTTGTGGGAATCGGTAGCATCTTGATAAAGCGCGTATTCTAGATCTGGGTTGACGGCGAGCGCGGCGTTGCCAAGCAGAGTCCACGGCGTGGTTGTCCATGCCATAAAATATGCTCCTTGCATTTCACCCTCAGCTATTTCAAATTTTACATATGCGCTCGGATCCGTAACTGTCTGGTAAGCATCGTTATCCATTGTTACTTCAGCTTTAGAGACTGGCGTAGCAAACTTAGTGTCGTACATTAGTACCTTCGCGCCCTCGTAGATATAACCCTTCTCATAGAGTGTTTTAAATGCCCACCAAACACTCTCCATGAAGTCCTTATTCATAGTTCGGTAGGCGTTATCGAAGTCCACCCAACGTCCAATTCGATCAACAGTTGAGCGCCATGTCTCTGAATTGGCAACCATAGAATCGCGAGCTTTTAAAATGTAGCTCTCTAGGGATATTTTGTTGCCTATTTCGCGTCGGTCTGTTATTCCTAATTGTTTTTCGACGTAGTTTTCGGCCGGCAATCCATGGCAGTCCCAACCCCAACGACGCTCAACGTGCTTCCCTTGCATAGTCCAGTAACGCGGGACGGCATCTTTAATTATAGAACTGAGTAGTGTTCCGTGATGCGGCATCCCCGTAATAAACGGTGGTCCGTCGTAGAAGACGTATGAGTCTTTCGCGTTACGATTCGCGACCGATTTTTCAAAAAATTTATTTTTCTTCCACCAATCAGAGATGGCTTTCTCGTACTCCAAAGCACGACGGCGTTTTCCGGCTTCGTATTTCATATTGTTATATTATACTATATTTATTCGGTTTTAGCGAGCAATATAGCCCATAACTTCATCTATAACTGGAAGGGGTGAGCCTGACCACATTTCGTAAGTCTTCCCATCGTCATCTGTTACCGCTATTGTGGGGTATTGCATGATGTCGCGCGAAGTGCAAAACATTTCACCATCTGGGCTTTCTGGGTCGAGTTGTTCGACCTCACGGCCGCCACGTCGTTCGAATTGATCTATCCATTCTTCGACTTCTCGTGCATGATCCGAGAATTGCTTAAAAATCACGACTATGCGCACGACTTATCTCCTTTGCGTACTGATGCTTTTTCACGCTGCTTCCGTATGATTTCCTCGAATTCGTCTAGTGTTTTAAATTTACGAAATACAGATGAGTATCTAACATAGGCGACTTCGTTCATTTCGGATAGCACCTCGAGTACTGCTTCGCCTATTTGCTCACTCGTCACGGTTTCGGTACCAAGTTCATAGAGTATGTCCATAGCTTTTTCTACTACTTCTTCTACCTCTAATTCACTGTTCAGAAACTTCCCTACGCTTCTCCGAATAGAGGTAACTAGCTTATCGCGGTCAAACGCCTCACGTTCTCCGCTACGTTTTTTTACCATTAGACTTGGCATTTCGATACGCTCATATGTCGTAAAGCGGTATTTGCCATCGGACGTAACGCGACGGCGTCGTATCATGGTACCATCTAAGGCCTCGCGACTTTCCAACACTTTCGAATCGCCAATTTTGAATTTGTGATTCATGCCTTCCCTTTTTTCTATAGCTTTAACGTTTTAGACGATTCCTTAGGCTTGGCGGTATATCCAAGTCTTCTTCAGGCTCTGGCTTTTCGATAGAATCCCAGATATTGTTTTTACTGTTAGCTGTAAAATCCGTTGATTCCATAGCTGCCATTGTGGCATTCTCCGCAGCTTCTTCTTGTTCTTTCTTTAAGCGTTCTGCTTCTTCGAGCTGGCGTGCTTCCGCTTCTGCTTGTTCTTTCTCTAATCGTTCTGCTTCTCTTTTTGCCTCTAGCTCACGATAATATTCGCTATCGAATCCTGTTGCAACCACTGTAATCACAATCTCGTCTTGTAGTTCTGGACGAATCGATGCACCAAAGATGATATTCGCATCGGGAGAGACCGCTGCCGTAATTACCTCTGCGGCTTCCTGTATCTCAGACATAGACATGTCGTACCCGCCCGCAACACTGAACAAAACACCTTTAGCTCCTTCAATTTTGACTTCAATTAGTGGAGATTCTATTGCTTGGTTTGCGGCAGCTGTAGCGCGGTTTTCGCCGGATGCGCGTCCTATGCCCATGAGAGCCGATCCAGCATTTTTCATGATGGCTTTGACGTCCGCGAAGTCTAGGTTGATTAACGAATGCTCCGTGATTAGTTCAGATATACCTTGGACGCCTTGGCGTAATACATCGTCTGCGATTTTGAATGTCTCTAGTAGCGGAGTACGAGGATCTATAGTCTGGAGTAGACGATCATTCGGAATTGTGATTAAAGCATCTACGTTCTTCGCGAGGTTAGAAATAGCGGCTTCAGCATTCTCTCGTCGTTTTGCGCCTTCGAATGTGAATGGCTTTGTTGCGACGCCTACGGTTAGAATGTCGCGCGCTTTTGCTTCTTCTGCAACGATTGGACCAGCACCAGACCCGGTACCACCACCTGCACCTAGGGTAATGAACGCCATATCAGCACCTTCTAGCGCCTTTCCTATGAGTTCACGGCTTTCTTCTGCAGCTTCACGGCCTTTTTCTGGGTCTCCTCCAGCACCAAGGCCTCGACCAATATGAACCTTCGTGTCGGCATTAGAATGATGTAATGCTTGCGCATCTGTGTTAATTGCTACCAATTCGACGCCTGTTAGACCAACTTCTTTCATTCGATCAATTGCGGAACCACCGGCGCCACCAACGCCAATGACTTTGATACTTGCGGTGCTTTCGACTTCAGATGGTTTGATTTCGGGCATGATAGTTCCTCGCTTATAATCTTTAGTCTATTCTAACACATCCTTGTCGAATAATTCAAGGGTATAGTTGTAGTGGGCGCTTAGTACCTTGGAGGTAGTTTCTTTATATAGACCATCTGTGGATTATGGGCATTGGCGCTTCTATTTTGGGCCCAGATAAATATGGATGGCTGGAAGTTAACTAGCTCTGCCGGCTCCTTGATACTTTCTACCGGATCTCCACCCGACGTGCGCTTGAGGTAGACCTTGCTTGCGATGATTAGTCCGTTCACAGTTAACTTATTAGTGCAAACATTGTTGTTGAGTGCGTCATAAGTATAGTTCTTGCATGTGTCTACAGTGCCACCATTATTGCTCGGTCCAGAAGCAATGAGTATTGCATCAAGATTAGTGACTGATTGATCTATGTAAATATTTTTGGCTATGATTACAACTTGCGAGCTAGAATAGTTATTATAAATGTTTTCACTGATTGTAATGTCGTCGTCTGTGCGTACGACATATGTCTTACCGGCATCTACTTCTCTCCTGCATCCACCCGAGCCACATACTACTGGTATGCTGTTAAGTTCGGCATTGGTTGGTAGGTAATCTTTGAATCGTTCTATATTTTCTAGTCTGGCATCAATGGATGCTCTACCAAGATATTTATTTGTTGCATGGTTACAATATGCGTTCGATATGGTCAATGGATTAGGTACGGTAGTACATGTAGATGCCGTAACAGTAGCTCCACTAATAAGCGTAGCGCCAGAACCAATCCGTTTGATTGTGCCATTAGCTATAATTGCGTAGTCTGCCCATGAGCCAAATACTTTGCCACCCCTATCAGTGATGGTTGTTGTAATATCGCCATTTGATAGAACCGATCCGCCCCAAACTTGGAAGTTTGGACGCTTTGATACGTTTCGGCAGGAAGATGTAGATACAAAGTAGCTACTAGATGCTGAGCTGTAGTTCCTAACTGCAATGGCTACGCAATACTTATCCCCGACAGGAAGATCTGGGACCGTAATGACGCCAGTTGTGTAGGAGAGCTGATAATCTGATAGATTATATACATGTTTGAATGATGTACCTGGGTCTACGGACTCCCCGTCTTTTTTAGATAGCTTGTTTGGGTGCCCATCTGTCAATATATGACAGTCTTTGACGAATGAGTTTCTATTGATTACTCCGCAGACATCGTTATAAGCATTGCCAGAATATGTGAAGTTACCGTTAGTTGGTGCATGTGCTGGAGTGAGTGTTTGCAATTGGCCTATTGTGGCGTTTTTATCCACTACATATCCAACTACATAGACGTAACGAGCGTTGTCGGTATGGTTTGGATCAGTGATGTATTCGTGATCATTGTTTTCCTTGCCGATATCTATCGTGTAGTTTATCGTATAAGAATTCTCGGCAAGAGCTATGCTATCAACATTGGAGTTAACTATATTATTGATGATAAAGTTGTAAGGTCGGAAAATTGAATAAACTGTCGGTGAAGTTGTGTCGCGAGAATCTCGTTTGACTGGGGTCGTTAACTGTGGTTCGCTGTCGACTTTTTCTGTACGGTTATAGATTTGCGAACCGGAAGCATTAGACTTCCAGCTACCGGGATAGACTTCCTGACGCGTAATCTCTCGGTATCTAACACTCCAAGCGGCTCGAGAATTGTAAGTACTCATGGTGAAGTTTTTTGTATCGCCAGCCATTAAAGAGTGGTAGGATAGATCTTTTTCTCTCGCATTGGTCATTCTGAGTTTTTCACGGTCTAGGCCATTGAAACCAATGCGCGTACGACCATCGTTAGCCGTAGATGACCAGGAATCACCATGATCTTTGTCTCTCGCATTCAGCACGAGATCACGTCCATCTATTTCTACTAACGAACCAGATTGCAACTTTAATGGGTTAATTAATTTAACCGTGTCACGTGTACCTGGTAAAGTTTCGGAGCCATACATCCTCAGGTCCGTACTCGGGGTATGAACACTGTAGTTGCTGTCGCCATAGATAGTTGGCTGGAAGAAGGCGCGACCAGTACTTGGGTTATTTGTGTAGTAAGCCGTATCTGCAGCACGCACATCGGTCTCATCAAAGTTATTAGTACGCCACGTGTTATTGTCATAGCGTGTAACGCTATGGTCGAAGAGGAATGATAGCTCGATGGTGATAGTCTCGTACTGTGTGCCTGATAGTAGACGAGCACCTGACGGGTATATAGTATTGCCTGGTATGCCGGAAACATCAATATAGTGAGTGCGCGTGGTAGAGTTGGCTTCGTGCCAATCTGGGTTTCTGATAGTTACACATGCCGGCGTAGAGTACGAAACTTGTCTAATACTATCCTCATCAAGTGAGTCAAGGTGCCAGTTACGATTGCTAGGATCAGTGGCAGATGTGTAAACAGCGGTTGTCGAATAAGCTACGCGCTGACAGTAGTATAGGTACTTACCCTTATTTGTGGCGTTGAACGTAAATTTAGCTTGAGTATTAATTGTGTTCGAGCTACTTACGCTGAGTGTAGACTTTACACCAGATACCGTACGAGAGGCATCAGTGTCTCGTGTCGTGGGTGTATATGATCTATAGACGCCAGCTACGCATCCTGCATCTTCACAATCTTGTATTTCCCAGTTATATACAGTTGGATTGACGTAATAAACCGTAGATGCCGTAGATGA
Organism: Candidatus Saccharimonadota bacterium; assembly: GCA_017513905.1. GTDB lineage: Bacteria > Patescibacteriota > Saccharimonadia > Saccharimonadales > Saccharimonadaceae > Nanosyncoccus. The sequence continues at coordinate 20,523 of JAFWMR010000013.1, forward strand.
TTTGTCTGTGTCGGTACGGTTCACAACGTGTGTAAAGGAAACTGTGTAAACATCATCGGCTGTGCCATTTGGTTTCTTCGGGAAATGATCGGTATAAGATCCGTCTGAGTTAGTATTAGTGCCACTGATACGTATTGCGTTATCTAGTACACCCATATGATTATTATCAGATCGATCAAGCCAAGTATGACTATCGATAGTGCCAGCTGAAGTACCAGTATAGTGAGCAGTATAGGTTTGTGCTGGATTAGTGAAGACATAGCAAACGTATTGTTTGCCCTCGAATGACCTGTCTTCTGTTACGCCATCTGGTTTGCCAATTACGACATTGCCAGATGAGTCACCACTTGCGTTGCTACCAATTAGTTTGACTTGGTTATCGAAGGTGATGTAGAAGCATTGTGTCGTGGTGCCACCGATGTCTACCTGAACAGTCTTTGCTGGTTTATTGATAGTTTCCGTCTCGTTGTATTTTAGCGCAGGGGTAAATGTTTTTGCTGCATCGGCGGTTGGTTGAGAGACATCGCTAACAGCATATCTTGAAGTGACTCCTATTGCGGGTGAGTTATTACTGCGCTTAACGATGTATGTCGGGGTAATTGTGTATTGGCCATAAAGACCGTTACCCTCTCTACTATTACTTGTACTATTCGTGTTACTTGTACCAGATAGATAAGAGCCGTTCGCAACGGAAATTGATGCGGAAAATGTAGCTGTGTACTTGTATGGATTCAGGAAGTTGGCGCAAATGTAGTTCGTAGATTGAGAACGTGTGTCAAATGGCGTAGTCAGAACTGTGTCACCAATATAGCCAATTCGGCTATCGTACTTGAGGTATGAACATTTTGTGATAGTTGTGCCTTCTGCCACACCGGCAAAAGACAATGAGAATGCGACTGGATAATCATAGATTGGACTACGATTCCTAGAGAGATCAGTAGCCGTGCCGCCTTTACCTGTGCCAGAACCTGGAACAGAGGCTGGGAACTTGGTTGCGTCATAAGAGGTACTAGCAGCAGTATTTACGGCGAAACGTGATGTTGCATTAGTCGGGGTTGAGTTAGCATCGTTATTAACACGTTTGAGGATATAATGAACTACTGGTGTATAGGTCTCATCGTAGCCGTTACCGCGGAAACCACTTGTAGCGTTTCCGGTCATACCCACCACCGATACATCCATAGCGCTTGTTACGTCTGCGTATTTAGGATTATAGAAAGTTGTACAGTTATATACTTTATCTATAGAGTAACGATCATTGATTCTGTTTGTTCCGCCATAGTAGTCGATTTCTTTCTCGTATGTCATATAGAAGCAGTAGTCTCCTTTAGTACCGACATTCTGCGTTATCGATTTGGTATTATTGGCAGTAGGGTTGTAGGTTTCGTTTTTTTGTAGAGAGCCAGAGAGAGTTGACGCTGAATCAGGTTGCGAGGAAGTAGAGGTAGTGTATTTGCTCGTAGCTGAAGTAGGGTTATCGTTGGTTCGAGTTATAGTGTAAGTAGTCTTGATGCTATAGCTTGTAGCAGAACCGTTTCCCAGCAAGTTGCCATTACTTTGTGACTTAATGTTCGTGTCGTTATTTGCTGATGGATACGCTACGGTGCCTGAGAAGGTGGCTCGAGCGGGACGATAAACCGTGACGCACGATGGAGTGGTATAGGACAGACTACCGTCTGTCTGGACGTTTAATTGCATTGTTGGTGATGCATAGTAGGCTAACCGATCGCAGACAGTTTTAGATCCGCCAACTGCCACGTCATTGATGCTGACAGTATGTGTATTGCTGGTAGTATTGTTAGGCGCAGTTCTTGTTAAATTAGCCGAAATCGATGCACCCGTTCCAGTTCGATTAGAGAATGTTCCGGACTGAGACGACCCGGTTTGTGCCGTACCTTTAGCCGTGATTGATGATATATTTGTCTCGCTATCTGTACGTGTTAGGGTTTTAGTTGCAGTAGCGGAATAGTCGTCTATTCCGTAGTAGCCCAGATAGCTCGTACCCGATATGTGAGTTGTATTTGAGGGTGCACCGATTGAAAGGGCGCCAGTGATTGCTGCTGTATAGATTGGCGGATCTTCACGGTACACTGTTGCGCAGGCTCCAGATGACCATGTGTAGCTAATGGTTGGAGCGTAAGTGTCTAGGCCTACCTTTCTTGGATATTTGACCCATGAACAAACAGTGACCTCATCACCGTGGTTCAAGGTTCCACTGTACGTTGGTGTTAAGGTTGGATTACTCGTAGACGGCGTGCAGTCTGCGGAGCTATCTCCTTGAGCAGTACAATAGCTCCATTGTCCGCTCGTTACGGATGATCCCGACCACGCTTTGTTTGATGACAGAGTATGTGTAAAGTTGATTGTATACGATCCATCACTACTTGTTGTTTTATACTTGCCATTTGACTGTTGGGCAGCATTCGTGACGCTACTAACGGCGTCGGTCGCGGAGGGATATGCAACTCTATACACATAAATAATCATCGGGAACTCATGACACTGGCTATCGCATGCAGATGCACCTAGACAAGAGTTATAATTAAATCTACGTTTATATATTGCGCCGTCTCGTGTCCATGTGCCTTTAGATAGATCGACCGTCAATGTGCCGTTTCCTGATGGCGAGCTAAATTGTCCAGCTGTTGATGATGTTGTAGCCGTCATATTGCTTGACATTGACACGCCGCTAGCACTAGTGCATACATACGCGTTCGCGCTTGAGTTTGTTACTGTCGATATTGTTGTGCGTTTTAAATTTTTCTGAAATGTGTCGTTATTGCTACTTATTTCTGGAATCGTCGTACTATTAATATATATCATACCGTAAGTTCCGCTTCCCGGTGCAGAGCTGTCGCATCTTTCATAGAATGTTTCATAGTTTGCATTAACGATGTTTGTGCCTATGACACTATTCGCGCTACTCATACACTCAGCTACCGTCCAAGCATGCGCTGATTGCGTTGGAGTTATGAATACATTGATCAGGGTAAATAGGACGGGAAGAAAAACAAAAATTATGAATTTATTCTGCGTTTTGATATTGCGCAATAAATGTTTAATAGCTTTGTTATCGTATGCTAACACCATTCTTATGTTTATTTTAACAAAAGCGCTATGAAATTGGAAGTATGAAATGGGCTATTTTGTACGTCGATTATGTTAAACGTGCCTTTTCTTTTTCCTGGCAGTTTCGACAATTTTAGTCAACTGATATTTTAATGGATTAATCACATAATCATGTGCTGGTGTATACTTCAGCTCTTCACAGCCAAAACTACGTTTAAATTCGCTGACTCCGTAAAAGCGATGTTTTTTTTCTTCAAGTCCGACAATTCCCCATAAATTGTACCGTTTAATACCACGTCTTTTAGCTTCTTCTATTGCTTTCATGTGAAGCAGAGGAGCGGCTGAATACTTTGTGCCTAAATCTGACGAAACGCCATAATGGTAACTCGCCTCGTTGCCATAAAAAATCATAAAGTTCATAGCTAGAATCTCACCATCCTTCTTTGCAGTATACATCAAAACTTCATCATTCTTGGCAAATGCCTCGAATTGTTTTGTGAGAAAGTTTTTAGTAAATGGTACATATCCTTGGCGCTTGGCGTGTTTAGCTTCGAGATCACAAAAATCTTTCATTACTTCTGGGTCATTCGAAATCTCGACAGTTATGCTGTTCTTTTCGGCCTTGCGCATTTTACGGCGAAAGCCTTGTGATGCGCCGGCTAGTATTTCGTCTTCGGTTTTTTCTAGGTTGAGTATACCTGCATATTCTACGGATAGATACATTGGCGCTTTGATGAAACCGTGGTCTCGCATAAGTTTAAGTGATTTATCGCTTAGCTCAAGCTGTGGCCTGATCCGGATAAACGCACACTTCTGACGTTTACCTTCTATTTTTATGTCATCAAAAATTTGGTCGACTAATTTTTTACAATGCCAATCTAGAATTGGGCCGCCCGCTATCGCAAGGTGGCGGCCTCGTTTAGCCTTCTCTACAACACCGGCATAGGCGCCTATGATATTGCCCTTTTCATTAATTGCAATGCGACGAACGATTGGATTTCCTCGCGATGTATGAAATTCATAGAAGTCCCAGCTTTGTAGAAAATTTGATTCTTTGTGGCTCGTGATAAATTTATCCCAAGAATCACGATTACCTGCGTCAATAATTGCAATTTTCATCTATAGATTCCTTTTCTTTTTTCGAGCTGTTTCGACGATTTCATCTATCTTGTATTTTAGTTTGTTCAAAATGATGTCTTTAGCTGGTATAAGTTCTATTACTTCGCCGCCAAACCCTGTCTTAAATGTAGTGACACCTGAATAGCGATGATGCTCCACGCCTGGTGGTGCTATGCCCCACAGATTAAATCGTGCTACGCCCATGGACTTCAGGTCTTTGATGGCTTTCCATAATAAAGCATATGCGCCGGGAAGTTTTCGATTTAATTCGGTTGAAGCCGCCTCGAAGTATTCTGCTTCTTTATCATATATAAGTATCAGTCCGTAGGCGATGGGTTTATTTTCATCGTCTGTGACTTTGTACAGCTTAATATTGCTAGGAGAAAACGCTTCGCGTTCTGCTAATAATTCTTTCTCGGATGGAGGGATGAAATTTTGGCGTTTCGCCGTTTCGACTTGCACGGAATGAAATTCTTTAAATGCTTTTTCGCTAGAATCTTCTATTACTTTAAGGCCAAGTTTTTCGCTGCGCCGTACTTCATATCGAGTCTGCCGACGCATTGACATGAGCAACTCTTCTTCTGACTTATTAAGATCTAACAGGATGGTATTTTGTGCATGAAGATGCATTGGTGCATCGCGGAGATCTATGCCTTTTATTTCTCGCTTTAATGCAAAAATATAATTTTCATTGCGTGATGTTTTATATAGCTGTGGGCGAAATCGAATAAATACACACTTTTCTTTTTTTGCTTCGTCGATTATACTCTCGAAAACTTTCTTTACTAATTTACGATCTTGCCAATTAACGAGCGGTCCGCCTGGTACTTCCATGTATCGTCCGCGACGGGCGTCTTTGATAATGCCAAAGAATAAAGCTCTGCCCTCAAAAGTGCGCACGACGAGTTTATGGCCGATAATGCGGTTGGTTTCAGCCCAGAGTGGGCTTTGGAGAAAGTTTGCTTCTGGATATTTTTTGAAGATTTTTGTCCATGTGTCGTTCATCAACGTTCTCCCTTTAGTTCGTGCGATTTAATGATTCTCTTTGCTTCGGCTACTTCTTTTTTGTGCCGTTTCGTCCTGTACCAAGTCGGAATGTTAACTACGTGCTGAGCAAAAAATACAGCATTCGGATTATTTCTTTCCGGATATCCAACGGATTCGTAATAACGTTCTGGAGCAACTGGTACTTCATACCAAAATTCTTCTAAACGATATCCATGTTTTTTTAACTCTTTCAAGCAGGCGCCTCTGTTGTCGACTAAATAGAATTCGCGCAATGCGGAATTCTTAAGGTTCTTCAGCTGTTTTAAGGCTAACTTTGCTTGCCAGTAACTGATCGTAGTGTCCGTACTGAGTTTTATATCTGCAGATCGTTCAATCCATCGAAGTTTAAGTAGTAAGCCCAACCACGGTCTTTCAAGACGAAGATGAGAAAGACCACGTGCTATCGCAGCAAACAATGGATACCAGCTTGCGCGTGGTACATCACCGCCACTTCGGCGTCTAAGGGCAGCTTTATTAAATTCTTTCGGGAGCATTAAGCTTTTATCGCGTAGAATGACAGCGCCGCCATTGATTGTGTCGATACTCTTACCCTTACCAAATGACATGCAAGTGGCTTCTCCAACAGTGCCTATCTCTCGGCCGTCCGGATATTTACGTCCAGCGCAATGCGCTAAATCTTCGATCAGTTGCAAATTGTATTGTTTTTTGACCGTATCAAAACGTCTTATATCGACTGGAAATCCAAATGTATTTTGCAAAATGAAACATTTAAGTTTTCTGTCTTTCTTTACTGTTCTTTCGAGAGATTCAGCGGAGTAGTTTGGAAGGATCTGACCACCTATTGCTTTCTCTAGGTCTACATATATCGGTTCTAAACCGGCCGTTTCTATAGCTTCAATTACAGCATGGCATGTGAATCCATTGATTGCTACATGATCTCCTTTTTTTAGGCGTCCTGATTCTAGGAAGCTCTTTAGTGCAAGGTAAATAGCCGAGCGACCAGAGAAAGTCAGCGATAGATTATCTAAATCGGCACTGTATTTTTTTGATAATTCTTTTTCGAGATCCGTATAATCTTTTTTACCTCCCAGGGCGAAAGAATGCCTTAGGATATCGCGTGCGGTATAATTGGAGGCTAGGCCTAAGAAAATCATTTAATCTCCTTCATGATTGCCTTTGCGAGGCCGGCAGGATCCGAAATGTATGGAGCGTGCGTCCACCCGCTGTGTATATTTAATGTTGAATCAACGAGCTTCCGTTTAAGAATGTGCGCATGGCGTGGAGGAGTGACGTTGTCTTCTTCTCCCCAAAGAATCGCCGTTGGCGTTGTAACTTTTGCTAAGACAAGGTCTTTGTCCGACTCTAGCATGTTTGTGAGTGTTTGCTTCATGTTTTCCGGTGCCCTGTAGTAATCCATGCTACCTGTTAATTTATGGAATACCTTATCTGCGATAGGGATCTTTTTGAGCGGTGCGCCGATTTTCGCGATTTTCTTCATGACGCTTCTTTTTTTTGATACTTCGTACACACCTGCCGAATCGAGTAGAATTAATTTTTTTAGTTTTTCTGGACGTTCTGCGCATAGATTTAGAAGGATTCGTCCACCATTACTGTGGCCTAGGGCTACCGATCCATCTGGAATATTTTTGTCTGCCCATGACATATAGTCTTTAATCGTCCAGATGCTCTTCGATGGCGTAGTCAACCCTGGAACATTTAACATTTTGACTTTAACTCCGGAATTACTAAGCAGTTCTATTGTTTTTCTCCATGGCTCTACTGAATAAGTCCAACCATGAATGATATACAGTGTTTTAGCTGTAGACAAGTTCTTGGTATTTTCAGTACCGTTCCATACGCTTTTCAGTTCTTCGGGTTTTTTAAGTTTGACTTTTCGTACGGCGTGAGAGATTGTTTTAGTCATCTTATTCTAGCCCCCGGTTCTTGCGTCGCTTCACGGCAGCTGGTTCACGACGACAGAGTTTGGCAGCATCTTCTGGGTCGCTTAAGAGTTTCTCGATGATCCACTCTAGGTATTGAGAACCCTTAAATATAATTGTCTCTGTCCCGTTGGTGTGTTTTTCTATGTAAGAAAGGGCTTTCTTCGGGTCGAGCGTAATTTTTGGCGAAAAACCAAGCTCTTTTAAACGTGGAGCAGTATACTTCTTAGTACGGCGACCTATAAGAATGATTTCTTCTGGTCTAGCTTCAGCTATTAGTTCGGCTAGCTTTCTGTGTTCTTCTGCTTCGATAGATCCTTCATCCACGATATCGCCAATTACTAGCCATTTGTGGCTAGCGTGCATGTTTTTCACCATTTCTAGAATACTCTGCATAGATATGATGTGGGCATTGTACGAGCTATCAACGAGTTTAAGATCGTTCTTACCGTAAAAGAATGAGCTACGACCTGGTGGCAATGGCATACCCGAGAAATCCGTCTTTAGAGGAATTTTGAGGTATTTCATTAAGTCGCGTAGCATCAATAGTTGAATTGATAGGTCACGCGGTTGCGGAGAGTCGAATCTAAATGTAATAGATGTTGTGCCAAATTCAGTACGCATGGGATATACAGAATATTTAACAATTTCTGATTTATGGTATTCGTTCACGCGCGCTTTTATATTCTTGGTAGCGCGCTTCATAAGTGCGTTATCTCCGTCTATAAAGACAAGGCATTCTGTGTTCTCTGGCAGCTTAGCAAACTCGTCCGTGATTGCTAGATCAAGACTCTCGAACTTACCTTCTTCTACTTCTTGCTCGAATTGGATTGCATGAGATAATCCAAGCGAAATCCACATAGTTATTTCTGGCTTTAACCATTCCGCTAGAAAACGTGCTTCTCTTGGCCGCTCAGCGTCAATTTCTACTACGTAGAATACTTCAGAATGTTTATAATATAGTGACCGAATAGGCGCGGCGATGAATAGCCATATCCAGCGCAGCTTAGTTCCGCGTACCCCTTTAAGGCCCAGTAAATCAAAACTTACGCCAAAGGCTGAATTAGCATCGTGTGAATAGTGCGCATTGTCTCCCAGCTCAAATTCTACAAGATGAAGCATTGTTGTCTTACCGGCAGAACCAGTTATAGCAATGATTCGTGGTTTCCAGCGTCGTAGAGCAAAATTGGCGAAGAAACGGAAGTATCCCGCAGCGAGAAAATAAAAGCGTTTCTTTAGACGCATTATTTTTGTCATACTCTTATTATAAAAAAATAGGGCCTATTTTACAAGGTCCTATTTGGTTTGAGCTTATTTTATCTCTGTAATGGCCCTACATTCGGATTTCCGCGTCTACGCCAGCTGGGAGTGCAAGATTCTGCAGGCTCTCGATGGTTTTTGGCGTAGCGTTAGAGATGTCAATCAGGCGCTTATGAACTTTCATCTCGAAAGCTTCACCACCGGTTTTGTAGACATGCGGCGATTTTACAACGGTGAATGTTGAGCGTTTAGTTGGTAGAGGGACCGGACCGCTAACTGATGCTCCGGTACGGATAGCAGTATCAACGATTTGCTTGGCACTCTGATCGATTACTCTATGATCATAGGCTTTGAGGCGGATACGAATCTTAAGACCAGTATCCTTTTGTGCTTTTTCAGACATGTTTTCCTTTCTTCCTCCGTAACTTCACAAGACACGAATTATCGGAGATTGATAATTATTTTGTTGCTTTTATATTATATATCATTTTTAATAAATAGCAAGCCTCTTAGATGTTTTGCTGGGATGTATTATTCGTCACCTACTGTGGTGTTTGACTATTTGTCCCAACTAAATCCTTCACCGAAGTGGCCGTAACGAGCCGTCGGCTCATAAATTGGACGCCGCAAGTCGAGCGCTTTAATAATACCTGCAGGTGTTAAGTCGTAACCTTCGATTTCTTCTGGTACGCCATCAATAATCACTGTCTTCTCTAGTGGTTCCGCCAAGCCAATAGCATAAGCTAGACGAACATATACCTCATGCGCGTCTCTTTTACGGAGATAGTCTACCGCAACACGACGGGCCATATAGGCTGCTGAGCGATCGACCTTCGTGGCATCTTTGCCAGAAAAGCAACCACCGCCGATTGGAATGCGCGGTCCATAGTTATCGACAATGAGCTTGCGGCCAGTGAGGCCAGTATCAGCTTCAAACCCGCCTTGCGACCAGTCGCCAGCTGGGTTGAGATGAAGCTTAGCCTCTGTGCTTAGTCCATGTTTATTGACGAATTCATGAACAAGCGCTTCGAGATCATTCTTCGATGCGTTCTGAAAAGAAGCAACAATTGAGTCGACTTTGCCACTTGGGTCTAGAGTAACTTGCGTTTTGCCATCATATGGAAAATGTGCATAAATAAATTGGTTGAGCCTGCGCGATAGAACAACTTCAAGCGGGAGCATCTCTGGTGTCTCGTCTGTAGCGTACCCAATCATAATGCCTTGATCTCCGGCACCGCCAACGTCCACGCCTTGAGCGATTTCCGGCGACTGGTTAACTATTTTGGTATGGACTTCGATTTTAGGGTCGCCAGTTACTCTCTTGACGATTTCTTCTACGTTAACGGGCTCTGCCGTACTAGTAATCTCGCCAGTAACAAATACAACGCCATGTCCTCCACATGTCTCTGCTGCAACGCGAGCAGTCGGGTCTTTTGCTAAATAGGCATCAAGAATAGCGTCGCTAATCTGATCACATAATTTGTCTGGGTGTTTAGGTGAAACGCTTTCGGCGGTCCGGTAAAACATATCTTTCCTTTCTTGGTCGGATTTACCACCTTATTTGTACAGGTTGGTAGGGGGTCAATGAGCCGTTCTCTTGCCCCTTCTTGATATTAACTTAATTATTTTATCATTTATACTTTGCCGCCGCAAGCATCGATTCTAGTGGTAGTGACGTGTTGAACATATAAATGACAGCGAGGCGTGCAACGAGTTCACCGGACCAAATTGATAGCGGCGTAAATGAGGTTTTACTAATGTCGAAAGTATTGACCTTACCATCATATGCACAGATTATCTGATTCTCATGAAATGTAAGTATGGCTGTCGGATAGGTCAAAGTAAACTTGTGCAGCGTTTCAATAATTGGCAATATGGGTTGCGAAAGCATAATCGGTCTTGGGTAGTAAACAGCGCGGAAAAGCTTTTGGACGCTTGCTAATGAAGCTACTATAAATAGACCTTCCCGCTCTATGAATTCGTTAGCAGTGCTGGATACTAAGTCAACTGTGTCGCGCGTGAGAATTAGCGGCACGTTCATATTCGATTTAATCAGGCCCAAGATTGCCATAGATGTGATGGAATTTTTCGACAGGTCTCCTAATAAGATCCCCAAGTCTGCCTCGCTTAAAGAATTGCGTATTTCTGGTGTATTAGCAAATGAGCCTGAGTCTGTTGATTCACAAAATTCGAGGTTAATCAATGGTGGAAATTTGTTTTTTAAAATGTCAGGGAATACATTTTGGATGGATTTAATAAACGGGAATTCTTTACTGATACACTCTGCTACCCGAACTTCCGTGGAAAAGGAAGTCGAGTTGCCACCGATGATTTTTAGAGTTCCTTTTTGCTGTTCTGGAAAGTTCCAGGTGAGGTCAGCAATTAATTTCGAAACATCTTCGTCTTTATGCCAATAGGGTAACGCTACTTGCATCGGTTTTGCTCCATAGTGATTGATATTGGGCAATGATCGGATCCTTGTTGAGACTCGTAAATCTCAGCCTCCTTAAGTTTGTTCTTGAGTATGTCAGAAATGAAGAAATAATCGATACGCCAGCCAACGTTATTCTCACGCGCTTTGCCCCAATGCGACCACCATGTATAGCGTTTGGCTTTTGCGTGAAGGAAACGGAAAGTGTCAGTAAAACCAGCGTTGCAGAGATTCGTAATACCTTCACGCTCTTCGTCGGTAAAGCCAGCATTGTGGTGATTCTGTTTTGGTCTAGCAAGGTCAACTTCCTCATGCGCGCAGTTGAAGTCACCACATGCTACGACTGGTTTTTTCTTTTCTAATTCTTTTAACAGGTTTTTAAATTCTGGATCCCATTCATCGTGGCGCAATTTAAGACGGGAAAGGTCTGGTTTAGAGTTAGGTGTATAAACATTAACAAGGTAGAAATCGTCAAATTCGAGCGTTATAATCCTACCTTCGTTAAGTTTATCGTGCGTTTCTTTCTTTTCAGCGCTTAGATTTTTATTAACTAATACGGCCGTACCAGAGTAACCCAGGCGCTTGGCTGGGTTCCATAGTACATCATATTTCCTCAGTGCTTCTGATTCAAAAAGATCAAGTTGGCCTGGATTACATTTGATTTCCTGAAGGCAGAGAACATCTGGTTGATACTCATTAAGAAATTCCTGAAGTGAGCCTTTTCTCAGCACTGCCCTTAAACCGTTGACATTCCAAGAGAATAATTTAATTGTATCTGCCACGGTCGATATCTCTTTTTTTAATAGTTTCGCGTTTGTCATATTTTTTCTTGCCTTTTCCTAATGCAATAACGAGTTTAATGTGACGCCCGCCACCAAGAAGTTTAACTGGAACGATGGTTGATCCGGCAACTTTCTCACGTTCAAAGGTAAGTATTTGCCTTTTGGTGGCTAAAAGTCGAATGTTTGGAGCTGTGTCTGCACCAAGAGTTAGGTTGTTTAGCCAGAGTTCATTATTTCTAATTGTGACGAATGATCCCTTGAGCTGTACATGGTGATCGCGGATCAAACGTACTTGTTGACCATTGAGAGACATGCCAACTGTTAGTTCATCGCTAAGTATATAATCAAAATGAGCACGCTTGTTAACTGTCACTGAATCTGCTGGCTTGTTTTTACTTGTCATACTTTATATTATATATTATTTAAATCTGAAATTCCAACAGCAGGCTCGTTAGGGCAGCGTTCGAGGATGTTCTGGATTGCGGTTTTCTCTGCGTTCGTGACCCATAGCCTATATTTGTATTTAACGGAGACTTGTCGGGCAACATATGAACATCTAAAGGTTTTATTTGGTGGTAGCCATGTAGCCGCATCGCCGTCAGATTTGTCTTTATTTGTTTTGCTATCTACGGCTAGTAAATTGAGTGGGTCCGTTGCTAATTCATAGCGCTCATCTAAACTGAGTAATTGTGCGCCTTTTTGCCACGCATCTGAAAGGGCAACCACGTGGTCTATCTGTATTTGTGATGTAAAATCGGATTTCTGGTAGAAGATCATGTGCAACCCCGTGTATGGTTCATCATATTCGCCTGAAACTACCGAGCAGTTGTCACTACTAGATAAGACGGCAGAGTCACCCAATTCGCGTTTTATAATGTGCTGGCGTAACGAACACCCATCTATCTTCGGCCATGTTTCGTAAAATTGTTCACGGGAATACCCCGTTTTTGGGGCTCGCCCTTTGACTTCTAATAAGGCTAAAATATCTGCAGCCTTTATCATATCTGCTTCATTGCTCTCAGACGATATACCTAGTGGTTCTGCTTTGCCGGTTTCTGGATTATCGCTTCTGTCCCAGATTGTATTGTATGATTCTGGGTTCAGCATCACTGCCCCTGCGGTTATAGAAAGCATCACAAGAAACCCTATAATGCGACGAAACTTGTAGCTATATTTCTTCTTCTTTGGCACACATATATTATATATAAAAAATCCCCTTCGTTCAGGGGATTTTTTGAGTCTTGCTATTCTAGCTATAGAGATTTTCTACAGCAATTGATGGGCCCATGGTCGTTGTAATAAATACGGACTTAACATAGTTACCCTTGAGTGAGGCTGGCTTCTGCGCTTTTAGAGAGTCAAAGAAGACATTTGCGTTCTCTAAGAGTTTGTCAGCGCCGAAGCTAACCTTGCCTAAACCGATATGGACAATAGATTGCTTGTCAACGCGATATTCGACTTTACCCGCTTTTGCTTCCTTAACTGCTTTATCAATATCCATAGTAACAGTACCAGCCTTAGGATTTGGCATCAGGCCTTTTGGACCAAGCATACGAGCGTATTTACCAAGCTTTGGCATGTAGGCTGGGGTAGAGATAAGCACATCGAAGGTAATTTCGCCCTTGTCAAGGCGCTTTAGAAACTCAACGTCCTCAGCAATGTCCGCACCTGCTTCTTTAGCTTTTTTAGCCTCATCGAGTGGAGCGAATACGGCAACGCGCACCGTCTTACCATTTCCGTTTGGGAGAACAACCGTAGTACGGATGTTTTGATCGGCTTGACGTGGGTCAACGCCTAGCCGTACATGAGCTTCTACTGTTGCGTCAAATTTAACTGGGTTAGTGTCAACGGCAAGTTTTAGGGCTTCGGTAAGCGTATATGTTTTACCTTTTTCAATTTTTTCAAATGCTTTGCGATAGTTCTTGCCGCGGCGTTCTATGAGAGGACGCGTAATAGGTTTTGCGCCTTTTGGTTTTTTCTCCGCTTCTGCTTCTTCAGCGGCACGCTCAACTTTGCGTGCTTGACGCTCTTCTTCGGCTTTAACTTCTTCGATATGTTTTTTGGATTTTTTGCCGGACTTGGCAAATTTCTCTTCAACTACTTCTTCGATTGCTTCGATTTTGGCCTCTTCGGTTTCAACTGGAGCGGCTTCTTTTACTTCTTTGGCGTCTTTAGCCATAAGTCTGAATCCTTTCTGTGGTGTTAGCGGGCTCTAACCCTCCCAACATGAATTTTATTATATGTATATTATACTAAATTTCTTTGATTTTTTCAAGAGAGATCCCCGCTCTTGAAGCGGGGATTGGTTTACGGTAGATTTGTGTGATTAGCCAAGTAGGCCAAGTAGATTAATGAAGTAGAGTAGCGACAGGACGAACGAACACGAATCGAGTCTATCTAGATAACCGCCGTGGCCGCCTTTACCGCCAAGTAGGCCTTCTATGCGGCCGATTATTGGTTGGTCAACCAGGAAGTCATTCGAGTCTTTAATTTCAGCATGACGCTTGAAGTAGCTTTCGAGTATATCTCCTGCAACAGCTGCTGGCGGCATCCACAAGAAACAGAATAACAGTGTTCCTGCTTCTTCTGGCATCACTAGTCTTACCCATAGCACTGCGGCGATTAAACCGAAAACCAGACCTACGTTAGTGCCTTCCCAAGTTTTATTTGGCGATACGACTGGAAATGGTCTTGTTTTTGCGAGTTTCCCGCCTATGAGCTTGCCGCCGAAGTATGCAAATACATCTGTTGTGACTACAACTACAACGACTCCTCCGATGACAGCTAGTTGGAAATACCAAGTTGCAATGATTGATAGTACTAACGCTAAGAATATTGCGACCATTGTTGACGTCTCTCTTTGATCTGGAATGTAGAATGATACGAGTGAAACAACACAAAGTTCGGCAAGAGCGAGCGTTAGGCCGATGGTTAGTACTACGCGGAAAAGCAGTCCTTCCGCTAGAAGGTAGGTTGGTATGGTAACGAGCGACAGGAAGACACCACCTTTTAATCTGTTTCGAAAACCTTTTGACTCAACAAATCTAGCCACATAAATCCCTCCTTTCTTAATGTACTTAACCTAGGTTAACCTGTGATATTATAACAGAAAAGCGACAGTATTTCAACTGCCGCTTATCTTTAATGACTACTATACGCGAGATAATTAGTCGACAACTTCTACGCCCATGGAGCGAGCAGTACCAGCAACGACTTTTACTGCACCGTCGAGATCGATTGCATTCATTTGTTTCATTTTTTTGTTCGCAATTTCTTCGAGCTGAGCGCGGGTGATTTTACCAACTTTATCAGTATTCGGACGACCAGAACCTTTCTCTAGCTTGATCGTTTCGCGGATTAGATCGTCTACTGGTTGACCAAGGCATATCCAATCAAAGGTGCGATCTTCGTAAACCTTGATATGCACGATGACGTTTTTGCCCATATATTCCTTGGTTGCTTCGTTGAATGGGTTAATGAAATCCATCATATTAAGACCCCATTGACCAAGCGTAGATCCGACTGGAGGCCCAGCTGTCGCTCTGCCACCAGGAATGCGTAACTTGAGATTACCAATGACTTGTTTATTGGCCATAAAAATTTTCCTAGTTTAAGTTTGTTCTGTAGAATGCGTAACGTTGGTTATTATACCAAATTTTACTATTATTGTCTAGCGCTGAAAGCAAATTATGGTTTTCTAGTTTTTCGCTTATAAGCAAGTACTATGTAAAAAAATCTGCATCAAGACTCCATATGTTGCATGGGGCTTTCTGTGACCTATTGGATCTTCGCGACTTGGAGCGCGTCTAGTTCAACCGGCGTTTCTCGGCCGAACATAGAAACCATAACCTTAAGCTTACCTTTGTCTGCGTCGATTTCAGAGACAGTTCCTTCAAATCCTTTAAACGGGCCATCTGTGACGGAAACAACTTCACCGATTTCGTAGTTGACGGAATATTTTGGATCTTCAACGCCCATACGCTTCTTTATTTTTGCGATTTCTTTTTCGGAAACCGGAGTGGGTTGTGTACCAGTGCCGATAAAACCTGTAACGCCCGGGGTATTGCGAATAATATACCAGGTTTCATCTGAAAGCTTCATTTCTACGAGAACATAACCTTGAAAAATCTTCTTGTCTACGACTTTGCGTTTGCCGTTCTTAATTTCGATTTGTTTCTCCTTTGGGACGATAGCGTCGAAAATCTTATCAGCGAAGTCGACTGAATTAGCGCGCTGACGAATAGAATCAGCAACCTTATCTTCGTATCCGCCATAGGTGCTAATAGCATACCATGCACGGGTATCGTCATAACGGTTTACTGCCATATATTATATCTCTCCTTTTACTTTAATATTATATTGAATAGCCAGTCAAATAGTAAGTCTACTACAACCAGGAAGGAAACGAACAGCGCTGTATAGACGAATACAGCAAGTACCATTTTCCATGTTATCTTGCGGTTTGGCCAACGAACCTGGCGGAGTTCGCGCCATGAATCACGTAGATAACGGCCAAATGCAACAAATGGTCGGAAAAGGATAAACGGTTTCTTGGCGCCGTCCTTGTTCTTCTTTTCTTTTTTAACTTTTTTTTCTTTTTTAGGTTTTATGGTTTTTTCGATTTTTTCTGGATTCTCGACCTTTTCTGGTTTTAAATCTTTAGGTTTAGACTCACCATCGTGAGGTTTCGCAGGGTCATGAGCCTTGATACGAGTGACGTGCGCCATAAATTCCTTTCTTCGTTCCTATAAAAAAAGTTTCTTAACGAAACTGTCAAGTGTATTTTAACAAATTAATCAATAGTTGTAAATATGTTATCTAACAAACGGTAATATAATGAATATATGTAGGATGCCCATTATAGATAAAGATACGAAGGTCAGAGTCGAGTATAGCCCGGAAAATGGTACCCCATACTTCTATGCTGACCATGATTTAATTATTGAGCTATTTAATGTTTTCGGATAGTCAAAGTTTCCCAGACGAAGACTACATTTTAAAAGACAATCCTTTGAGTTCATTTCATCACCAAGTGTTAATCTAAAAAATAACCCTAGCTGGGGGGTTATCATATATGGTTGGTGCCCGCGACTGGAGTCGAACCAGCAAGCCGTACGGCACTAGCTCCTAAGGCTAGCGTGTCTACCAATTCCACCACACGGGCATAGTGTGTATTATATACAATCTTTGCTAGTTTGTCGAGTTGGCAGAGTTGCCTTCGCTCAGGACGCGTCCTTTCTTTCTCCAAGCCATTTCTAAGTATGTTAAGCCGCCAAGCGCTATGACGACGTAATATGTGAAGAAACGCCAGATCAACATCGCCCAGAAAGTGTTTCCAGAGCCGAGGTGTGCGAATACGAGATAGAATGATCCTTCGGCGGCACCAGCGTTGCCAGGTGTTGGAACAAAGGTGATAGCGGCTTGGATAGTAAATGCCGTCATTGTGGCTGATAAGTATCCAACGTCTCCGCCGAACGCGCGGACAACTAGAAACGGAATGCTATAAAGGAGCCCTTGGTACGCAAACGATAGACCCATGACCTTGGCGAGAAGTTTTTTGTTTTTTATAAAACGGCGAACCGTCTGCGCATATTTTTCAATTTCGCCGAGTGTCTTCTCTTCTGTCTTCTCAATATTTCGTACTATATGGATTTTATGAAGGAATTTCAAAATAGCTGACGCGATCTTTTTGGCAACTTTAGGCTTAATAGCAAAAAATAGAATCGTGCCTGGAGCAAAAGCCATAAGTAAAATACCAATGTAGCTAGCAGCATATGTGACTTCGGATAGTACTATACGTGAACCAAATATAATAGTTAGAAAGCAGAGTACAACGAAGGCGGTCTGTAACGACACGAAAGCAATGATAGGTATCATTGCGGCGTGTTCATTGTCGATATGCCCATGCTTATGCATATGCAGAATTTGAAATGGCTGACCACCTACAGCAGATGGAGTGATGTTATCATAATATCGTCCAAGAAAGACTGTTTGTGCAGCAAGCTTAAGATCTTTTCTCTTCGTAAAGTGTAGTATCAACATGTAGTATTTGTAAATATCGCACGCCATAGCACCAACAAATGCAACTACAGCTAGTGCGAGTAGCCACCATGTAAAGGTCGGGCCCTCAAGTCCTTCGGTTCGTTCCCTGGAAAGCTCTTTTGATGCTGTCCAATATATAACTAAAATATTAAAAATGACAAAAGCTAATATCGCGAGCTGTTTAATGCGTTTCTTTTTGAGTAATCCAGTTTTTGTCGCAGTTTTTTCTTCAGGTTTTGAAGCCATAAGAAGATTATATCAAAAATACTAAAGGTGTAAAGTTGGCCTGAAGTTATTTATTTATCACTAAGCTAGTCTTTTTTTGCGGGAGAAAACGTATGTTGTAGCGGAGCCCGCTAAAAGTGCAAGACCGAGTGCGCCAGTTGGGCCAGTGGATGGAAGATTCGACCCGGTTGTCGTGGTCGTAGTAGTTGCGGTAGCGTCTTCTTTGACGTCTGAGCTTGGTGTAACTGTATTATTGTCTTGTTTTTCATTGGAAACGGGGTCAAGTTTTGAATCCTCTGGATTCTCGCCTTCTTCTGTCTTGTTATTCTCCTCGACCTTAGATGGGTCTTTTTTCTCGTCTTCGCGAATGATAGCCGTGGTACCCTGCTCATTAGTCGCGGCCAGTTTAGCTTTGTTCTTACTAGTGATAGCATTAATTAAAATGCCTATCAAGACAATGATAATTACGCCCATGATAAGAGCGCCGATGATTATCTTTTTCTTTTGCTTTTCTTGGTCTTCGGTTTGACCGTACATAATTTAACTCCTAATTAATGGCCCACCGAAATAGATGGTATAATTATAACACAAGGCTAGATGTCGGTCAATAGATTGTTTGTTGCCTTTACCTCTATAATGCAGCGATTTTTTGGTCTATTATTTTGAGGAAATAATGGTTATGTAACAATTTGCGTATTTTCTACTAGTTTCTGATATTGGTTCAGGTGATGAGACAACTAATTCTCCATCCTCCTTGAGAAACTTTTTGAATTCAATAACATCTATGTTGAATTTGTCATACGGTGGATCAACAAAGACGACGTCAAATCTCTTGTCTGGCTGATATTTATAGGCATCACATTTGATAATTCTTGCATCTTCGACGCCCTTTAGATTGTCTTTAAGCACTACGAGAGTCTTGGGATTATTTTCAACAAACGTCGCGCTCGAAGCTCCACGCGACAATGCTTCAATGCCAAGAGCACCTGTCCCGGCGAATAGATCTAGGACGGTCTTTCCAACAATATCCCCTAGCATATTCGAAATAGCCAAACGTTCTCTTTCACCCATGGGATGGGTATTATCTGAATTTGGGCTCCTCAGTGTTTTGTTCTTATATTTTCCTGATATTATGCGCATAGTGGTATTTATCCTTTATTTTTAGTTCAATGTTGTAAGCTGTTGATATTGTTTAATGCATTGCATGAGTTCTGGATATCTATTCAGTGTTTTGGGTTCTTTTGCGCAAATGGCTGCGAAAGCGTTGGCGGATTTTGATGCAGCTGCAATAAGATGCGAATCTGAAAGCGAGGCAAACTGTAGGTTAAGTGCACCGTGCTGGAGTGAGCCGTAAATTTCCCCTGGCCCTCGCAGTTTTAAATCTGCTTCAGCTAGATAAAATCCATCGTTAGACTTTTCGAGCTCTTTCAACCGGCGAGATGGCTGATCATGATTTGTGACAAGATAGCAAATAGCGGAGTCGTGGCCACGGCCTACGCGTCCACGTAGCTGATGAAGTTGAGCAAGGCCATAATCATCTGCATCCATTATAACCATAAGATTAGCATTGGGTACATTAACGCCTACTTCTACGACGGTAGTGGAAACAAGTATATCTATTTTACCGGCAGCAAACTTTTTCATGATATCATCTTTTTCATTTGACTTCATACGCCCATGAATAAAGGCAATCCTTGCTTTTCTAAAAATTCCTTCGAGCTTTCTTGCTTGTTTCTTTACAGAAACTGCGTCTGATTGTCCATTCTCCTCGATTATTTTACAAATCCAATATACCTGTTGTTTTTTTGCCAAATACGCGCTCACGGTTGGATATAGAGTTTCGACGAATTGCAATTCAGAAATTATTTTAGTTAATACTGGTTGGCGACCAGCAGGTAGTTCATTTAAAACTGAAACATCCAAGTCGCCAAAGACAGCGAGTTGAAGAGAACGTGGTATAGGTGTTGCCGTCATCATGAGAAGGTGCGGGGCAAGACCTGTAGACTTTACTGTCTTTTCTAACAATTTCTGGCGTTGGTCAACGCCAAAGCGATGCTGCTCGTCGATAATTGTGAGGGCCATTGAATTGAATTCTGTATCATCAGTCAAGAGTGCATGCGTGCCGACTATAAGGTTAACTTCTCCTGATTTGATTTGATTTTTTAACGTAGTTTTTTGTTTTGTTGAGCCAATGAGTAAGGCTACCTTAATGTTAAATGGCTCGAGAAGCTTAGCAAGTGATTCGGCGTGCTGTGCTGCTAAGATGGCTGTGGGCGCTAGAAGAGCTACTTGATGGCCAGAGCGAATCGCGGAATAAGCTGAAATCGCTGCTACAACTGTTTTGCCGGAGCCGACGTCGCCCTGAAGCAGTCGATTCATAGGAGTAGTCTTCTCAAGATCTTTTAATATTTCATATGTGGCTAACCGTTGAGCGTTAGTGAGTTTAAACTTAAGACTGTTTACAAAAAGTTTGATGTCGTCTGGAAAAAATGGGATGGTTTTAGCCTGAAGCTTTTGGTTCTCTTGTTTGTTAAGCTTACTTGCTAGTATCAGTTCGAACAACTCTTCATAAGCTAGGTATTCTCGAGCAGTCCTAATATCGTTATCGTTTTCGGCAAAATGAGCCTTGAATAGCGCCTCGGCGCGCGCACTTGTTTTAGCCATTACCTCCTTTGGGAACAAGTCTGGGATTGAAGCAAAATCTGGGCGGATGCTTTCGATGATTTTATGGAATCCTTCAGATTTAAAGGCGCCGCGCGCTGGATAGACTGGCCTAAATGAGCTATTATGCGCATTTTTGCGATCAACATCCACTGCCAGCTCTGCCTTTGGCGATATGAGTTGATAATGTCCGTGATTTAAATCGTAATTTCCGATAAAATAGTACTCTTTAGTCTCATCAAATTGTTTTGCTCGGTATGGCTGGTTAAACCAAACGACGCGAATCGCGTCAGTTGCATCGCGAATTACGCCTTCAGTTATGGTGAGATTACGACGACGCGTATGTGATGTCTTTAGATCGGAAATTTTGCCGCGAATAACAACTTTGCCTGGCTTGATCTCCGAGAGGGTGGTCGTTTCCGTGAAGTTCTCGTATGTGCGCGGAAGATAGTATAGCAAATCACGGACAGTTTTTATGCCTGCTTTATTAAGAATTGCTTCAGTTTTCGGTCCAACACCATGAATATTCGACACTGGGTCGGTTAAACTAAGAGGCATGCCCGGAATGATCCTCGCGCCATTTATCGATTGCGCCATGGTTGCCGGAAAGGAGTATGTCTGGTACTTTTAGGCCACGGAACTCAGCTGGCTTAGTGTACTGTGGAAACTCGAGATTATCACCATCCGAAAAAGATTCGATCTCGGCGCTTTGTTCACCGCCAAGAACTCCTGGCAAAAGACGGGTGACAGAGTCAATAATAATAAGTGCTGGGAGCTCGCCGCCAGTTAAAACATAATGGCCTAGGCTAATTTTATAGTCGACCAGCGTTAAGATACGCTCATCATATCCTTCATAGTGCGGACAGAGGATTAAATAATGCGCAGGGTTTTCTGAATTATTGGCACTAGCTGCAATTGTTTTGGCAAGTTCTTGATTCCAAGTCTCGCCAACTGGAGTTGGTAATATTACCTTAGCATCTTGGTCCTTAGTTTTTACGGATTCGATAGCTGCAAAGATCGGTTCACAGCGCAACAACATTCCGTCGCCTCCACCGTAGGGAGTATCGTCGACAGACTTGTGTGGACCGAGACCAAAATCGCGAAGATTGACAAAATTAAACTCTGCGATACCTTTGTCTGCGGCTTTCCACATCATGGAAGCATTAAGGTATGGTCTGATAGCATCTTCAAATAGTGTGATGATTGTAAATTTAATTTTTGCCATATGTACTATATATATTATATCATTATTTCTAGATAAAGAAAGCTCCCCTTGCGGGGAGCGGTTGGTTAGGAGGAAAAGATATCAATCACTGCAGCCGCAGCCACAGCCGGCGTGGCAGGCGCCATGGCAGTTGCAGTTTGTGCAGCAGCCGCAGGTAGCCGTCATAGTATTGATATTGAGCTCAAAGCAGTGCAACCATACGATAATGTTCGAAATCGCATATTCCTCGGTCAGTCCTTGAAAGACGATCTGGCTGGACGGATAGTCAGCTACCTTCCACCCAGCATGGTATGCGGTGCTTAAAGCGACAGTGTAGGTCTCATGCATAGACGTATAGTACATCAGCTTATAGCCACTGATTCGCAGATTGCCCTTGATGAAAGTGACGGATACGACCCAGTTGTGGGTCTTGGTTGTATCTACAGACCACAGGATAGTCCATCCTTCCTTGGCAAGGCGTTCCGTGAGCATCATGATAAAGGCTTCTCCGTAGATCGTGATTGTCTTCTTCATCTTTCCATAGTCAGGATGCGGCTGTTCCGGAATAGGCTCAACAACTTGGACGACTGTTACGTTATTGACTGTCGTACGATACGTCGTGTGACTTTCTCCCGGTTTCACCACAACCTGTTTGACGTTGACGGCATTGCCGTCGCCTTGTACTGTGACATTCTGATTGACGCCACCCGTACTGGCATTCTGGTTTGTTGAGTTGCTGTTACGACTGGACCCGCCGCCGTCGGAAACGGCGACCGCCATGGTAGACATAGCGCAGGCAGAAGCGGTAGAGATGCTGCTGGTCAGAATCAGAGACAGCGCCAGGACAACAACCAGGATTTTCTTCATGAGGTTTTCCTCCCTTTAAATATGCTTACTACGGCGGATTCCGTAGTATCCTTTTCATTATACAATATATGTTTATTTTTGTCAATAGCATTATGTCTCATCCATGGATTGAGCATAAAAAATACCCCCTGGGGAGAGGGGGCCGGTCAGGAGAAAATGAATTACTTGTTATTGCAACCACAGTTGCAGCCTGCGGGAACGTTGCAGCCATTCGTATCGCCAGAAAGGCTCCGAAGGTACCTGATGAATTCATCGACCGCTTCGTAACCATCAACGTATGCACCGGTAATCATCTGTTCCTCACGATATGTGTAAGGTTTAGATGAGCACTTCGCAGCGGGCGTAAAGTCCGTGCTAAAGAGGGTATAGTACTCTTTTGCATGCTTATAGACGCTGATGTATGCAGTGACCTTGATGGATGGATCATCTACGCAGTAGAATGTAATCGGACGACGATCGCCATAATGGTGGTTATCGCCGCATGAGCCATAAATGACCCTGGTTTCGAAAGACCAGATGAACTTGTAGCTTTTGTGCCACCAACCGATATCGCGGAGCTGACCTTCCAGATATCCTACGACATCGCGTGCAGCATTCTTCAGACAGCTGTGGCGCCGCATACGTGCACAATAGTCTGGATCTGGCCCGCAATGGTTCGGTGGTTCAATACAGCTGGGGACGCCGTTGATAATGACGTAGCTTTGGCCACAATTGCCCGGCCTTCCGGCGGGTCCGCCAATACTCGCACCATTGTTGCATCCGTCAATGGAGTTGACATTGACGCTAACCGGGCTATGGTTGCCAGTGTCGACATTGACGTTAACTTCGGAATCAGCGAAGGCGGATACGGCAGTGAAACAGACAGCCAGGATGAGGATGAGCACGAAAGTGCGTTTCATATCGCATTCCTCCTATGTAGTAATGTGCGCCAACTTCTCCCCAAGTTGGCAAGTGAATAACCTACCTCTTTGGAGCGAGGGTGTCTGTATTATACTACTTAAGAGAGAATTGTCAACAATAAGCGTAGTAAAACTATTCGGATTTCAATATTTTACCAGTACCAAGCTCTAAGTGAAGGAGCCTTTGGTTGCTGCTACCGCGGAATTTGAGCGATAAATCACGCCGTTCTAGGACAAAAGGTCCATCAATAATCGCGTCAAGACTTTTTAGAAATTCAAGTTGTTTACCACCTTTTTTCTGAATCTGCTCGTAAGTATACCCAGAGAAGCTCCAAACATTCCAGTGCAATTCTTCATGGCAAAAATCTGCAATTTCTTTGCATGCTTCGGGCTGGAGAAATGGTTCGCCACCACAGAATGTAAGCCCAGCTTGGCCCTTAAATCCTCGAAGGCGTTCTTTTATTTCTTCGGTATCAATCTCGAAACCGCCATCTAAATCCCAGGTTTCAGGGTTTTGGCACCCTTTGCAATGTGTAAGACAGCCCTGCGTCCAGAGTACGGCCCGAAGGCCATACCCGTTAACGATTGAGTCGCGTTCTAATGGTCCGCTCAGTCGTATTTTCATATTATTCTTTTCCCAGCGCCTTGTCGGCATTCATTTTTTCGGCTTCACGTTCGCTCTTTTCGTCAACTGTGTAAACGCCATCTACATTGGATGGAGCACAATCACAGGTGACGTTGTGTTTGACGCGGTCGTGTTCTTCGGCTTTCTTACCATCATTCCAGCGGTCTAGTGTACCTACCAAATAGCCAGTTATGCGACGAAGTCGTTCGAATGGCATGTCTCCCTCCTCTCGTCCGCAGGACGGGCAAGTGTGTCCAGAGATTATTCCGGAGAAGCCGCAGACTGGGTCGCGATCGACTGGGTGATTTACTGAACCGTATCCGATACCGCAATCGTGCATTTTGCGAATGACTGCTTCAAATGCTTCGATGTTTTGCGTGGGGTCACCGTCAAGTTCGATGTAGGATATATGTCCCGCATTACAGAGTTCGTGATATGGCGCTTCGATTTCGATCTTTTCAAAAGCAGAAATCGGATAGTAAACTGGGACATGGAAGGAGTTGGTGTAGTAGTCGCGATCTGTGACTCCTGAAATAACACCGTACTCTTTGCGATCAATCTTAGTAAAGCGACCAGCTAACCCTTCAGCTGGTGTAGCAAGAAGAGAGAAGTTCAAATGATGTTTCTTAGAATATTCATCACATTTTTCACGCATGTGGGAAATGATATCGAGACCTAGTTCACGAGAATTCTCATCTTCACCATGGTGTTTACCAGTCATAGCAACAAGCGTTTCAGCGAGACCAATAAATCCAATAGAGAGCGTTCCGTGTTTAATTACATCGCGTAAGGTATCGTTAGGAGAAAGTTTCTCGGATCCGAACCAGTTGCCTTGGCCCATAAGGAATGGGAAGTTACGAACATGTTGGTTTGCTTGGAATTCAAAGCGTTCGTAAAGCTCACCTTCACAGAGGTCCATGACGCGATCAAGATCGGCGAAGAATTCAGTCCAATCAGCTTCTTCACGTTCACTGGTAGCGATACCATGTTTAATGCCAAGACGTACGAGATTGACGGTCGTAAATGAAAGATTACCACGACCCGTGACGATGCCATCTGATTCTGGGAAAACAGATGCGAACACGCGAGTTCGACAACCCATAGTGGCAATTTCGGTACGATAATCTCCGGGTTTGTAGTACTTTAGATTGTATGGCGCATCGACAAAGCAAAAGTTCGGGAACAGGCGCTTGGCTGATACTTCCATACTGCGTTTGAAGAGGTCGTAGTTCGGGTCTTCTGGATTGTAATTAATTCCCTCTTTGACCTTGAAGATTGAAATTGGGAAGATTGGAGTTTCGCCTTTGCCCAGACCGTGATCTGTGGCTTCGAGGAGCATTTTGGATACGAGACGGCCTGCCGGCGAAGTATCTGTACCAAAGTTGATAGAAGTGAATGGAACTTGGGCACCAGCGCGAGAATGCATAGTATTGAGGTTGTGAATGAAGCCCTCCATAGCCTGCTCAGTTTGGCTCTCAGTGTCTTCAACGGATGCCTTAATAACGGCTTTCGGAACCTTCATGCGAGCAAGTTTAGCATCGTCACCAAATTCGATATAGTCACCAATTTGGATATCCACTCTATTCTTCTTGTCAACGAATGCGTTGTATTTTTCGATATTGCGACGAAGAGCCTTGCGGAAGGTTTTATCAACACCTGGAGCCATGGCGTAGTCAAAGTTTGGGATGGACTGACCACCATGTTGTTCATTTTGATTAGCTTGCAAAATAATTGCAGCCAGAGCAGCATAAGAGCCAATAGATTGTGGGGTGCGTAGATGACCATGCCCAGTGTTAAAACCGTTCTTAAAAAGACGTAGTGGATCGGTTTGACAGCAAGTGAGAGTACCGGTGGCATAGAAGTCGAGGTCATGGATATGAATATCACCATTGTTATGTGCGTAGGCGTATTCTGGCTTCATGAGTGAAGTCTTAGCAAATACTTTAGAGCCTTCAGCGCCAAACTGTAGCATCTTGCCCATGGCCGAGTTACCATCGACATTAGCATTGCCGCGCTTAACATCAGAGTCTTCTGAAGCATCTGCGATTGCGATGGTTCGGTATATATTCATGAGGTCAGATTTTGATATGCGTATGTCGCTACGTTGTGCACGATAATCTGCATAAGCACGAGCCGTGCGCTTAAAACCTGCATCTTTTAGTACTTTTTCTACAGCATCCTGCACTTGCTCCACGGTCGGGATACGAGATTTAATAATCTCTTTTGCAGTAGTTTCAAACTCGTTGGCTAATTCTTTGGCGCGCTCGTGATCAAATTCACCAGTGGCTTGTCCTGCTTTGGTCATAGCGTCGATAATCTTTTCGAGCTTAAAATCGACAATTTTGCCATCTCGCTTGACTATTTTTTTGAACATAAGAAATAGACCTCCTTGTACCTTTCTTCTATTTAGGTGTTTATTTATGGTTCTTCAATGATTGTTATTGATTGTGCTAGACACTACATCTAGCGTCTATGATTATTTTACGACGCTAGATATAGTGTGTCAATAGTTTTAGTAAATATTTTTTATGTTTATATTTATCTATTCTTGCGACAATGACCCCATATAAGTGTTGTAAATATTACTACAGTAAAAATTACCGATATTAGAGTAGTTCCTCTTGTCTTAACTTTTATATCCATGGTGCGCGATATGCCAGAATCAGGTGCTTTCGGTAAGATAATTTTTTCTTGATCTTCAGAACTATCCACTATTTCTTCCTGTTCATTTTCCGGTTCTGTGACTTCTTCTTCAATTTCACTTCCTAACCCTTCGTCTTCTACGACGGCTACGATTGTTGTTTGAAGATAATCGACAGCGTCTGTTTCATCGTAAGATTTACTTAGGTGTGCATTGCCTTCGGAAACGTCTATATTTTCACTTACCGACCTAGTGCCCAAGTCTACAAAATGGCGGCCGATCGGTAAGTAACTTGCAATAACGACTTCTGCCTCTTCCGTTGTTAATCTATTCCTGGAAATTAGACATACTGGCGAAGGTACGTCCGCGCCTTCATGACTTGAAAGATTTGCTTCAAATACACCAGAGTTGATGGCAATTGATGACGATGGAACAAAGTAGCCTGGATTAGTTTCGTTATCGTATTGTATCCAGATCACACAACTTGGAGAAGAGTAATGACCGCCATCGATTGTGAGCGAACCACCGTCGTATATTATAAAAGGCGAATAAGGGAATGCAAAGGAGAGATCAAGATTCTTTAATACGATATTATCCCAGACATATATCCTGCTATAAATGTTCGTAGCGGATGTCTGAGATCTGCTATATGCGTTACATGTCCCTGTGCCATCGAGACTGTAGCCATGCACAAGCATACTTTGACATAAATCTAATAAATTGTCTATAACGATTTGCCCTCCTGTGGCAATAACTGTATTACTAATTCCTCCCAGTACCAATACTATTGTCGCGAGAAAGCCACCAAAAAGCCTTTTAAACATAATCTCCTTTATTTTTTTATTGATTGGGAAGGATTATAATATGATTATCTCTTTTTGGCAAGTTTTTTATGTAGTTCTGTAACTATAATAGGTACAATGAATGAGAATACTATTGTTATTATAAGCGCTACTGTGTTGACGGGTACGGTTTTAGTGAGTATAGATAGCGGTCCGAACAACACAAGTATTTGCAAAGCAATTGCGGCAATAAACGCAAGGATAAAGAGTGTGTTTTTTACGCGCAGACGTTTGAAAACCGATTCGTATGTACCGCGTACACAGAAGGCGTTTGACCACTGAACGACTACCATTGCCGTGAAAGCTAGGGTATTAGCCTCATCATGCGTGAAACGAGCTAAGGCTAAGTAGTATGTACCTAGGGCAACAATCACCATAGTGATCGATATGATGAACATACGCTTAATGAGAATCTTCGGCAATATGGGTGCATTCTTATCTTCTGGCTTTTGCGACATAAATTCTCTTTCTGGTGGTTCTAGGCCAATCGGAATAACCATTAGAGAGTCTGTTACCATGTTAATCCAAAGAATCTGGATCGGCAGGAGTAACTGCGAGCCGGAAATGAATAGCGCGCCTAAGGTTGCTAATACTTCGCCAGCATTAGTCGAGAGCAGATAGATTAACATTCGTCTGATATTTGCAATTATGACTCGGCCTTCTTTCATTGCAGATACAATATTTGCAAAGTTGTTGTCCAGCAGAACTATATCTCCTGCGTCCTGAACGATACTTGGTGAATCACCCATAGCAATACCAACATGTGCATTAGTGAGTGCTGGAACATCATTCACGCCGTCTCCCGTCATAGCGACAACTTCTGTCTTTTTGATAATATTTAAGATGCGGAATTTGTCTTCTGGAGTAACTCGAGCAAAAATTGTAGCATTTCTCACTTGATCTTCAAGGTCGGAGTCCGGTAAATCTCCGAGTTTAGAACAGTCTAGCACTTCGGAGAACTCTGTGCAAAGACCAAGCTCCCGCCCAATAGCAAAGGCGGTCTGTGCGTGGTCTCCGGTAACCATTTTTACTTTTACTCCAGCCGTCGCGGCTGATTCAATTGCGTCGACTACGCCTTCGCGAACTGTGTCTGCTATCGCGATAAGCCCTTCGAGCTTAAAAGTATCGTTTTTAGTCAACTTATTTAGTTCGTTAATTTCGTGGTCGATTTTTGCAGACGCGAGGGCGATAACTTTGTAACCTTTACTTGAAAATTTTTCTAGGCAGCTTCCAGCCGCTTTTATTATGGCTTGGCTAGTATCCGTACACTTGGAGATGACAGTCTCTGGGGCGCCTTTGATGACTAGGCATAATCTGCCACGATTGTCTTCGAATAGATTACCTGAAATCTTTAAGTCTTGGTCGAAAGCATATGTCTTTAATGGACTTAGATCGGTTAAATATGGCGCTTCGTTCTTGACATAGCTCCAGATAGCGATGTCAAGCGGATCCGTAGCGGAGTCTATAGGTATAGCCGAACCGGCGATAGTCGAAAGAAATGCTTCGTTATTTTTGAGTGTTTTCTTAGATTCTGGATTCCAATGATCTCGAAGAGATAACTTATTTTCGGTCAACGTACCCGTTTTGTCCGAAGCTATTGTTGTCACTATGCCAATACTTTGTATTGCGCGAAGTTCTTTTATAAGTGCATTTTTCTTCGCTAAACGAACGGCGCCAATGGCAAGTATAATTGCCGTGACAATAGGCAAGTCTTCTGGCACAGCGGAAACGATCATTGCTAATGTAAACTGAATAGCATTGTAAAATGCTATACCGTCTAACAATTGAACGACTAAAACTATGCTAGCAGCTACTAGTATAACTCCTGCAATTTTGACAACTAAACTGTTGATTTTGTCTTGTATCGGAGAGGTGACAGATGCTCCAGATGCTAGTGAGGCAATTTTACCGTATTCGGTATTATTCCCCGTGGCTGTGACTACGAATTTTGAACTGCCGGTGATAACAAATGATCCGGCGAACACCATATTGCGTTGCTCGTAAACCTTTTTCTTGCCCGATATGGCCTTCGCGTCCTTGGCGATAGCTTCTGATTCGCCAGTGAGCATTGATTCATTAGTGAGAAGGCCAGATTCATTAATGATACGTCCATCCGCTGGAATGCGATCTCCCTCATGTAGTATGACTATGTCGCCGGGCACTAGTTCGCTGGCATCAATTTCTACCTCAGCACCGTTGCGCACTGCGGTGATTTGTTGAACTGTCTTCTCTTTGAGCGAGTTTAGAACTCGTTCTGTAGAAAAGCGTTGGATATAAAATACAGCAACGTCCAGAATCATATCTAACGCAATTACTATTACTTCGGTCCATGATTGTTGTATTATTGATAGACCGAGTGCCACAAGGAGAATGATCATGAATAAATCAGTAAATGGCTCGATGAGTTTTTTCCAGAGTGGGGTGGTCTGTATATTAAGGGTATTTTCGCCGTATTTTGCACGGCGTTTTTTGATCTCTTTGCTTGTAAGACCAGTTTCTGCATCGGTACGCTGGTCTATCAACGAATCTTTGACGGAATGGTTGTAGTAGAGCATGTTAGCCTATGGTGGCCTTATTCCTAAGTGTATCGTAGATAATGTACTTTGGTTCAATTGCGATGATTTCTACAAATTCATCAGTTTCTCCATCAATATGAACTGTTTGATCAACTTTTTCGATGCCAAAAGCTAAGCGATCTTCTGGGTGATAATTCGCAAGGTAATTGAGCCCTTCTATGAGATCAAGAGTTGCTATCACCTCGTCTTTGCTCATGCCGGAATATCGAGCTAGAATTCCCTCATAAGACTGGTCAAGCGGATTTTCCTCGTAATATTGTGTTAGAGCAACCGTAGCTGGATCAACGTCAATTTTGCGTGTACCGGCCGAAATTATAAACCGTTGATCTTCTATGAAGCGCTGATAGTAACGGCCCTCATTTTGCCAATAGCATTTCATATCTTCAGTACAGCTGTTGTCGCAAGACGAATCGTAATCGCGAGCAACGCAGTTGTATCCACTAATCCAATCTTTGTCTTTTTGTGCTTCTATCATATCAGTTATAGCGCTGATTAAAGAGCCTATCAATGGGAGGTGATTCCACCAATTATTATTTCTGTCGTTACTCAATTGTTCAGCAATAGTTGGATCGGCGAAACCCCAGTCCGCGGTGCGCGGATCGCAGAACTGTATATGTTTACTCAAATTTGATTTGGCTTTTACCTTGTAGGCCGTTACACTCCTTCCATTATAGTCAATCGAGGCTGGAACCTTGCTCTCTAAGCCACCTTTTTCATATACTATGTCTATTACTTCGCTTGGTTTCAAATAAGAATCGTTGCCCGTGCTTCTCCAATAGTAGTTACTATTCGCGGCAATCGAATCGTATTCCCCAAGTTTCTTCAACATAGCTATTGATGTATTTGTAGATGTGTCTGACACGAAATACGGATTACAATAGGCATCACCGACAATACCAATCGATTCAAGAGTCGGGCATTCGCCAAACGAGCTGATAAGTTTGGTCTCCGCGATGGCGGAAGCTGATGGAAGAAGATTGTTTATCGAATCAGTCATGATAGAGCTAATATTCTTAAGCGTCGTGCCTACTCCGGACGTGTTTGCTACGGGAATTAGATTATAGACTATACTGCCAAGGAAAGTGTACTGAGACGTAATGTCAAATGGAGAGCGTATGCTGCGTTGGTACTCTGCTTCTTCAGCAAGAACGACTTCTTGCTGACGGTGGAATGCAATGACTCGGTTCTTGGTTGCTGGCGAACCGCCACCTATTTGATGATTGGATGATAGGTATTTATTGGCACCCGATGCTAGTGCATTTCCGAGATCCTCGCCAAATACCGCTGTAGCCAAATCTTTTTCCAGCACATCTCCATAATTGTCCCAGAACCAGTCTATTAGACAGCCCATGAAGTAATCGATCGCGATGCTTGTGGCTATACCTACGGCTAGTCGGATTGCAAATTCGACAATCTTAGCAATGCCAGCGGTAGCCACACCAACGATTGTCATTATGGTGCTAACAATAGAGACAGCACCTCTGATGTAGGTGCACGTCGTCATGGCCTCTAAAAAGTTTGTTGTACCATCTAGTGCTTCAGCGAGCATACTAGATATCGGATTGCTGCTTTTGCCAAGATTTGCAAACGCGCCTTCTGCTGTAGCTGTTTTGACGCTTTCATCGTTTGGATCTATAGCGCCTCCACCAAACATAGCTCCCAGGCCTGCCGATTCGAAGGCGTTTTTCCCGGAATCATTGTCCTTAACGAGATTATTTGCGTATTCATGCATAGCCACGCCTTCGCTGTCGTCGCCGGCTTGAACCATTTGTACCGCTTCTGCAAAACCGGTGATCAGATTCATTTGCTGTAAATTTGCGACCGATTTAATAATTGTCTGTATTCTGTTAGTTGCTTCTACGTATACACAGTATCCAGTCGCCAATTTCGAAACGGAATCCACTATCGAAGCGGCTTTAAGTGCGGCTTTACTGAAGCCACCACTCGAACCAGACGTCGTATCAGAGAGGTGTCCAGTACTATCCTGGAGGCCGTCGCCACTTTCGAGCGATGTATTTCTGCCTTTCATGATATTGCGTGCCGCAAATCTAGTTATTCTGTTCGTTCTTGTAACTCCCCCTAAGAAGAACCTGCTGCGCTGTAGTCCACGAACCGCTTCATTTAGCGACGTCAGTGTATCATACCAACCAGAGTTTCCGCCGCGCCAAGTCTTTGATGCTGTGGTATAAGGATTCTTAAATTTGCTGTCTTCCATAGCCGCCTCAATTGTTACGAGACTCATGGTGGTAAAGGTTTTATTTTGATATTTTGTTCTGTAGCCTGATTGTATATCGCTTATGCTGGGACTTGATGGAACATCACCATGGACAACGTTCCAACTACCATTATTGTCGATTTCGTAAGCTAAGACTGTGCCACTACCGCTGCTGCCTCCGTAATCAAGTGGTAAAATTGCGTTTTGTTCAAGACTAGTTTTCTGATAATCTGTTAGTCCGAATGTATCTTGTGGGCTGGAGAGCTGATAGTTGAGAATATTATCTGCACGAAGAACCGAAGAAATACCATTAGTGTTGAATTCCTCAATAATCCTGTTAACGACGGCGAATGGCATAATGCTTTGAGCTAGGAGAATTAATCCTCCGAGCAGAGCTAACAATGTTACGATTGCGATAAGCGGGCCTTTTTTCTTTAGGCTGTCAATCTTTCCCTTCGCACTGTTTTTACCGTTTTTGGATTTACCTGTGACAGAATTGCGAAAATAGTTTTCTCCTCCAAAACCTTCTCCGACATCGCTATCCTCTGCAGAGCGAGCTTCGTTGACTGCTCCATCTTGTTTCTTGGAGTCTCTTTTCTTATCGGAAGCTGATCTTTCTGCTTTTTGCAATGCTTGTTCTGGCATGAGTCAATTATAGCATAAGCTGGATCATTTTTGGAGAATAATTTTCGTGTACTTGGTTCGTAATTTGCGATGTAGGTCAGTACGTCAATAGTATCTTCTACGGCAATTACTTGCTCTTTCGTCATGCCTGAATATCGAGCAATTATACCCTCGCGTGTGTTGTCGAGCGGATTCTCTTCATAATAATCTTCGAGCATGGCTGTGACTGATGATTTTTGTGTAACGCCAGCAACTTCAAGCAGGCGCTGGTCTGAAATATAGCGCTGATAGTACTTTACTTCGTCCCAAAGTGGATTATTAGCCGAATTTACACCCGCGGCCCCAGAAATCCATGGCATGTTTTCGGCCTCGCCGATTGCGGAGATGATTTGAGCAACATCGCCAACAAGTGGGAGGTTCGCTATGATCGTTGATGGCTGCTGAACTAAAATATTAGCTGCCGTAGCATCTGCAATACCTAGCGTAGCAATGCGCTGATCAAGAATCGCTGCTGTTTTACCGAGGTTCGAACTAGGATTGATGATCTTTTGTCCGTTTGAGTCTTCGCCCTTAAAAGCATTCGGGTCTATCTCTTGAATCTTAGCTTCAATTTCGGCAGGCGTTAGTTCGAGCGTCGAAAGGTCATCAACGTAATATGGGTTTCCGGTCGGGTCACAAACAGCGCCGACGCTATTCATAATTGGACATTCGCCGAAACTTGTGACTAGATTGGTTTCTGCAATAGCTGACGCGCTCGGAAGAAGGCTCATTACGGAGCTGGTAAATATATCGCCAAGGTTCTTAAATGCAGTACCGAGCCCAGAACTAGTAGCGAGTGGCATAAGGCTGTAGGCGATGCTACCAAAGAATGTATTTCTAGATGTAAGATCAAATGGACTTCTGTTTTTGCGATCTAGCTCTGCTTCTTCAGCAAGAACAACAGCTTTCGCGCGATTATAGCTGAGGACTGCGTCTTTTGATCCAGCTGACCCGCCGCCAGTTTGGTAGTTGCCTCCTAGGTATTTTCCAGCACCGCTATACATAGCGTTAAAGTAATCCTCGCCAACCCATTCAGTAGCAACGTTTTTCGCGACATTCTTGAACACTTGGCTGACGATTTTTGGGATAATAAAGCTGGTTATTGCTCCTATTGTTGCGCCAAGCGCAATACGCCCAACGAGCTTAGCTACTATATGAATTGCCTTAACGGCTTGACCAAGAACTGGAATGAAATTTAAAACGGTGGTTGCGAAGTTTACAGCAGCTACGCCCATCTTAACATAAGAACACGCCTCGAAGGCTTGGGCCGTAAAGTTTATATTGCCAGTTAGCGTGCCCAGACTCGACATGAGATTCTCAAAACTAACGGTCTTAATGCTTTCGTCATTAGTGTCTACAGTGGTACCAGAAAAAAGCGCTTGAGATGTTGCTGCTTGCATAGGTGTTTTTCCGGTCTCTGGGTCTGGCGTGGTAAGGATCTTGTTGTATTTGTTCATAGGTGTACCGTCGTTCTGTCCGATCTGAGTACGCTGAACGGCTTCAAGATATCCAGTTGCTAGATTTAGATACTGGATCGATTGTTGCGCTGACATATATGTTTGGATGGCCGTCATTATTTCCACACCAGCACATCCAACCGTAGCTGCGAGTTTTGCAACACTGGTTATTTTAGAATTCAGTGCGTTACGGACACCTTCCATTGTGGTTTGGCCAGACAGAGACGTAGAATCTATAGTGCCAGAATTTGTCGTAGTGACATCGTTGCCGTCGGAATCTCTATCTACGTAAGAACCGTAATCCGAAATACCGCCATCGCCTGAGGTGCTATTGCCAGCCGCCATTCTGCGCCATGCTTCGTCTGCTCCAGAAAGTGCGGCCGTAGTCCATGAGTTGAAGCGCGTTCTTCTTATGGCAAGACGGGCTTCGGTTAGATCCTCCATTGAATCATACCATCCGGAGTTACCTCCTCGCCATGTCTTAGATGCTGCTGCGTATTTATCTTTAAAATTCGATGCTTTAAGTGCATCTTCAACTGATATCGGTGCAGATGACAAAGAAAAATCAGGATCATTAAATGCGCTAATAATTTTGGTATTAAGTCCACTAGAATCCACGACAGATTTTGGAACAACCGCACGCCAGTTTCCGGGTGACTCCTCATAAACTAGGGCAGTGATTGCAGTGCCTTCGGCCGTGATGTCTACCGGATATATATTCGTTTCTTTGAGCGCCGAACGTTGATTCTCTGATAGACCGAAGTAAGAGCCCGTGCTCGATAGTTGAATGTCGAGAATGCTGTCAGAGCGAAAAACTGATGAAATGCCAGCACCGTTAAATTCTTCTATGAAGCGATTAACTAGCGCAAATGGCATGAATGATTGCGAGACAAAAATCATCGTTATCCCAGCGATCAGAACTCCGATAATCACAAGAAGCGGGGCATGTTTTTTGCTAAAAGACCAGAAGTGTTTTTTGCCGTTTCCTGTACTATTATCGTAACGCACAGAATCAGCGCGTCCAGAAACATTCGAGACGAACGTCTCACGAGAACGTGCTTCGGTAATATCATCTGACATATAGTTATATTATAACACAAATGCCATGTTGTTACTGAGTTCCAGTGTTGTTGTCATGTATAGCTATTCGTGAAATGATCCTGTGTTCGGTGCTTTGGGGAACATAGAGAACACATTATTTTCTGCGCCACTAGCATTTGAAGTTAAGTTATTGTTCGTTATACAGCCCGCTTCGCCTCTGTATCCATTTGATGACACTGGTGATACGCATATTTTTATTTCGCTTAGTAAGTCTAAATCTGTTATTTCTACAGCACGCTCCGTTGTGCACCCTAACGGCATATCGTTAATAGTAAGAATACTAATACTCGCATCTGTGTCAAATGCAATTTTTATGGAAGATTCCGAGACTATTTCGAGCGTAAGATTATTAATGCTGGAAATAGTCGGCTCGGCAAGATCTGTAGATGTGTATATTTCACCCGGATCACGTGAAAGAATTTCTGTTTCGATATCCTCGAGGGCAGAATCGATATTTGAGACGTATACTCCCCCGTCGGTGAGTGTCGCAAGTTCTTCATATGA
This sequence comes from Candidatus Saccharimonadota bacterium, assembly GCA_017513905.1. Lineage (GTDB taxonomy): Bacteria > Patescibacteriota > Saccharimonadia > Saccharimonadales > Saccharimonadaceae > Nanosyncoccus. The sequence goes on from JAFWMR010000013.1 coordinate 56,654, forward strand.
GTCAACATACCCTTTATTAGTTAAAATATAGATATTGACCGGGTCAATGCTTTTGCTAAGCGCTACAACTTCATCAAGTGTAATTCCATCTCTATCTGGATTATGATAATCTGCGTCGGTTAAAACGACAAGAGATTTGTTCGCGCCTATATCCCAATTAAGTCTACGCATAAGTTTGTAAGAAGCGGACAGAAGAGATTCTGGTGTATCGCCACCACCGGACACAGTTAAGTCAGAAATATTCGATTCGATATTTTCTGCGTTGCAGGTTTCAAAATTACACAGTTCAATTGTATCCATTTCCTCTAGATCACCATATGCATAAAGTGCGACTTTTCCGCCCTTATCCATGGTACGTCTTGCAACTGCTATAGCCTCAGATTTAAAGTGTGATAGAAGTGGGCCCATTGATCCGGTAACATCAAACAAGATTGCAACATTTTGAGCTGGCCGAACATATGTAGATGGTTCAACCATGTTGTAAACGTCCTGAATAGCACGCTTATATGTACCCTGTTCTGCATATGTCGCATGGCCATAGACAATATTATCTAAATCAATTGCGGAACTACATATAACGTCATGAAATTGACAATAAGCTTTGAGCTTACCGCTATGCGATGCTGTTCTTTGATATGGAACGTATCCTCCCAATATACCTTCGTGTGCATAGCAATCTGGAACGTAAGCACGGTAATCGGAATATCCTTCGCCATGGCAAGCTTGTGTGCTCATTGTTAATAAGTTTAGTTTTCCTTCTGGAAGATAAAGCTTTGGGTCGCCAAATGTAAGCGCCGCGAAGAAGTCGGTTGGGCCGCTTTGTTGAAGTGCTCGAGATATTACTTGTGCACCTTGCGAATAACCAGCATAAACTATTTTAGTGTTTGGGCATGCAGCCTGCAAAGCAAATGTATAATATAACGCTTCGATGGCTCCGTTTTCAACAGAATCTCCGTATTCGTTGAACTCTCCTCCGGAGACTAGGGCGCCTATTGACGTCACAAATCGATCTACTGTTGAAATACCAATTCCTGGTGCTGGGTATGAAAACCCATTCCATCCATCTGGGCGAGAACCCAATTCATAAAAACTATACGAGTATGCGGAATTTCCGAATACTTCGTCAACTGCCTGCTTGAATGGAGCGAAATCCCTCTCCGATCCAACTTCTGCTCCTGAGCCGCGCGCGAAAATAAACTTAAAATCGGTGCACGAAAGATATTCTGAGCCTCCATAGTAGTCACTATAGCTCGCCACTCGGTACGAAGCGGATAAGCTGAGTGCAGCCACTAGTAGTGCGCAAATTAGGTATTTGGGTCTTATTCTTTGTGAAAAATTTCGATGCAACTTCATGCCTTTCTTTAAAATGTATCTAGATTATCTTGATTCTCTAAAAACTGCAAGCTGTAGCGTCATTGTGTGTTATAATGCAGATATGAAATGGGACGAATACTTTATGGGTATTGCGGAGGAAGTAGCAAAAAAATCCAAAGACCCTTCAAGCAAAAATGGTTGCGTAATAGTTGATGAAAGGCACCGTCCGGTCTCTTTTGGTTACAATGGCACCATTCAAGGTGCTGACGAATCAAAAATGACGCTCTCTGAGCGACCGATGAAATATTACTTCTCTATTCATTCAGAGATGAATGCAGTTCTTTTTTCTGGTCGAGACTTAACTGGATATACCCTATACAATACTATTGCAACTTGTGAAAACTGTCTGAAGTATTGCCTTCAAGCTGGAATTAAAAGATTTGTTTATAAAGAGCTCAGAGTGCATTCCCATAAAACAGATAGGGCGCGTTCGATGACAAATATTGACACCGATGAAGCCGTAATTAGACTACTAGCTTCGTGCCCTGATGTAGAAACGCTGAATATAACAAACGGTCGAACTTATACCGAAGATATTTTGGCCCAGTATGATCCCGGTACGCCTGAACGCGAGCGATTATTAAAGTGGCTATGACCTACCAAACTATTTCTTTCATGCCATTTGATTTTAAGAAATAGTTTGTTTTAGAGAATGGTCGGGAGCCAAAAAAGCCTGCACTCGCAGACAATGGTGAGGGGTGCGCTGATTCGATAATTAAGTGCTTTGACTCGTCTATGAGTGGTTTTTTAGAGCGCGCGTCTCTTCCCCATAAAATGAATACTAAATGCGGGCGTGTGTCGCTTAAAAATCTAATCGTGTTTTCTGTAAATGTTTCCCAGCCTTTTCCACGGTGAGATCCTGCTAGATGAGATTCTACGGTAAGAACATTGTTTAATAATAGTACACCTTGTTTTGCCCAATCCGATAAATCACCCGAACTGTTATGGTGTCTATAAGCCTCAGGATTAAGGTCAAGGCTTGGGTTCATGGTTTTGAGATCGGTGTAGATTTGCCCCATATCTGAGTCGATTTCTTTATATATATTAATTAGGCTGGGCGGGATTTTTTCAGATGCTGGAACAGAAAAGGCTAGCCCCATAGCTGCGCCCGGGGTGTGGTATGGATCTTGGCCAAGAATGACTACTTTAACATCATTCAAATCTACCGAAAAGGCTCTAAACACCGCTTCTCGTGGGGGAAAAATGGTTTTTTCCGAATATGCTGTTTTGAGAAACGCAGATAGTTCCTGAAAATATGGTTTCTTGAATTCATTATCCAGAAACTGTTTCCAGGAACTATGTATCATAACTATTTCTTAGCTGGTTTAGGCTGGCGAAAAATTTTATGAATTAGATAGCCGAAACCAAAGCAGGCTGCTACACCCGTAAAGAGTGGACCGACGTATGGTATCAAACCCAGAAGTTGCACAAGCATTATACCAACGACATACTTCAAGAAAATGTGCATGTTTTCCTTCTTGAAGACTTTCACCGCAATTACATTGCCAATTACGCCACCCGTGACACTTGTAGACAGATAAGCAAATAGACCATATATAATGATGCCAATTATGCCAAGCGGTAAACCGATAACCGTAATCATGATAAAGATGCTAGCTAGTGGAATTCCAAGCAGAAGACCAAGTCCGAGTGCAAGATCTTTCCAGGAGTTTACGACTGAAAATTCATCAACCAAACGCTTAGCGAATTTGCTGGCAATCGCAACTAGCACGATTGTCACTAGTAAACGTCCCAGTAGTAGGATTATCTTCATGGTTGCACTTTCGCCAAAGGAGATTTCGTTGGTTGGAGCGGCGTAGGTAACTATCTCTCCTGTTGCTAAATCTTCGAGGCCAGTGATTCTTGCTGTGTCGTTATACTTGAAAGTGCCAGCTATAGATGATCTCCCCTTAATAACGATGTCGCTCGCTTCTACCGTAAGGTTTCCATCAATTGTAACATTCTCAAGAACAACACGGTTACCGCCTACGAATGCGTTGCCGGCGAGATTGGCCTTAATCAAGACAGTGGTGGCGGCGGCAAATAGGTCACGTCCGATGAGAGTATCTTCGCCTAGTTCAATTGCGCTGCCTGCAACAAAGAGATCCTTCTTGATATTGCCATTAATCTTGAGGGAGTTACCAGCAAAGGCGCCGTATTCGGCGATTCCGGTAAACTCTACCAGGTTGCCGGCAAGAAAATGAATGCCTTTTACATCAGTATTAGATTTAACATCGTTGCCCGCTAAGAGAAAAGTATGGTCAACAACGCGTTCGGATTCAATTGTAGTACCAGACTCACTGTATGTGTCGTTTTCTGTTTTTGGAGCAATTAAGGCGTCTGCTTTCTTGTTATCATCGCCTTCTTCTAAGGCTTCATCACCACAGTTGGTATAAATCGGATTACCGTCTTTGTCGTACCCTACGGGCCCATCGCTACCACATGCGTGTGCTGGCGAAATAGCAGATGCCAAACTAAGCGTTAAGGCGGCCGCAATGCCTAAAATTATCTCAGAAAAAAGTTTTAATTTTTTAGCCATAATACTCCTTACTTGGATTATTATACGCTACTCTTCAAAAGTTGTTAAGCCTATTTTAACTTATTTTGCAAAATTGCAGATACGGCGGAAGGATTGGCCTTGCCGCGAGATTCTTTCATAACTTGACCGACTAGAAAACCAAGTACTTTTTCTTGGCCAGCTTTGTAATCGGCTTGCGCTTTGGCTGTTTCTGGCTTAGCTAACACTGCATCTACTATTGCCTCCAGCGCCCCGGAATCATTTTCTTGAATTAAATTAAGTTCTTTGGCTAGACTACTTGGGGTTTTACTAGCGTGCTTGGATTCAAATAGCTTGATAAACACTTCTTTAGCGGAGGTGGACGATAGTTCGTTCTTTGACTTCATGGTGGCAAGCTCAATGAGCTGGCTAGCACTTGGAAGAGCGTCATTCAATAAACTTTGGTTCTCTTCGGCTAGAAGAACCGAGGCGAATAAATTCGCAATATAATCAACCATTAATTGATCACTATTTGCAATTTCCGCGAGGCGTATAGCTAGCTCTGGATAATCAAGTAGTACCTCTAATGTGTCTACAGAAATCATTTTTGCAAATCGCGTACGGTAGTCGGCAGGGAGATCTGGACACTTGCCGTATTCCGTGTCGATGAATTCGCGCGAAAGGCTAAGTGGCGGGAGATCGGGTTCTGGCATATAGCGATAATCTTGGGCCTCTTCCTTGTTGCGTTGGGCGGTCGTTACTCCCGTCGCATCGGACCAACCACGAGTTTCTTGGACAACTTTTTCGCCTTTATCAAGAAGTTTAGACTGACGTTCGTATTCGTATGCGGCAGCACGTTCAATGCTGCGGAAACTGTTTAGATTCTTAATTTCTGCGCGTGTACCAAGTTTTTTGTCGCCTGGTTTTTTAAGGGAAATATTGACGTCAAAGCGCATGTTGCCATTATACAAATCGCCATTGGTCACTCCGGCATAAATCATGTTTCGCCATAGCTCTTTACAATAGTCACGTGCCTCTTCTGGTGATGAGATATCCGGCATAGAAACAATTTCTAGCAGTGGCGTGTCGACCCTATTTAAGTCGACTAGCGAATAAGTATCAAAATGTGTCAGTTTGCCAGCGTCCCCTTCTAGGTGAGCATTCTCGATACGAATCTTTTTGCCGGAAGGAAGTTCAATATACCCCTCTCCTACAATTGGGTGATAGAATTGTGTAATCTGGTAGCCTTTCGGTGAATCTGGATAGAAATAATGTTTACGATCAAAGCGCGACTCCGGGTTGATCTTTGCGTTCATGGCTGCTCCAGCACGGATTGCTAGCTTAACTGCTTCCCCGTTCAGCCTTGGGAGCATTCCAGGCAAAGCATAGTCGACTGGCGACACGCACGAATTTGGTTCTTTGCCGCGGGCATCATTATCAACTTCTGAAAAAAGCTTGGTTTTGGTTTTCAACTGAACATGGCACTCAATGCCAATTGTAATATCATATTTTCTGCTCATTATATTGCTCCTAGATCTCTTAATGCTTGCCTGTAAACGGCTAACGCGTGCTTCGCTTGGCTATATTCAACTCGAAAGCCAGGTTCGTGAGCAATTTGGTTGCGGAGTTTGTGCGCATTCCAAACAGCATTCGTTTTCGAGAATTTATCCTGGCCACATTTTTTTAGCCGTTCCCCCATTGTTTTACCAGGAAGTCCCATTTCCATTAAGGCCTTATCAAGAAGTTTATCGCCTTCAACTATCGCCATATTATAACTTTGATAATTTTCGCGAGTAAGTGAGTTCTCTATAGCAAGAAAGTCAGATTGGTATTCTAGCTTATTAAAGGCATATTTACGTTTACTGGTTAGAATTATAGCAACAAAGATTAATAAGCCCACAACTGCAATCGAGCCAAATAACGCGTAAAAAGATGCGTTCCCCATTAGACGAGTTCCTCCGTAATTTTTATAAGGTTTTTGTCCGAGCGGCGTGGTCCAATAATTTGGAGACCTAGTGGCAAGCCAGCTTTGTTTTTACCAGCTGGAAAAGCGACTGCAGGAAGACCAGCAAGATTAACAGGTACTGACATGACATCTTCAAGATACATAGAGACAGGATCATCTACTTTCTCTCCAAGCTTAAAAGCTGGATTCGGCGAAACTGGGCTAAGAATCGCGTCAACCCGCTCGAATGCTTTGTCGAATTCGTTAATAATGAGCGTTCTAGCTTTTGCGGCTTTCAGAAAGAACGCATCGTAGAATCCAGAGCTTAATACGAAGTTGCCAATCATGATGCGACGTTTATTCTCGCGCATAAATCCCTCGCTGCGGGTATTTTCAAATAATAAGTCGATCGATGTCTTGTTATCAGTAGCTTTGAGGTCGCCAGAACGAAAACCATAGCGAACACCATCGTAGCGAGAAAGATTGGAAGCGACTTCGGCTGGTTGAATAATATAGTATGCCGCTAGTGCATATTCGAGGGTTGGCATGGATAATTCAACAGTCTCGTAACCCATTGAGTGTAAGCTAGTTAACTTGGACTCAAGTGCAGATTTGATCTCCGGATCAAGCGCTGGCGAATTCATAAATTCTTTGACGTATCCGATGCATTTCTTGGTTAATTGCGTGTCGTCTTTGCCATAAAAATCTGGAAGCGTAGTTTGGTCTTTGGAATCTTGACCCGCAGTGATAGACATTAATAGATCTAGATCTGACGCTGATTTGGTAAAAAATCCAATCACATCAAGTGATGATGCCATTGCTACTACTCCATAGCGAGAGATCGTTCCGTACGTCGGTTTAATACCATATACACCATTAAACGACGCAGGTTGACGGATTGAGCCGCCAGTATCGGAGCCAGTCGCAAATTGAACACAGTCTAGCGCAACTGCGACTGCTGAACCGCCAGATGATCCACCCGCGACACGTGACCTATCAGCTGAATTCTTGGTTGGGCCATAGTATGAGTTTTCAGTCGACGAACCATGAGCAAAAGCATCTAGATTAACGCATCCAACACATATGGCACCTTCTTTTTCTAGCTTTTCCGCCGTAGTCGAATCAATCGGCGAGATAAATTCTGTAAGAATTTTTGCAGACGCATCGGCTGGACGATGCTTAGAAAGAAAGTTCGCTTTAAGCGCATATGGCACGCCAGCAAGGCGCCCTACTGGTTCACCTTTTTTTATCTTAGCATCAATTTCTTCAGCTTTCTTAATGGCAGCATCCTTGTCTACAAAGGTGAAGATGTGCCAATCATTAGTCTCTTCGATACGCTTCAATGATGCTTTGATCAAAGAGACTGCAGTGGTAGTAGAATTCGCTAGTTTCATAATTATAGAACCTTTGGAACCTTAATTTGATGCTCGCATTCTTCTTTTGCGAGTGCTAATAAATCTTCGCGACTGGCATCTTGGGTTACAATATCATCTGGGCGCCATACATTTTTCATTTCAAAGACCTGATAAGTCGGTTCCACGCCGGACGTATCAAGTTCATCGAGTTTGCTAATGTATTTGAAAATGCCAGCAAGATCCCGTCTTAAGGCGTCTTTTTCAGCCTGCCCGAGCGAAAAACTGCTAAGCGATATTAAGTGATTTATATCTTGTTCTGTAACTTCCATTACGGGAAATTATATCACTTATTAGCGTAATTATAAACTGCTCTTTGCGTTTATTTTGTTCTTGAGCTCAACAATAAGTTCTTCGTCATCCTTGAGGTCGTTTTCGAGCTGGCGAATCTTTTCGTTTTTGGAAATAAAGATGATGCCCATTATGATATTTAGCGCTATGCTTACAACCAATGCTACAACTATAATGAGGTATTTCTGAACCTTCTTCTTATCGGACGGTGCTGACATAATAGACGAAGGGTTCGGCATCGCAGGTGATGCCGAGTTAATCTTATCAAGTCTCTCTTCACTCATATTTAATTCTATTTTAACATAAGCTAAACTTAAAAACAATGTTGGATTTTATTATTTTCAATTTACTTTTCCTTGTTCGGAGTAATCGTATTTTGTATTGCGGCGATTTGGTCGCGTAAAAGTGCCGCGTGTTCGAACTCAAGATTTGCAGCCGCCAATTGCATCTCGGAAGTGAGTTGCTTGACAAGGCTAGGTAGCTCTTCTTTAGGTATCCTTTTAATATCAAGCTCGGATTTCTTTTCTTTTTCTGGAATGATGGCGCGCAGACCTGCCGATATCTCTTTTGTAACTGATTTTGGCGTTATATGATGTTCTTTATTGTATGCAGTTTGAATATCGCGTCGACGGGCAGTTTCGCTAATTGCTTTTTCCATGCTTTCGGTAATGAAATTTGCATACATGATAACTTTGCCTTCAACGTGGCGCGCAGCACGTCCGATGGTTTGGATGAGCGACGATTCGGAGCGCAAAAAGCCTTCTTTGTCGGCATCTATAATAGCTACGAGCGATACTTCCGGAAGATCAAGGCCTTCACGAAGTAGATTAATACCAACAAGAACATCGTAGACTCCTGAGCGCAAGTCTCGGAGAATATCGCCACGCTCTAATGTGTCGATATCCGAGTGAACGTATGCGGTTTTAATTCCGCGTTCTTTGAGGTGGTCAGTAAGATCTTCGGCCATGCGCTTAGTTAAAGTCGTGACAAGTGTGCGTTGATGCTTGGCTATACGTCGATCAATCTCTTCGATTAGATCGTCTATTTGACCGTCAGCTGAACGTACTTCGACTTCTGGGTCAAGCAAGCCAGTAGGACGTATAACTTGCTCGGCTGGTTTTGGGCAGTTTGCTAACTCGTAATCGCCAGGAGTAGCTGATACATATACCGCATGCGTGATATGACGATAAAACTCAGTGAATGTTAGCGGACGGTTATCGAGAGCGCTAGGTAGACGGAAACCATAATCAACTAGCGTTTGCTTTCGAGAATGGTCGCCATTGAACATGCCACGAACTTGCGGAAGTGTCATGTGCGATTCGTCAACTAGAAGAAGAAAGTCGTTTGGGAAGAAGTCGAGGAGCGTAGATGGTGGCTCACCTGGTTTGCGCCCTTCAAGATGTCTTGAATAATTCTCAATTCCTTTAACGAAGCCGGTTTCCTTCATCATTTCCAGATCATATTTGACGCGCTGAGTTAGACGCTGAGCCTCAAGGTACTTATTATGTCTTTCAAAGAAGGCAAGACGTTCCTGATATTCTCGATCTATAGAGACAAGAGCGCGCTCCAGGTCAGCATCTGGTGTTGCATAGTGAGTGTTTGGGAAAATGTGAATATGGTCGGGTTTTTCTCTGACTTCAGCGGTTAGCGGGTCAACTATTTTGACGGTTTCAAGATTATCGAAGCCAAACTCAAAACGGTACGCCCATTCACCCGAGGCTGGGAATAGATCTATTGTATCGCCCATGACGCGGAAATTACCACGTTCGAAAGCCAAGTCATTTCTGTGATACTGCATCTTAACAAGTGTGCGAATAAATGATAGCTGGTCCGCAACAGCAACATCATCTGTAGTGACCCATCCCGATGATTTCCTCCACAGTGGAAAAGACATTTCTTGATAGTTTACAGGTGAGCCAATACCATAGATACACGAAACCGATGCAACGATAATTACGTCATCGCGAGTTAATAGAGCTTCAGTGGCGCCATGACGTAAACGATCAATTTCTTCGTTAATTGCTGAGTCTTTTTCAATATAAGTATCTGTGGATGCAATATACGCCTCTGGTTGATAATAATCGAAGTAACTGACAAAATAGTGAACTTCATTTTTTGGAAAAAATTCGCGGAATTCAGAATAAAGCTGAGCCGCAAGAGTTTTATTGTGCGCTAAGACAAGTGTAGGCTTGCCGTAATTTTGAATCAGGTTTGCCATAGTAAACGTTTTGCCGGACCCAGTTACACCTAGCAGTACTTGTTCTTTGATGCCTTCTTTTAGTCCTTTGGTGAGTTTTTCTATGGCCGCTGGTTGATCGCCAGTTGGTTTATATTTGGAGACAAGTTGAAAATTCATGTAAGAATTCCTCTAGTCTAGCTGAATATATTCAAAAGTTTCTGGCGATGATATAGAGCCAGTATCAGCATTTTTAATGAAAATATAATACGTTCCTTCAGTGGGAAGTTCAAGCTCACTCGAATCACTCCACTCGCAATTTGACGGGCTAGGGGTTTTAGCGGCGCAGTACTTAAAATTGGTAGAATCGTCTTCTGAGATAACAAAAAGCTTGGAATTCTCGGCATATACGGAAGAGATAATGGGTTTTGGTCCAGTGGATAGACGTATTGAAACAAAAATTGTCAGTGCAACTATAGCAAGAATAGCGCCAACGATATAGACAACCATATGTTGTTTGGTTTTATTGTTCGACATGGTAGCCAACCTCCATATTTAATACTATATCTAGTTAAGCATCGTATAATCCACCCTAGATATTATTTCTTTTAGTATACCATAAGTACGGTAATAGCTTCAAGTTTTTCTATGTCTACTTAACTTTAAGGGCCGGTCATACGACCGGCCCTCTGCTGATGCGCGCCCACCCTGGGGCACATTGGTTTGTTTTAATCCGCTGTTTTTGTTTTAATGTAGTCTCCACACTCCACTAACTTTGTCAGTGGAACCCCGTGAAGCGTATCAGCTTAAATTTATTCTATAAATTAATTATGCTTTTGTCAATAGCCTTAAGCGATAAAATGTTGTATTTTTTACCAATCCTCTACGAGTGTAAACTCGTGACCAGCAATAGAGATGATAGACTCTGGTTGAGCTCCCCGCGATGTTAGCTCAGCGCGTATGCCTAATTTCTTAAGGATGTCTCGCAACCTGTTGACTGAAGCGTAGTTATTAAAGTTTGTACGTCGTGCAAATTTCTCAATTTTGTCTCCCGTGACGATGTATTTAATTCCATCTTCTGTCTCTATCCTTTCAACTTCCCAATTTGTTTTACTGGCATGCGCATTTAAAGAGATTACTGGAAGTTCGTTTTTCGTAACATTTTTTTCGACATTTTCCTTTTTTATATTTGATGTTCTAATTTGCGTAACGAGCTTACGTAACAGATTCTCGAGATTCAGGTGAGCCGATGATGAAATTGCAAAGACCTCAGCGTCTGGGTTTTTAGCCAGAATTGATTGCTTCTGCAGGTTGATAATTTCTGGGTCAACCCCCTCACATTTTGTCAAAGCAACAATTTCAGGACGGTCTTGTAGATCAGAATATTGTTTTAACTCGTTACGGATGGTTTCGTATGCTTTTCCTGCGTCGTCGTTATAGACGTCGATAAGGTGGAGAAGAACAGATGTGCGGTCAACGTGACGTAAAAATGCATGGCCTAATCCCTTCCCCTCTGCAGCTCCTTCAATAAGGCCGGGAATATCTGCAATCAATATATTTTTATCGTCAATGGTTGCTACACCTAGATTTGGCGTAATAGTCGTAAATGGATAGTCGGCGATTTCTGGTTTAGCATTCGAGACAACAGATAAAAAGGTGGACTTGCCAGCATTGGGTAGACCTACTAGCCCAACATCTGCAAGTAGTTTAAGCTCAAGCTCCGCCTCAAAAGATTCTCCTGGTTCTCCTACTTCTGCAATGATCGGAGCTTGACGTGTGCTAGACTTGAAATGTGCATTGCCAAACCCGCCGTCACCGCCTTTGGCGATTATAGCTTCTTCCTTGTCGTTCGTTAAATCGGCAATAACCTTGCCGTCTTTTTTCACAACTGTTCCAATCGGAACTTCAACAATTAAATCTTTACCGCTTCTCCCAGCTGAGCGCGTACCGGAACCGTTTTTCCCGTCTTCCGCCTTAAGTTCTGGCGTAAATTTGAAGTTCAGAAGAGTATTAGTGTCTTTATCAGCACGAAAAATAATGGAACCGCCATGACCACCATCACCGCCATCCGGTCCGCCTTTAGGAATATAAATCTCATGGCGAAAAGAGACAGCACCATCACCGCCTTTTCCAGCCTGTAATTTAACTTTTGCTGTATCGACAAACATGCTTAAATTATACCATATATATTATATATAAGCAAATACGGTTTACATGTAGACAAATTGGTAGCTGCTCCACTCACCGGGGCCAATCACTTTACTGCCGACGCGACCCCATCCAGCTACGCCGTTCATATCTGTAATCTGGATTGTTCCATCTCCATATACAGCTGTGACTATTCCGACATGTCCATAATATCCAGCTTGAGAGACAAATACCGCACCGTAAGCAGGCTCGCGACCGACAGCATATCCCTTTGCTGCAAGCTGAGATGCCCAATAGCGTGCGTTGCCCAAACCACCTGGAAGCGCTCCACCATTCTCGTAGCGCCATTGCCATGCGTACCAGGTGCACCAGCCATAAGGCATGGGGTTAGAATTGGTGGCATAGAGGTTGTATGATGGCACATAAGTTACGACAGGCGCAGGCGGAACATATTCGGGACGTTCAGTTTCCGGAACTACGCCATTAGGGATGGCTATCTTGGTACCAGCAATTACGCCACGTGCACTAAGGTTGTTTTTGTCTTCAATTTCCGCTGCGGACGACCCATATTTGCTAGCAATAGAATCAAGAGAATCACCGTCTTTAATTGTATAAACGATGCCACTGACGCTAGGTAGATAGAGGGTTTGCCCTGCATCGAGTGCAGTATTCTTCATACCATTTGACCAACGAATCTGATCCGTGGAGAGACCAAATGCGGCAGCAATTCCCTCCATTGATTCACCAGGAGCTACTTCGTATTCGATTACACCCTTAGCGAGCGATGATGTGTCGACAATATTGGTTTTCTCGATTCTCGTAGACGCCGTCTGGTTGATAGAGTACTGAGTAACGGCAGATATATAATCCATATTGAGGTAGCTAGAAGAGCTCAGAGAGACATTGTTTGCAATTTCGGCCACGATGTAGAGCTCGGAGAGCTGATCAATAGAGACAGAATAGTTATTGTCTGAGATAGCCATCATAATAGGGATGCCATCGGCTTCAACAGTTTTATTCTGAGAACCAAAATAAGCCGTGGCTATAATTGCCCCCGCAGCAAGAATGTATGAAAGAGCCCGGATGAATGGACTTTTAGCAAATCTATTGGATTTATTGGTTTTCATAACTGAACATTACAGAGGTTCTGGCAGTGTCGGTCACGGTTCAGAAGATGCTCAGCCTCTGTACTACTATAATACATCAAACCATCGTCACCTGTCAAGAAATAAAGATAAGAAGTGTCGGCAGGATTAGCTGTCGAAATGAGCGCTTGGGCGCCCGGATTCGAAATGGGTCCGCATGGTAAACCAGTATATTTACGCGTATTATAACAAGAATCTATGTCAAGAACGGCTAGATTATTATCTAGGAAAGTACGATCTGGGTCAATTTGGTCTGCCGCGTAAGTAGCTGTGACGTCACTACCTAGCTTCCACCCGTTTTCTAGGCGACTCCAGAAAACCTGAGCGACTATCTTTTGGTCTACTTCAGATACGATGCCTGCCTCTTTTTGTACAATTGAAGCCATAACAATACCCTCGTGAAGGGTGTAGCCCATAGTATTGAATTTCTCGCGAAGGTTGTTTTCCTTTACGACCGTATTTAGCTCGTCTAGCATACGAACTATGATGGTTTCGACAGAGTCAGTTTGATAGAATTCGTATGTTTCGCCAAATAGATATCCTTCTAGGGAGGCGTCGGCTGGTTTGTCTGCAAGAACTGGATGATTGTAGTTCTTGTAAAATGCTTTGTTGATTTCCTCTGAAGTGTATCCAATGGAAATTAGACGTTTTTTTATATCGTTTATGGTCTCTCCTGGGAGCACAGTAAAGCGGAAAACCTCGGCCTCATTACCGCCCTCTACGAGCTTTGAATATATTTTTTCTACTGTCATTGATGGGGCTAAATTATACGTTCCAGCCTTGAGGCTACCGCCTTTACCCGACAGTTTAGAATAAATCTTAAAGGCGAGCGAATCGCGAATTAGATTCGCTTCTTTGAGAGAATCAGCGATTGCTGATACACTGGAGCCTTCTCTTATCGTAAACTGGACGGTTGCGCATGGATCAGTTTGACCAACAACCTCTAGACGACTGACGCACTGGTCGGAAGCCACAACTGGCGAAATTGAAGAATTATACCAAAGGGCAGCACCTAGGCCGGAAAGCACGATGATGACAACAATAATGATGATAGTTCGTATTATTACTCTTTTTTTCATGGGATGGTCTCCTATGGGTACCGTTAACTCCTCGTCTTTAATTTCCGTTTTTTTTTCGATATGTGTTTCTGTGGGGGCAGAAGGAGCGGAAGCTATATCGGGAGGCGGTGCAGTCGGCGTGGTTTCCGCTGTTGGCGAGACAGAAGGTTGCTCGATAGGAATTCGACTGGAGAGATTCTCTAGGAAATCTTGTAGAATTATCGTAGCCGCTTCAGCATCAATGTCGCCAGCTTTTTTGTCGTAACCTTTTGATTGCAGATTTTGTTTAGCTTGAACAGACGTCAGTGATTCGTCTTGATAATAGAGCCCAATAATCTTGTCCTTAGGTCTGACGCTTTGGAGTGACACATTCAGCGCTTCTGTGAATCTTTGGACATATTCGCTCTGTTGTGTGAGTTGACCTTGAAGGTTGCGTGGCATGCCAATAACGATATTATCGACGCCCTGTATATCGCAAAGGCGTATAATTGAGTTGATTTCTTGGCCATCTACCGGAATCATGCCAAGTGGGACTGCAATTCTGACGCCAGTATCAGCTTTTGCAATACCAATACGTTTTTCGCCTACATCTAGCGCAATAAGCTTCATCGTATTTCCAGTTATTTGTTCTCGTCTTCGCCTTCGATTGTCAGCTTAATCTCGACTTTATTTTCGTCACTTGGAATGCTATTAACCCAGAAATATGATTTTTCACTCGTTACATTAGCTACGCCAGGAAATGCATCCTTAAGTATGGGTTCGATTCGGCCGATTTTTTCACCACGAATTTTATCAAGCACTTCGGTCTCGCTGATTTCTGGACCTACTTTATAAGTAGTCTTTAGCTTTGCCGTATAGGTGTCTTTATCTGCTTCTGCGAAGTATTCAACGAATGGCTCTCCGTATGAGTAAAGTCGTTTTCCTTCATCGAGGGTAGCTTTTGTTTTAATAAACTCTTCCATGCGAACGCGATCAATTGTGTAAACTGAATAGACTGTTTTAGTGGAGACTTCTGGGGTTACGCCCTCTTCAACTTCTTGGCCGACACCAGGAGCGGTCTGCGGTTCAGATGTAGATACTTTAAAGCTAGCTTCAATTGGCATTACGGTATTAGATAGTTTGCCATAGAGCTCTTCTTTACTTCCCGCTGAGCCTTCGCTCTTAAGCTTGTCGAGCGCGAGATCGACATCGGACTGCTGAACTACTGTGACGATGCGTGAAGTCCCGCCCGTAATATCACTAAGATTAGCGGCCGTGATGTTGCCGACAGAAGATGTCCAACCGTCAGACGTCGCAGAAAGATTGTAGTCTTCACCTGGAGCAGCTGCTTTAATTGACACGGTTGCAGATACCTCACAATCATCAACACCTATCTGGAAGTCATCGGTATAGTTGTTGCAGGTAGCGTTAAAAGTCTTAGCTTTTGTATCGGCTGGGCCTGCAAGCGTTACGTCGGTAAGAGTAATGTAATTGAGCGTACCGTGCGAAAATGTAGATCCAGCTGCAACTTTGACAGAGCCCGGACCAATAAAGTAAGCATAGAGCACTAGCTCGCCAGAAGCTATTTCGCCAAGATCTTTCTTACCGGTAGCGGTAAATTTGACAGCTTGTTCTTTCTCGATTTTTTCTTCATGTATATAGAAGGATCCGATAGATGAATTTTCATCTGCAGAGTTCTTGGTGAATGTAACGTTTTCAGAGAAATTTGAGTTTGAAGTGCGGACCGAAACCGATACGCTAACGCGTGGAGCAATCGTGAAAGCCCAGACTAAAAACAGCGCAACGCAAACAGCAATGGCAGCGCCACCAATTATCCAGAATTTACGTCTTGAAAAGAAGTTCTTAGCCTTTCCGTGCTCTTTATCAGATTTTTTTGCTTTTTTTTCAGACTTTTTATTGACTTTCTCTTCGACTGTAGCGGCACCGGACTTGCTGGATTTTTTGGATTTTTTCCCTGCGTCTTTTTCCATCTCTTCATTTTCGTTATCGTCTTCTTCTGTCTCTTCTTCATCTTCTTCTTCATCGTCGCCTTCGTCCTCTTCCTCTTCTTCGCCGTCAGCTTCTTCGTCGTCATTATCTGTTTCTCCGGCGCTTCCTGTTTCTTCTTCGGCGTCTTCTGCTCCTGGCTCATCGTCTTCGAATTCGTTCGATTCATCAAGCTCATCCTCGTCATCCGGATCGGCAGAATCATCTGGTTCCTTATCTTCCGCTTTCGGAGCGGAAACATCCTCCTCTCCAGGCATTACAGGACGAGATTTAAGAGATGGAGCTACCGGCAAATTGGCCGCCATTGCAAGCTTAGTAAGGGAGTCATCGGTAGTAACAAGAACGATAGCCTTTTTGTCAGACTTAGCAACGCGGGAAATTAATTTGATATTGACAGAGCTAAGCAAAACCGCTGGTTTCTTAGGCGGAACAAGAGCGATAACTTTTTTATCGGAAGCTTTTATGCGCGATAGGATATCGGTAATATCATCACTTGGTTCGATATAAATAGTTTCTTTATTCATATGAAATAATTTTACCACAAAATTAAAAGCTTGTGTTAAAATATATACGTGGGCATTTTTAATAAAAGAAAAAAGACCAATTCACCGATAACGTCTGCAGCTTCCGGGGAGGCCCCAGCCACGCCTGTTGATGCTGGCCGTCTTGCTGAGCTTGCGTTTAAGACCATTCATGATGGTATTTTGATTGTCAATAAAGATGGTGTGATTAAGTTTATTAATCCTGCAGCCGTCGAAATGACGGGGTGCGAAAAGCCAGAAAATGCAATAAACCTCGATTACGCTCTTGTTATGAAATTCGAAAAGTCGGATGGTACTCGTGTTGATGATAATAATAATGAATTCTTGACTGCCGTGAGAACCAATCAAGAATTTGAATCACGCGATTTTGTTTTAATTTCAAAGCAAGCCGATAAGAAAACACCGATTGCTTTACGCATGACGCCTTCTGGCGACGGGCGAAGCGACAGAATTGTTACGTTCCGCAATATCGCAAAGGAACTTGAAGAAGAAGGTGCGCAAACTGAGTTCATCTCTACTGCTAGCCACGAAATGCGCACGCCCGTTGCTTCGATAGAAGGCTACTTGGGGCTGGCGTTGAACCCACAAACTGCAACAATTGATGCCCGAGCACGACAATATCTAGAATCTGCTCACAATGCAAGCCAGCATTTAGGAAACTTGTTCCGCGATCTTTTGGATGTAACTAAGCTTGACGACAAGCGCATTCATACGCATTTAGTACCTTTGGAATTAACTGGTTTTGTAAAGAAATTCTCGGATGAGTACATACCTAAATTCAAGGAAAAAAATATTAATTACAGTTTTGGCGCCGATTCGATGAAGAGCAAACGCTTTGCGGGTGGTAAGGCAATAGACCAAGTTGTATATACATTCGCGGATGTTGATTTCCTGGGTGAGATTTTGGCAAATTTAGTAGAAAATGCAATTAAATACACTCCGGAAGGTGGCGCTATCTGGGTGAATGTGCAAGGTGATGGTGATCGGGCTCTAATCAATGTAACCGACACCGGGATTGGAATCGCGGCTGAGGATTTGCAACATATTTTCCAGAAATTCTATCGTGCAGATAATTCACAGACACGTACCGTCGGAGGGACCGGTCTTGGCCTTTATCTCGTTAAGCAACGTGTAGAAGCGATGTCTGGGCGAGTGTGGGCCGAAAGTGCATTTGGAGAGGGTTCAACGTTCTATGTTTCCCTACCTAGATTAACTTCTGACGAGTTCGAAAAACGACAAATTGCCGAGCAAAATCAAAAGGCCGTTCAGGCATTTGCTGAGAGAGATTTGCAAGCGAATGTCGCAGCCAATGCTGCCGGCACGACAATGCTAAGTTCTCCAGTAGCTCCTGCGTTAGGACCGAGTTTTAATCCTTCTATTCTCGTAACAACTCCTGCACAAACGACCGCGTCTGCACCGGCTCAGCATGTTGCCGCAACACAGGATACTACCCAGCCAACTCCTATGGTCGTACCGAATTCGCTACTTAATCAAGTACAGGCTCCGGTTTATAATCAGCCTACAATGCCAACTGTCGGTACGGCCCCAACTTTACAACCCGTACAACCCGCGCCACAACAACCGACTGCTGCTATGCAATCCCCAGTTGCCGTTGCGACACCGTTGCCTTCTGTCCCTACTCAGCACCCTGTCGCTAGCCCAACGCAGACGGCAGTTGCGCCACCTGCCGCTTCTCTTCAATCTACGATAATTACCTCTACCCAGCAACCAGTGGCCCAGCCCGTCGTTGCTTCGGCTGCACCTGTGCAACCGCAAGTAGCTCCTCCTATGCAACCTGCTCAACAGGCGCAGCCTCAACCGCCATTACAGCAGCCCGTATTACCGCAAACGCCTCAGGCTTCTCCTGTTCAAAATGGTTAAAATATAATACAATAAGGTAAATGGAAAGGAAAAATACCCTATGACAAAAATTATGGTGGTCGAAGATGACCAGAGTCTAAGAGAGATATATTCAATCCGTTTGACAGCAGAGGGATATGAAGTTGTTTCGGCTGGAGATGGCGAAGAGGCATTGGCGATCGCTGTAAAGGAACGGCCGGATCTAGTGCTTTCCGATGTTATGATGCCGAAAATATCTGGTTTTGATATGTTAGATATTCTTCGTTCAACGCCGGAGACTAAAAATATTAAAGTTATAATGATGACCGCTTTATCAGGTGATGATCAAAGAAAACGTGGTGAGAATCTCGGTGCAGATAAATATTTAGTGAAAAGCCAAGTTGGTATTGAAGATGTGATTTCGGCAGTCCACGAAGTACTTGGTGGAGCTAATGGTGCTCCGATGCCAGATTTACCAACTCCACCAGAGATTCCAGCCGACCAGCAAATGCCTGTGCCGCAGCCTGTGATGCCTGATGATACGAGCACACCAGTTGCTCCGGAAGTTCCTGCTGCTCCGGCTGCACCAGTCGCACCTGAAGCACCTGCAGCTCCAGTCGCTCCAGAAGTACCAGCAGCGCCAGTTGCTGAACCTGCCGTAGCACCAGTTGCTCCGGAAGTTCCTGCTGCTCCGGCTGCACCAGTCGCACCTGAAGCACCTGCAGCTCCAGTCGCTCCAGAAGTACCAGCAGCGCCAGTTGCTGAACCTGCCGTAGCACCA
>JAFWMR010000014.1 GCA_017513905.1 Candidatus Saccharimonadota bacterium
GGCTGGGGCGTGGGGGTCGGCGTCGGCACCGGCGTTGGAGTCGGTGTCGGCTTGGGCGTGGGGGTCGGCGTCGGCACCGGCGTTGGAGTCGGCGTCGGCACCGGCGTTGGAGTCGGTGTCGCAACCGCACCTCGCTTCCATTTCCAAGTACCACCCTCTTCAAAGTTTACATATGCAATACGACCATAGTCTTCGGTGCTAACCTTCGCATACTTACACGCTACCCCAAAAGCTTTCTGGCTAGAAACAAAATTCCTGCCACCAGCATCCAGGAACGTGACCAGCAAATCCGGTTTATGATTCGTATCGCTATTCCGTCTAGAGAACAACTCCGGCATCGTATGCTTTGCGTTCTTCCACTTCATCATCACTTCTAGAGCCCAATTCTTGGAGACGCTAGCGCGCCCACCATTAATCTTCTCGTAGAAGTAGTCCAAAGTTTCATTAGCCAAAGCATCGTATGCGGGGGACGAGAGTTCGGAAATAGATTCAGCATAGTCGTTTGCTTCATCCATATTCCTAAACTCAACCATATCCATTTGGAACCTAAACCAAGTAAGCGTCCATGGATCAGAGACTGCACACTTTAACCAGGTATCAATTACCGCAGACCAGTTCTCTCCAGAAATTCTTTGCCCAAATGCTTCGGGCACTTCCTTCACTATCGAAAGCTTCTCTGCCAAATACCATGGATCATAAGGATCTGCAATCCATCCACCAGAGTAAACAACCCGTTCTATGGTAACTGTTGTGGAGCCGTTCCCTTCTTTGATTTGGAACGAAACAACTTCACCATTCGTAGAGAATGTCACCTTAGGCTGTTCCTTCTTCGGCTCCTTAGTAGGTTTCGGAGCTTTCGTTGGCTTCGCCGTTGGTGCTTCCGTAGGGGTCTTAGTAGGCTTCGCAGTTGGCGCTTCCGTGGGAACCTTGGCTGGTTCTTTTGTCGGCGCAATAACTGGAGCCTCTGTGGCCGGCGGTACAGTGGGTTCCGCTGTCACCGTTGCAACAACGGGCGCCACCGTAATCACCTCAGTAGGTGCTACAGTTGGTTCATTCGTCGGTGTTCTAGTAGGTTCTTCAGTTGCAGCAATTGCCGACGTTCTTACGGGCTCTTCAGTCTGAGATACAGTAGTAGCGATAGGGATCGTACCCTGCTCAATCAGCGATCCCGTCCAGTTCTTCCAGTTCCTCGATACATACCAGATTCCAGTAAGTAATGCCAGGACCAGCAGAATTGCTACGAGCACCATCCAGAACGATCGTCTGCTCTTCTTCTCTTCTTGCGAAGAGTGATTAGCAAAACGAGCTGATCTCGGCACTCGTACAGGCGTCGGCTCTGATTGACCTTCATCCATATGTCTTCTCCGATATGTCGGTTCAGACGATGGATTACCGGCCGGGTTATTTGGTTTTACCCTTCTCCGTCTCTCACTCATGTCTATCCATCCCTCCTCATAAAATAGTAAGGCAACCAATCTATATAAAATGTGACTAGATAATCCAGACAATGCGTTTGTGTCTGGGATGATTCAGTTTTAAAGAGCGTTCATATTGTCTCAACAGCTAATTCTTATCTGTTATACGCTCCAATATAAACACATCCATTATAGCACAAAACTCCTTTTTTGTCAAGGTTATGCTAAGATTCTTACCCCTGAAAATGACCAAACCATTAAGAATCACAAAAAAGGCGCATCCAACCGTCTGCGCCTCTGTTTAAGTCCTCCTACAAACTAACGAGTATATTTTTCGTTAAGATCAGAATAATCGTACAGCTCACTCTCGTCAAACCATAAACGAATCTCCTTCTTTGCCTCGTCCGGACTACCAGATGCATGAATAAGATTCGGCACGCCAATACCCTTAGCATCACTATAACCAAAAGACATATGCGAGTAGTCGCCTCTAATAGTGCCCATCTCGGCAGATTTTGGCTCTGTCGGACCTACAATCTTGCGTACCAAAGGAACACATTCAACACCCTCCAAGACCATAGCAATCACTGGTCCAGTCATCATATAAGCAACGTTATAGTGAAAGGCCTGCTCACCACGGCGAGTAATCATCTTGCCAATCTCCTCATAATGAGCACGGTAATGATCCTCGCTCGGCATGACCATCTTCATTCCAACAATTTTCAACCCCACACGCTCAAATCTCTGAAGTATCTCCCCAACAAGCCCACGCTGTACAGCATCTGGTTTACAAACAACTAGGCTTCTTTGTATTAAATCTTTCTCTTTTCCCATATAATTCTCCTTTCAGATATTCTACAACATTTTTTAGATAAATACTAGTGTATAGGATAGATACGCAAAAAAAGAGGCGACTTTCGCGCCTCTTTCAGGTCTCATTACTAGTTAGTCTCTGAGAGTGACCACAACTAATGCGGCAACCAGTACACAAACGATAATGGAAAGGACCGTAATAACTGCTATATGAAACTTAAGGTCCTTATTTTCACGAACACACTCGCGCGGTGTGCACTCACTTGCAAATTTACGCTTCGCTGGCGCCACTGTCTTGTGTGCTGCCTTCTTTGCTGTTTTCTTTTTAGCTTTAGTAGCCATTATGATGCCCTTTCCCCCTTTTAATGTTTATGGTTATTCCCACACATTATAGCATACAATCCGGTTTTCCCCAAAAATCAAGCATATTGAAACATGTTATAATACACTTATGGTCACTGTTACTTCTGACATCAATTCATTAATCAACGATTTTCTCGAACACCTCGAAGTTGAACGTGGTCGCTCTAAAAAAACCATAGAAAACTATCGCCTTTATCTATATCGTTTTTACGAAATATGCACCGAAATACTCGATAAAGACGATATCAAGCCATCCGAGATCGACCCAGAGCTCCTTCGCAAATATCGTCTCAAGCTTAATCGTTACACCAACGATGTTCGCGATGAAGGCTTGTCCGCCCTCACACAGTCATATCATCTCATTGCTTTACGCGGCTTCCTCAAGTATCTAGCACGTCGCGACATCAAAACACTAGACCCGAGTCTTGTAGATCTTCCTCGTGCAGTCAGGAAACAGGTTACTTTCCTACATTTTGACGAGGTAGAAGATATACTCTCAGCTATTCCTACCGACACTGAATCCGGTCTCAGAGATCGCGCCATTATTGAGCTTCTCTTCTCTGGAGGCCTTCGCGTCTCTGAACTTATCAGCCTCAACCGTGATTCCATCAATCTCGATCGACGCGAATTCATTGTTCGCGGCAAGGGCAAAAAAGATCGCCCAATTTTTATCAGCGAAGCCGCCGCGAACGCCACTCGCGACTATCTAGCTGTTCGCCACGATTCCCTTCCTGCGCTCTTCCTCAACAATTCGCACAATCTAAATACCGTTGACACCTCAGGTAATTTTCGTAGGCTTACTCCCCGATCCATCCAAAGGATCATCGAAAAATATGCAAAACTCGCCGGTATCACCAAACATGTTACGCCTCATACTCTCCGCCACTCCTTTGCAACCGATTTACTCATGAACGGCGCCGATCTCCGCTCCGTACAAGCCATGCTCGGCCATGCCAATATTTCCACAACGCAAATCTACACACATGTCACCGATCCCCATCTCCGTGAAATCCACGAAAAATTCCATTCGGAAACAAGCTAACGCATCAATAGCAAGCCAAAGAGCCAATCTTTCAACACAAAGACTATTACAAAACCGATTACCAAAAACGGCCCGAAAGCAATTTTTTCCTTCCTACGTGGTAACATCACCAGAGATCCTAGAAAATTTGCAAGAAACAATTCTACCAACGCCAACCGCCAATCTCTAAGAAGTAACCCTATCGCCAGACACAGTAACCAATCTCCCCCTCCTACTAGTTTTTCTTTAGAAAGAGCATACAAAAGATAATACGTACCCGCAAGAACCGCCACAGATCCCAAAACAGGCAACGAACTATTTATAAGCAACCCAAAGTCAAACCTATAGAATCCCGCTTGCGCACACTCTGCGCTCTCAGGACATGGAATCCAAACATAGCTTCCTCGCATCGCCTCAACAACCGCAAAAATCAAGCAAACAGCGATAGTCCACGTCAAAACCATAGTTGGCATCTCACCCCATTTCCCGTCATATACTGCCAAAATTAACAATCCTACCACCGCTATGAGTACGGTCACTAATCCCAAAACATCAACTTTATCGATAAATCCCGCAAAGTCCAAATCATGAGAGACATCCGCAATAAAACTCCACACTATTAATCCAAAACTAATAGCTCCAAATACTTCTGCCAAAATCTCTGCATAGCCTATCTTTTTACCACACTTTCGACATCTTCCTCTCTGTAATAGCCAGCTCACAATCGGAATATTCTCATACCAAGTTAACTTTTTTCCACAAGTCAAGCACACAGATCTCTTACCTGGATCCTTCTCTTTTGTTTCCTTCAACCTAATCCTCCACGCCTGGCAACAAGCAAAACTTCCGAACGCCGCGCCGAGCATCGCCGCAAAAACAACTAGCATAACTTTAATCATACATATATTATATACCATAAAAAACTTAATCTTCCATGAATAAAAATACCCGATATAAAAAGAGACGTACATGGCTGCACGTCCCTCAAGAGATACAATCTCAATCCTACGTAATAGACGTCACAAGCGAGTAAATCGGAAGCAGTGTGCCAGCAATCACTATACCAATAAGGCCAGCCATGATAACCATCAAAAACGGCTCAATCATCGTAGATATATTTGCAATTTTTTCATCAAGCTCATTTTCATACACTTCTGCCGCTTTTCCAATCATCTCGTCAATCTTACCAGATTGTTCACCAATGCTAATCATCTGTGGCACCAATGGCAAAATATAATTCAAATCCTGTATACTCTCCGAAAGCGCCTTACCGGACTTCACCTTCTCAGCAGCGGAGTTAAACTGTTCCTCCATATAATAATTCGATGTCGCTCTAGCACTAATATGTATCGCATCAAGCATTGAAACACCAGTTCCTAAAAGCATCTCCATCGTACGGCTGAACCTGTTCATATAAAGCCTCTGGAAGAGTGTTTTGAATACCGGGACATTAAGCTTAAAGAGCGCGAAAGTTTTCTTCCCTGCATCAGTTCGTCTATACGTATGAAGCGCATAAACAATCAAGACCAAAACACCGAGCACTATATACCACTGATTAGCAAAAAAGTCAGAAATCTGCACCAAAATTTGTGTAATTGTCGGCAATTCCTTGTTCATATCTGAATAAAGCTTCCTGACTTCTGGAACAACCAATACCATCATGAAAGCCAAGACGGCAATAATGACCACGAAAATAATGCCTGGATACACCATAGCACCACGAATCTTCGAAATCATATTTGCATCTTTTTCATCCTGAGCAGCCAAACGGGCCAAAGCCGTATCAAGCGTACCAGACATTTCACCTGCCGCCACAAGGGACAGATAAACATCGTTGAATACATCAGGATGTTGCGATAGTGCCTCAGATAGTGACTTACCTGCTTCCACACTTGCGGTTACTTCTTCAATCACAGCTTTCATTGAAGCCGAAGTTGCCTGTTCTGCCGCTGTCTTCAAAGATCGAGACATCGGTAGACCTGCGCCAATAAGCGTAGAAAACTGTCTAGTAAAGATAATTCTATCTTTTGTGCCAACTTTATTCTTCATCTTTGCGATGAAGTTCTTCTTATCCTCTTCCTCAATCCGATCTGGTATATAACCCTGATCAACCAAAAGCTTACCAGCTTCACGCTCACTTTCCGCTTGAATTACGCCGGAAACACTCTTTCTAGTAGATCTCTCAGTTGCCTTATAAACATATCTTCTCATTTTTAACCTCTTGCTAACCTATCAAAGTTCTCCACGTCAACTGCAAAATCACGCGCATCATTGAACGATACCGTACCACTTTTAACTAGCCTTGCCAAAGTTGCGTCCATAGTCTGCATACCTGCGCTCGCACCGGTCTGAATCATAGAGTCAATTTGATGCGTCTTACCGTCGCGTATCAACGAGCGAATCGCCGAGTTCGCTACCATAATTTCTGCCGCAGCGATACGACCGCCGCCAATCGCCGGTACAAGCCTCTGTGCGCAAATCGCCATCAAAATGTTTGACAGCTGCGAACGCACCTGCGGTTGCTGGTGAGCCGGAAAAACATCTATCATACGATCCACAGATTGTGCCGCCGAGTTCGTATGCAACGTAGCTAGCACCAAATGGCCCGTTTCTGCAATTGTAATGGCAGAAGAAATTGTTTCAAGGTCACGCATCTCGCCTAGAAGAACTACATCCGGATCTTCACGAAGTGCACTCCTAAGTGCCGCCGAAAACGAGAAAGTATCATAGTGCACTTCCCTTTGGACTACAACTGAGCGCTGTGACTTATGTGTAAACTCAATTGGATCCTCAATTGTTAAAATATGCACCGCTTTCTCACGGTTAATCTTATCAACAATTGCTGCAAGAGTCGTCGATTTACCAGAACCAGTCGGTCCAGTAACAAGAACCAACCCACGCGGATAATCTGCAAAGTTTTCTACTACGCCAGGAAGACCAAGCTCCGCAATCGTTTGAATCTTATTTGGAATCAAGCGAAACGCACAAGCAAGATTACCACGCTCATGAAACGCATTCGCACGAAAACGTCCAAGTTCTCCAAATGCAAACGAATAGTCGAACTCTTTATCCTTCAATAAAATCTTCTGCTGAGCCTCATCCAACGTTGCAAAAATCAGACTCTCCACCATCGAAGGAGTCAAAACTGGCTGATTCGCTATAGCAATCAATTGCCCATCAATACGTAAAATCGGCGGCAAACCTACCTGCACATGAATATCTGAAGCATTTTTTCGGATACATTCCTCAAGTAAGGTTTCAATTCTAGGCCCACTACTATTTTCCATAATTTTATTTTACCACAAGCCTTTTGTAATTTATAGACACTTTTGCAGCACTTTTTTAATTGAAAGTACATCGCAATATTCTATACCTTACGCTATGTCAGATGCTACGCGGTCTACCTCCTTTATGGTTGTTATTCCCGATAATGCTTTTAGCATTCCATCTTGACGCATTGTGACGCAACCTTTAGCCTTTGCAACTTTCATAATGTCACCCGCTGTTGCGCGCGCCACAATCAATTTCTGTATATCATCATCAACTTCAATTGCCTCATAAAGACCAGCACGCCCAACGTAGCCACCCGGAGCATCTCTAGTCTCAACCCCTCTTGCAATTGCATAACCTTTTTGGTTAACAACTGGAAGCCCAGGATAGCCCAGATCTTCAGAAAGGCTCGGCACCTCTTGTTGAGTCTTTGGCAGCACTTTTCCAAGCACATCATTAATTTCTCGCGTTTCCATCTCGTTCGACTGATAAATTTCCTTTTTGTCAGAAACGCGGCGTACCAAGCGCTGCCCAATCACGGTGTTAAGTGTTGAAGCAATCAAGAACGGCTCAATACCCATATCCAGAAGACGCGGCAAAATACCAGCCGCCGAGTTCGTGTGCAGCGTTGAAAACACCAGGTGGCCTGTCAATGCAGCCTGCACCGCCAAGTTGGCCGTTTCACCATCGCGAATCTCGCCAACCATCACTACATCAGGGTCCTGACGCAAAATCGAACGAAGACCCGACGCAAAAGTTAAACCTGCATCAACATTTACTTGAATCTGATTTACGCCATCCATCTTATACTCGACCGGATCCTCGAGCGTCACAATGTTAATTGCTTCAGACTTTATTTTCTTAATCAAAGCATATAGCGTTGTAGACTTACCAGAACCAGTAGGACCAGATGTCAGAATCATTCCATTCGGCTTCTCAATTCCCTTTGTAACAGCTCTGAGCGCACGACCCGTCATACCCATTTTCTCTACTTCCATTGCGGTCCCCGTCTTATCAAGAAGACGGATAACGACCTGTTCGCCCCAAACGACTGGAGAAATTGCAATACGTAAATCGATTTCTTTATCGTCAACCGCTACCGTAAACTGACCATCTTGCGGCACACGGTGCTCGTCAATTTTCAAGTTGGACAAAATTTTAATACGTGACACTAGTGCTGGCTCAATCGCCTTTGGAAGTTCCATAACTTGCCTAAGCACGCCATCAATTCTACAACGAATCACCAGAGAATTCTCTAGAGGCTCAATATGGATATCGGAAGCTTTCGATTTAGCAGCATAGTCAAGAATGGATGTCAAAGCCTTAGAAATCGGAGAATCTTGCGTGATCGTCTTAACATTTGCGCTTCGGGTCTTAGTTGCCTGCTCTTCTTGCGACGATTGAGCAGCCTTCTTTACGCTCGAAAAATCGCTTCTGTACTGTATCAGAACCGCGCGAATACCTTCTTCACTCGCCATAACAGTGCGAATTGGTTTTTTAACAAGCGTAGCAAGATAGTCAGTTGCTTGAACATTCGTTACATCAAGCATGGCAACAGCCAAGCGACCATCGATTTCTGATAGAGGAACCGCCATGCTACGTTCAGCAACATCTTGCGGTAAATTCAACAAAATATCCTGTTCTATCCTAACATTTTTCAAATTGACATACGGAACTTTCATTACACAAGCAGTCGCATGCGCAATAGTCTCACTACTTGTTAACTTCTGGGCAACAAGCGCAGCCAAAATCGGCTGCTTAGAAGTAGCAGTATTTTGCCTAACAGCTGCAACTTTATTAACATCAACCAGCCCCTCATCCTGTAGCAGCGATACAACTCGTTCCTGAATGTCTTTCGTCAAGAGCGCCATTTCTAGCTCCCGGAAACAGTCTCTTGTCTAGCTGAATCGTTGCCAGCATTGTTAGAATTATTTTGATTTTGTCGGTATTGATTTACATCTTCTTCAACGCTGCGGCGTTGCTGATCAGTCGTGCCACTCGCATATCCATCACGAGCATTAATCGCATCATTCTCTTCATTACTCAAACCGTTGTTCGCCTGCAAATAATCAGCCTCCGTTTGGTTAACATCAGTCTCCATTGCATCCTCACCACAGGCACGTATTTCATCCTCACTCAATTGACCATCCTGGTTCGTATCTTCACAAGTACCCACATAAACCTCTACGGTCGGGTTAATCGCACTAGCATTGAAAATCTCCTTACTGGGCTCAACCAACTCACCTGACGCTTCTCTCATAGAATCAAAGCTAACAGACCATTCTTCCGGATCACCAAGTATAGCATTCACTGCAAAGTAAGAAAGAACGGTGACAAAGACAGCGATGAAGCCTACAGTAATATAATCAGACGTTTTCATTAATTCTCCTCCTCAATTGAATCTGAACCCTGCTCGCTAACGGCACCTTTATAAGGAACTGTCACAACAACTTCATTCAATTCGGCAGCCTCAGTAAAATATGCCTCAGCAACAGCCTCCACTTTCAATTTATTATAGTTCCGTTCTATTCGAGCCGACTTGATATTAAACTCACGAATAGATCTCTCAATGTTATTCAAAGCCCTAAGGGTAACTTCTGCTGAATCCTCAATCTCAAGATTTATATTAATTGCACCGACACCAGGAATTGAACTTTCCGTAACATCTCCGGTCGTAATCGACTCAGGCGAATAACCAGAAATCGTAAACAACCTATTTAAGCTTGCACCAACAGCTAAAGCATTCGGCGAAGACGGAAGTGCATCAGGAATCACACGCAAAGCCGAACACATCGAAATCCTTTCGAGATAGGCCGCTCTCTCCTTTTCATCAGTTTGCATACGGTAAGATTCAATCAAATCACTGACACTTACCTTCTTATTAGTTGCAGAATCAAAACAAATCGACAAACCAGTGCGAGCAACACTTTCCAAATTCTCATTCTGCGACAAATTGTAAATAACATTATGTCTAAGCGTAGATTCACCTAACAGTGACACATCTATATCATCAGGCTCGCAGCTCTCTAGCTCTGAGACTGTATACACAGATCCAATCGGAGATTTACATATTCCAATTGTAGCAATCGCATCACTATAGTTATCAATAGCCTTACTTTTCGCAGATATAACCCTACTGTTAAACTTAATATTCTTTAAAAAGTATACAGAAAACACCAAAGAAACACCCAAAATTAACGAAGCGATAGCGACTGCGCCCAACATCGTCTTCTGTGACTTGCTAATCTTTAGTCTTTTTCCGACAGCTACTTCAACCTTTGCCATATTTATTCCCTTCTACTCCCTCGAATTCATTGTTTTAGCACGCTCTGCAAACATATCACCAACCTGCACAAATGAGTCCGTAACATTCTGATGTCCAGATGGGAGAATAGTAATCATATGTTTATTCGAAAAATTGAATACTTCAGGGTTCAAATATAACGTAGCATTAAACATCAGAACCAAATTTCCGCCAGTTTGTTTACCATTCGATGAGTTCTCAACAGTAAGACCATCTGGAGACATATCACACTCAAGGTTCACGCTCTGCCATTTTAGCTTTCCTCCAACTTCCGCAGCGGAATAAGTGATACATTCGCTACGAAAATGTTCGATTTTTTCAATCGTGCCATCAGTAGTCATATATCCCTTCCTATACCAATCATCAAACTGAGGAGTTCTATAAATCTTAACAAGCTTTACCCCATCAATCGGTTGAGTAAGATCAACCTCCTGAATCTGCATCTTAGCTGAATAAGTGCTTGAAGAGCCAGAAGCAGATTTTGTTGGATCGTCCTCTTCAAACGACTCCTCCGGGAACGCCGACGGATCACACCCTTCTACACCCTTTGCCCAAACAGCATATATGCCATTTTCGTCAGTATACGGAACACCATCATTGCCGGACTCAAAAATACACATTGTCGGAATTTCTTCACCATTCTTATCGACATATCTACCATAATCATATTTCATCAACTTAATAGATTTCGTGAACGACTCCAAAACACGATAGTCGATACCATCTGTAGTCGGACCAGCATCCGCCTGTCCATCAAACATTAATGTCGCGTTTTCCATGTCAACATCAATAGCAGAAATTTTAATTTCATCTCCATTTTCTTGTTGAACAATCGAGTGCAAAACAGTAAAGACCCTCGAAAGCAATCTCTTATTTTCACTAATAGATTGAAGATCCGATAATTGCTTTTGTACAGTCAAAAGATTGCCCAAACCTTGATATCCTTTTATAGTCTTAGACATCGCCTCTAAACGTGTATCCTGACCATTAATAGTGATGTCTTGTCCTACCTTAATACCAAGCAATACCACAACAATCGCAGCTGCAACAATTGAAATAGCTACGGATGCAAAAACAACACCATTGCGCTTTTTCTGCGCTTTAATCATCTCGGCTTTAACATCAGGAACCAGGTTAATCTCAAACATTATGCATTACTCCTTTCCGCTAAACCTATTGCTACTGCAAATTCGCTTGCAACATTAATAAGAGCATTTTGTTGCTCTGGCGAAACTCTCACTAGTTGCCACGGATTACCCTGCATTGTCGGAACATCCGTTTTAGCTTCTATGTATTCAGCAATAAACGGAATTATTTCCGCAAAACCAGACAAGATAATACCCCCAACCTTAACATTCGTATATTTACCCTGGAAGAACAGTACTGATTTAGCAAGCTCAGACGCAAATGCTTCAAGAGTCGAATCTAGAGCTTTGAAAACCTGTCCTTCAATTTTGTCCTGAGCCAAACCAAACTTCAAAATAAACTGTCGAGCCTGGTCCTCACGCACTGAAAGCGATCCAGCAACAGTCTTCACCAATGCATCAAAACCACCAGGAATTGAACGAACCAACCTCGGGGCACCACGGAACACAACAACAAGATCAGTTGATCTTTCACCAAGATCTACAATCATACGTGCATCCGCCACACCTACAGGGATCAGAGCACGCGCCATCGCAAGCGGTTCAGGCTCCATAGCTATCACATTAAGACCCATACCTTCAATTCTTTCAAGCATGCTTTCGGCATAATCAATCGCCGTCGAGGATACTAAAACCTCAGCCTTTGAAGGATCGTTAGGCGATGGTCCAAGCATGACAAAATCCGCTTTTGCCTCATCAACCGCCATCGGGATATACTGGTCAAGCTGATACTTAATGGTTTTAACCAAATCCTTCGTATCTTGGTTATCGACCTCAACTACAGTCGTAAAGGTCTTGCCAGCAGGCATACCTACTGCGATATTTTTCGTGTGGATCCCAGCCTGATTTATGGCAGTAAGAACAACATCTTGGAATTTCTTCTTACCAGCATCACTAGAATCCTGAAGAACCTTCTCGTCAACAGGAACATAAGCATACTTCTGCAAACCCCAACCTCTTTGCTGGTCACCACCTAACTGTACAATACGTATCGAGGTGGTCCCGATATCCATCGCGAAGAAATCGCCCACTCCTTGTAATAGTTTCATACATCCTATTATATGCTTATGTTTTTTATTTTGCAAGAGACATATAATAAAATCTTTCCAAATTTCCGTTTCTACCCGCTAGGCTATTGTCACGTTTACCTTTTATAATAAATCCACTATCCTGAACCCATGCTTCAAAGGCTTTAATTATATCCCTTCGCATCTTTTCGTTCTTCACAATTCCCTTTACAAGCTGCCTTGGCTCAGCCTCAAATTGTGGTTTTAGCATCACTAAGAACTCAGTTTCTTTCGTTGCCAATTCATGCTTCGCATATATTAATACATCACGTAAACTAATAAACGACACATCTGCAAGTATTACATCTATTGTTTCTTTGGTTTTAAAATCAAATACATCAGTCTTTTCATGTAGTTCGATTTTAGAATCAAAACGAAGCGGTGCTTTCATCTGATTAGTTCCCTTTTCTACGGCTATAACCTTTTTTGCGCCTCGTCTCAACGCATATTCAGTAAAACCGCCCGTACTGGAACCAATATCTAGCACCGTTTTTCCACGAAAATCAAAAGCAAACGCCTCAACGACGTTTGCTAACTTGATTTCTGCTCTACTTACGACGTTCACGATACGCATATGATTCCGTATCGACATTAATGACGTCACCAACTTTAATAAATGCTGGTACTTTTACGACAACACCGGTTTCTAGCGTCGCGTCTTTCATTACGCTCGTTGACGTATCACCCTTCACAGCCGTCTCAGTGTAAGTAACTTCAAGCCAAAGATTTTTCGGAAGAACAAGGTTAATTGGAGTTCCATTATAGAACTGGATATCCATCTCATCGCCTTCTTTCATAAAATCTTTCGCATCACCAACCATGTCGGACATCAATTCGTACTGTTCAAAGGACTCTGGATCCATAAAGTAAAATTTCTCGTCGTCTTTATACAAGTATTGTACTTTACGAGTAGTAACTTCTGCCGGTTCAATTTTCTCTTGACCTTTAAACGTCTTTGGAAGTAGGGCGCCAGTAATTAGGTTCTTCACCTTAACGTTCACAATAGAACCACCACGTCCCATAACTTTTTGCGAATACTCAACAACCTTATATGGCTGTCCATCAATCGTAATAAGTACGTTCTTTTTTAAATCAGTAGGTCCATACATATAATATATAACCTCTCCTATTAATATTCTTTAAAAAGTACATAGAGTAGACGAAACACAGTGGTTCGCAAATCACTATGTATTTCGCCATCAATATAATTTTATTAATTTGCACTAACAAATGGCAACAATGCTAGATGTCTTGCACGCTTAACAGCAACGGCTAATTGTCTCTGCTGTTTTGCCGTTAAGCCAGTTCTTGCACCAGCCTCAATTCTGCCATATGGATCAAGAAATTTTTGCAAAGTCTTCACATCTTTATAATCAAAATAGATGTTTGGATCAATTTTTACTCTCCTCATATCCTTCCTTTACTTTTTAAAGTTTAATATCTCAATATCAGTGAAAAAACTTCACCAATATCATTAATTATCGACTCAATCAGCTTTACTAAAATGGAATTTCTGACAAATCGATTTCTTCATCACCGCCATCTTGCGATTCGTTTTGGACATCCGGTTCATCATTTCTCGAGCTAGACGCACCAAAGTTTCCGCTCCTACCACCATTGTCGGAGCTATTTGCAGGGCCAGTGAAATTAAAATCTTCTACGACGATTTCAACGCGGCTACGTTTTTGCCCGGAATTTTTATCCTCCCAGCTTCTCTGGTCCAAACGTCCCGATACGAGCACGCCTGAGCCCTTCTTTGCATACTGTCCAATCATTTCGCCAAGTTTACCCCAAGCTGAACAATCAATAAAAGATACAGATTCCTGCTGATTGCCACTTGAATCCTTGAACACACGATTTACAGCAACAGAGAACGAACACACACTTGCACCGTTCGGAGTCGTTCTAAGTTCCGGATCCCTTGTTAAGTTACCTGTAATAATAGCTTTACTAAAGCCACGCATAAATTATTCCTCCTCAGTTTTTTCTTCTTGTGCTTCTTCTGCATGATCACCGTGACGTTCCGCTCTCTTAGCTTCAAACTTAAGTTTACGTTCGTCTACAGCAACCAGCAAATAGCGCAATACTTCATCAACAATGTTTAGTGTGCTAGAAATCTTTGCGGGTGCTTCAGCCGGTAGATCAAGTTCTAGATAATAGTAAACAGCATAGTCCTGACCTTTGATGGTATAAGCAAGCTTTTTCTTGCCCTCGTTGGTCTCTTTTGTGACCTTTCCACCATTAGCAGAAACTAATTCTTTTACTTTACTAACCACCGTCTCTAGGTTCATCTCAAGATCAGGATGGACCAAGAACGTAAGTTCGTATTGTTTCACGATTTGCTCCTTTGGTTAACGGGAATGCGACTCTATCCATTCCCTGAGTTAATATTAAAACAATTATACCACAAAACTAACTTTCCGCCTAGAGGTTAACTGCATACCATAAAGCACCAATCTCAATCAATGCCCGGGCCCGCATACACGCCCAATTCTGTCTCCGTCAGTCTCATTAAATACTCAATTATACAAAATTATCTAGCCAATTAAACGACTAATTAGACGTTAGTTGGTCAAATTCTTCAAGGCTTTTTATTAGCATATCGCGCGGCTTGTTGCCATTTTGCGGGCCTATCACACCAATTTCCTCAAACCAAATCGCAAGACCAGACACAAATCCATGCCCCTTACCAAGATAAGTTTGCAACATCGCGGTTGAAAATTTGCCCTTAGAAATGGATATCTCGACAGCTTTTCTCACAACAGGATCATTCGGATCATATTTACGTCCAAGATCACCAAACGATCCACCATCAGTCGGCCCCATACCCTTAATTTGCACCGGCTGGGCAATTACCTCTGGATTGTATTCTGGCGGTCTTTGCTTCTTAAGATAATCCGTCAAATTCTTCACATCACCATTTCCTCTATCATCTTCATACGCCCATGCGCCCTGAATTCTTCGTGGTTTACCCATCATCTCCGTAGTCAACATCAACATATCACCTTTACCGAGCAATTTCTCTGCACCACCCTGGTCAAGCATAATCCTTGAGTCAATCTGACTCCCTACCGCAAAAGCAATACGCCCAGGCACATTAGCCTTGATCAAACCAGTAATCACCTTTACTTCTGGACGCTGAGTCGCAAGTACCAAATGAATGCCAGCAGCACGGCCTTTCTGAGCTATACGCACAATCAACATTTCCAAATCTTTACCAGCCATCATCATAAGATCAGCCATCTCATCAATTACGATTACAATATATGGCATCTTTCCTTCTTGCGGCTTCTCCTCTACTTCCTTAATCTCGCCGTCTTCTACTCTAATTTCATTTTCGTCACCTTCAATTCTCGCATTGTAATCAGAAATATTTTTCACCTTCTTCTCAGCCATCAACGTATATCGTTTTTCCATCTCATTTACTGCCCATTTAAGAGCTGAAAGTGCCTTTTCTGTCGAGGTAATAATCGGCGTAAGCAAATGCGGAATACCGTCATAAAGCGCCATCTCGACTTGTTTTGGATCTACAATAATTAGTTTCAAATCGCTTGGCGAATTACGATACAAAAGCGAGCTAATCAAGGTATTTGTCATTACAGACTTACCAGAACCAGTCGTACCGGCAATCAGCAGGTGTGGCATTTTGGCAAGATTCGCTACGACACTCTTACCTGAAATGTCCTTCCCTACCGCAAACGTCAGCGGATCCTTCGCATTTTTCCATTCACGACTATCAATAATCCCACGCATCATTACACTAGCCGACTTCACATTCGGAATCTCCACACCCACACTTCTCGTTCCAGGAATTGGCGCTTCGATACGAATTTTATCAACAGCCAGGTTTAGTGCTAGCTCCTTATCTCGTGCTAGAATCTTCGACAAATTTACACCAGCCGGTGGACGCATTGTATATTGCGTCACCCTTGGACCAATATTCGCCCCTTCCATCTCGACATCAATCCCAAACTCAGCCAAAGTCGACTTAATCACTACGGCATTTTGCTGAATATTGCCAGCATCTGCAGGACTCTGTTTCTTTTCAAGAAGATCAATCGGCGGGAATTTCCAATCTTTGTCCGCAATGGATGTTAAAGCTCCCGCAGGTTTCTCAGCCTTCACTTCTTTATTTGCAGGCTTCTCAACCTCCTCAATCTTTCCTCGTCCAAAGAGTCCGCGTTTTTTCACTTGTGGAGCCTCTTCTTCTTTCTTCTCTTCAACGGCAACGCCCTTGTTTACACGAAATTCCAGTCTATGTTTTTTGCCATCTTCGACCTCTTCAATCTCATCATCACGTACTTCCGCCATTGCTTCTTTTTCTTTACCCTTCAGTGAACCTCTCAGTCCCTTCACTACGGCACTCGGAGTTTTTTGCAAAATAAACAACAAACATACTGCTATTAGTACAACATATACAAATATAGCCGTACCATTCCCAAACATCGGTATCACTAGCTCATTTATCCATTCTCCAATCGCTCCGCCATGCGCACCTTTATCGCCATAAGTTGAAACACCACTAGCTCCAGAAGCAAACGCAATTAGTAGCAATGAGACGACCCACACAATCACCGGCAATCTATTATCTTCACTACGAAAAATCTTCACGGCAAGATACGTAAAAAGAAACGGCAAAACATACATACCATTACCTATTACCGAAAACACTATCTTATATGCTTGGTTTTTTTCACCAGAAAACCAAGTCGCAATCAAGATTACGGAAATCGCAATTAATATTAATGCCAGAACCTGTTGTCCCCATCCGCCAGGTAATTCTTGCTTCTTCCTTACCTCTCTAGTACTACGCTTAGATGCGCTTCCGCCTCGGCTTCCTCCTCGGCCTGAACTTCTCCCACCACGACTTGATTTCTTCTTCGTATTAGCCATAACTGTTTACCATCATAACACGTCTTGAGTATTTTTTCAAAAAAAGAAACCCGGCCAAGCCGGGTCACGCATTGTTAGTTAGTTATGGCGAAAGGGGGCGAAGTACGCAGATCGAGCTTGCATTTCAAACAGTTTCTTGTAGGCCGGAAACTCATCCGGCATCTGACGAGCCAGATATTCCTCGGGAACTTCCCAGTTTTCAATCGTCTTTCGCGTCAGTTTCTTGTAAACAGCTACGCAAATCGTCGAAACGCCAACAACTACCAACAATTCAATCATCTCGAGCCCTCCCTCTCGAAGAAAAATACTAGGCGGTTCCCACAGAAACAGCCTTATCTTTTTATTATACTACAAACACTCAAAAAAGTAAAGCTTAGTATCAGATAGCCAATAATCGACGGATTATAAAAAATATAACGTTATACCGCCAAGACACGGAGCAATCTTCGACTTTGTATCTTAGCTAAGACGACTATCAAGAAAATCCAACTGCTCCGCTTATGCGAAACATTTTAAGGAAAAAGACGCTCCCTAGGAGCGTCTTTATTGTATCTAATCGAGGTGTTTCATCGAAAGACTGAGTCGACCCTTGTCGTCAATTGCTACAAGTTTAACTCTAACCTTCTGACCGACCTTTAGTACATCAGTCACCTTCTCGACACGCTTATCAGAGATTTGCGAAACATGTAACATTCCATCAATCCCTGGCATAATATTCACAAAAGCACCGAAATCTTTAATAGTTACAACTTCGCCATCATAAATCTTACCCACTTCTGGTTCTTCAACCAATCCCTTAATCCAATCTAAAGCTTTTTCGATTGCTTTCGGATCACTGCCAGCTATCGTAACTAAACCAGACTCTTCAATATCAACCATCGCACCAGTTTCGGCAGTAATTTTATTAATAGTTTCTCCGCCTTTACCAATAATTGCGCCAATCTTGTCTGGCTTCACCATCAACTTCTCAATCCTCGGCGCATATTCAGAAATCTTGTCTCTAGGACCAGGAAGAACCGAAAGCATATGCTCAAGAATGAACATTCTACCGTCGTGGCTCTGCTTGATGGCCTTCTCGAGAATTTCAACTGGAAGTCCATGCACTTTCATATCCATCTGAAGAGCGGTCACGCCCTCAGTGGTACCAGTTACTTTGAAATCCATATCACCGGCAAAGTCTTCCGCGTCCATCAAGTCTGTCAATACATACGCCTTGTCAATATCGTCAGCAGTAATGTCTTTCCCTTTCTCAACATCCACCATAAGACCCATTGCCACACCAGACACTGGTCGCTTCAAAGGTACACCAGCATCCATGAGAGCGAGACAAGATGAACAAGTCGCAGCCATAGAAGTCGATCCGTTTTGAGACATAATTTCAGTTACTGAACGAATTGCATAAGGAAATTCCTCTTCGCTTGGTAAGACAGGAAGCAAAGCACGCTCTGCAAGATAGCCATGTCCAACTTCGCGACGTCCAGGAGAGCCTAATCTCCCTATTTCGCCAACCGTATAGGCTGGAGCATTATAGTGATGCATGTAACGACGTTTACCATCTGTGACTTCCATTGTATCAACTAGCTGAGCGAAAGAAAGTGGAGCTAACGTCACGATGTTCATCGCTTGCGTTACACCACGAGTAAAGAGGCTTGAACCATGCGTACGTGGCAAGATACCAACTTGAGAGCTAAGTGGGCGCACCTCTGTCGTCTTACGCCCATCCGGACGTATTCCGTCTTTAACAATCGAGCGACGCACCTCATGGTGTACTGCTAATTCGAAAGCTTGATTATATTGATCGCGTAGATTTTCGTCATACCATTCAACCTTCTCGTTATCGGTCTCACCCTGCCCAAGTTCAAGTGCGAACTGATCATGCATTTCATACTTCATTTCATCAAGCACTCTAGCGCGTTCCAATACATTACCGCGTACATTCTCACCAAATTTACCTTTAGTCCACTTATCAACCCTCTCTTGAATTTCTGGATCTGGTAGGACCAATTCATATTCTTGTTCTGGAGCATCGACAATCTTCTGAAGTTCGCGTTGCAAATCAAGTGCCGGTTGAACATTGTCTACCGCCCAATGCATAGCCTCGATGATCATCTCCTCCGGTACTTCCTTAGCACCAGCTTCAACCATCACGACTTTACCATCCTTACAGGCAACTACAAGATCGAGCGAAGATTGTTCACGTTCTTCAGGAGTCAAGAAGGCTTTAAACTCACCATTCACTCTACCGATACGAAGCCCTGCCACCGGTCCATCAAATGGCACACCGGCATTCATTAATGCAGAAGATGCGGCAACCATCGCTACGACATCCGGTCGGAAATTTGGATCCATCGATAGCACGGTCGTAACAACCTGCACCTCTTGACGATAACCCTTTGGAAATAGCGGACGAATCGGACGATCAATCAACCGACCAACCAACACTGCATTATCGCTCGGTTTCCCTTCTCTTTTAATAAACTTCGAACTAGAAATCTTCCCTGATGCATAGTATTTCTCTTCATAATCAATCGAAAGTGGGAAAAAGTCTTGCACTACAGGCTTAGTTCCTACTACAACAGAGCCAAGCACAATCGTATCGCCATACTTAACTAGTACAGAAGACGTGGTACGAAAACCTACCCTGTTCACTTCTAGCGAGAGCTCGCGCCCCAACCAGTTTGTCTTCACCGCAGTGGTTTTTTTACCACTCGGGTTAATAATATCCATTAAGGATTCCTTTCTCGAGAAAACCTCAGAGAGCGACCGCGAGCTCATCGCAACCCTTCTCTGCCGTTTTCCCGCGTTAATTTACCATCTCTAGTATATCATACTTCTCTCCCCTATTTAATATTGACTTTCTATTCCGTTTGTGGTATAATTAAAGTATAGACCTATTTCCTGCCTG
Source organism: Candidatus Saccharimonadota bacterium (assembly GCA_017513905.1). Lineage (GTDB taxonomy): Bacteria > Patescibacteriota > Saccharimonadia > Saccharimonadales > Saccharimonadaceae > Nanosyncoccus. The sequence goes on from JAFWMR010000014.1 coordinate 20,197, forward strand.
ATAGCAGAAAATAGAGCACATTACGGGAGGGAAAGCTAATGTCATTTACCCCGAAAAGCATGCTCGCCGCAGAGAAACTCGATCGAATCGAAATCGAACTCGACGGCGAAAAACTCACCGCCATCTGGAAAAACTTTGGTAAGAGGTCAGAGACCCTCGATCCCGTCATCGAAGCTTTTCGCGCACGTCGCAGCCACTGGGAGAAAACACCCGAACACGACGTCCATATCGTTATCGAGCATCGCGAAGATGACATCATTCTTCCAGACGGAAAAGTAAAGAGAACCTATGGCTTCTCCTACTGTCCGTACAACAGAAGCAGGGTTCAGCCAGAACAACTCCACAAAGAATACACGGAGCTGCTCCAAATCATCTTCACTGAACTCATCACCCTGTTCGACGAATGGCATGATGCGGACAACGGGATGTGTGCCTTCCTGCAGGAACAGAACAAGTCAATTCTGGATAATTTCCTCTACACAATGGGCTACAAAGACGTAGCCAAGACCAAAGAACAGCGCCGCCGGGACTTCCTGGCTAAGCATCCCGAATTCAAGACCAGAACCACTACCAAAAAAACCTAATTTCATCCCCTCTCAACAAAAATCCCCGCTCCACTCGGAACGGGGATCTTGCTTTTTCCTGCGTCAAATCTTTACGAATAGACCCGGGAAAAAGTTGTATTTGAGAGGCTACTTACGTAAACCAAGCTTTGATACAGTCTCTTTATAGAGATTGAAATCAGTCTTCTCAAGATACTTGAGAAGTTTTTTGCGCTTCCCAACCATCTGCATAAGACCACGACGCGCCATAAAGTCATGCTTGTTCGCCTTAACATGCTCAGTCACTTCTTTAATTCTCTCAGTGAGAATCGCAACCTGCACTTCAGGAGAACCGACATCCTTGTCGGAACGCGCGAGCTTCTTGATAGCCTCTGCTTTCTTATCTTTACTAATCATGTATGCAATTATACCATAGGGGTAAAATTAAGACAAGAAGGGGGATCCAGAAGTCTCCATATTCGGTTTTTTTGTCGACTGCACAGAAGACCCGATAATTTTGATAACATTTTCCTCATGCGAGCAAAAACGTGGCCGGTGTTACCCGAACGGCTTTTGCGAGCATAGAGCGAAACATGTTTCAAAATTATAGGGCTCGCCGAGCACCAGACATAAAACCGAATATGGAAACCATGATAATACTCAAGACTGGCTACGAAGAAAATCGTCCAGTAGCACGGCATCCTCAACTTCATATTCATCAATCTTCGTTCTTCTTAACGCCGTCACATACGCCCCCGTCCCCAATTTCTTCCCAATATCTTCACCAAGCGTCCTGATATAAGTCCCGCTCGAAACCCCAGTTTTTATCTTAAGAACCGGCCAATTATATTCCAAAATCTCTATATTATATATATGCACTTTCCGCATCGGAGTCTCAACTTCCATTCCCTTTCGCGCCAATTCATACGCCCGCCTACCATTAATTTTCACTGCCGAAAACGCTGGCACTTTTTGTAAAATATCACCAACAAAATTTTGAACAACTTTTTTAATTTCCTCTTCTGTCTTCGGCGCATCTGAATAACTTTTTGTGATTTCTCCCTCTGGATCCCCTGTTGTAGACACTTCGCCAAGCTTTATTTCCGCAATATATTCTTTGTTCAGTTTCAAAAAATCATTTGAACGCTTCGTAGCCTTTCCAGCAAGTATTATCAAAAGCCCAGTTGCAAACGGATCCAACGTCCCGGTATGGCCCACTTTTACTTTCTTCCCTTCTTTTTCAGAAAGAACCCGTCGCACTCTTGCCACCACACCAAACGATGACATCCCAGCAGGCTTATCTATCAATAAAATATCATCCATAAACATATCATAACATTATATTCGCAAATAAAAACCAAAACCGGAACTTACTTCCGGCTTTAATCTAGCTAATTTTAGCTTAGCAAAGTATTACGTATGAATACCAGGAATCTTGAATGCTGAAGGATCCGATGAAGTACTACCAGATTCTGTTGCTGTACTCGGCATCTGGAAAGCTCCTGCCTCAATTGGAGAAGCCACCGTCATATCACCTGAACCACCAACTTGTGGCATTTGGGGTAACCCACCAGCTCCACCAGTTGTCAAATCACCGGCTGACGCATTCATATCTGGCTGTACAGTCACGTCCGGCGCTTGAGTTGGTGCCGGCGTAGGTACGGCATTAGTAGTTGGAGGCATCGTCGCAAAATCAGGCATTGGCGCTATTGGTGGTGGTGCCATTTCCTGACCTGGCAAAGGCATTGCGCTCTGCGTCGTTCCAACTCCCCCTTCATTTCCACTTTGAAAATTCATATCCGGAACGCCCGCAGCTTCAGTTGAGCCCATACCAGGCGTCTGAGCTGCTGCTGGATTCATGTCTCCCCCAGAAACACCAGCATCCGTACCTACCGGCACTTCACCAATCCCCATTCCTCCGCCAGTAATAATCTTAGGCAATTCACCACCTTCCGCTAGCCCGGTCATACTAGCATTATTTTCCGCTTGGCCTTGTTTAATCAAGTTCAACGCCTCTTCTTCACTCAAATCTGAAGCCTGCGAAGGTGTTGTCGGGACCATGCTAGCCCCCATACCTGCCATATTTGGCCCAGTACCTACACCTGCGCTCGTGTCCACTCCGGCCCCTGCATTCATCATTGGTTGTTGCCCATCGATGCCAGCACCAGCCCCAGCCATCATTTGCGCACCAAGATTAGAAACAGCATCGCTGCTCTCAGCCATCGCCATCAAGTTAGCTTCTGGAACATCTACTTGATCAACATCTTGCGTATCTAGCTTCGGACCATTCGGGCCGTTTTCGCCAACCTGAATACCACCTTCTCCCGGAAGTGGCTCATTGAGAGCATCGTCAATCATTTTTCCATAATCTGCAGAACCCACGTTAGAATCCTCTTTCTCTATATTATTCAAAATTTGATCCGCCAACTGCCCGCCAGCGTACACATTTACATCCCCTGATCCAACTGCTACATCCACTCCCGCAACAGTCGCTGTGCCATTTGATGTATTTCCTACTTCACCTATGGGGCCTATAGCTGCAGCCATTGCTGCCTTTACAGCATCATCATTAGCGGTCGATTCACTGCCCGTGTCGATAACCGCCGGCTGTTCTGGCTGTTCAATCTGCTCAGCAGACGATGAGCCAGTTTCTTCTGCCGACGCAGAAACAGACTTCAGATTATTGCCCAACATAGGCAACGACGCATCACCCATAACCCCACTATTATCAGGCGCAGACTTCTCTCCAGTTGTCTCATCAGTAGTAGCCTCAGTAACATCTGGCTGCACTTCCGATTCGACCGTCGCTTCAACAGGCTCCTCGCTATTGTCACCTGCAAGAGCATGCTCCTTCGAAGTAACCTCATTTAAAATAGGTGCATTCGCAGACGACTCGCTGTCCGTAGCCTCAACAGTATCCGGCGTAACTTCCTGGTTCTCTGCAGATCCAACTGCTGGCTCATCAGTTTCAATACCAACAGACTTTATAATTGCAGCCACTTCCGGATTATCAGAGTTATCCATGTCATCATTTGCGCCCTCTGGAGTTTCAGTCTCAACACCATCATTCTCTGCACTACTATCACTGCTCTCGTCGTGATTTATCTCTAACTTAGTCGCGTCCTCTGGATCAACATCTGTATTCTTAGCATCAACCTCCGGGACCACAACGTTCTTTTCGCCTTCATCCTCACCATTAAATATAACTTCGCCTTGAACATTTTGAACCACAAGCTGCTGATCAGCTCCAGCACCCATCAATTTGGCCGCAAGAACCATCGCATCTGGAGTAGTGGCTGGATTCTTGAATCTATCTGTTGCTGCCACCAAGCCAGTAAGCAAAGCTGTAGCCGTGCCAGGATCAATCTTCGGTTCTAATGCAAAAGCTAACTTCGAAACCATCTCAGAGATCGAACTGGCACCAGTATCTACCCACTGTACATCACCAAAATCGCCTTCCGCCCCATTCGTAATATTCACAGACGATGCATCATGCATAATTCGCCCGTGCTCTTTGAGCGCAGCGTCAAGCTCACTCGCCGCTGGTACATTTAAGGCAATTACAAGATCGACATTATAATCTCCACGAGAAAACTCAAGGTCATTATCTGAAATCGTTGTTTTATATGGCGTTACATACACCTTAACAAAGTCACCATCAATCTTATATCTTAGGTGGTCAGCTTTATCCTTATTCAATGCAATTACAAAATCCTGCAAGCTTTCCGTTCCAGTTTCAAATCTCTCTCTCGGCTTCAAAAATTCCAATACATTCGGTGTTTTTCCAGAATAAATAGCCGTCACATGCTTCCCGACTTCATCTAAGGCCATAGAAAGCCCCATCGCAGCGGCAATTTCGTCGACAGTAGGATCATTAGACAACGCTACTAACACGCTATCGGCATCTTGAATTTTATTCAAGACTTCATCAAGTACGGGATCGGCATTTGCTTTTGAATTAACGTCGGCTTTTGCGCCACCCGATTTGATATTTTTTTTATTTTCGCCGTTATTTTCCATAATAAAAACAATTTACCAAATCTAGTGTATCATAAAACTTATGGTTTTAAAATAGAAAAAACATTCTTAAATCAAGTGAAGTTCGGTAAATTCGCTACAAAAGTTTCCTTATTCTCTCTACTCTAACACCATAATTAGACAAAGCCAGAAGATGAGTAGTCATCTTATCCATACACGTAATCGTCATCTCAAAATATCCAATAATAAGTACCAACACATCTAGCCCCATCTTTCCATCTATCACCATCTTTGCAAGCAATATGTATAGAATGACTTTACCGGCATACGGTATTCCTGCCCAAAGCGTATTTCTACGCGCAATCGCTTGCCGCCTTTTTTGATATTCCCTTCTCCAGCTTGGAAAAGTTTTTTCCATCTTCGCCCATTGTTCATCCATTTCGAAATTTCCTACTGCATCAACGAATTCCTTACTTGTCGCTTCGAATTCGTCTGTTCTCTCGCTCCCTTCTTCTATCGCTTCAGCCTTTATATTTATCATCTCAGTAAAAGCGCCAATCACTTTGTCTTCCGCTTTTCTTGTATTTGCGTATCTCTTAGCTTCTTCCTTCGCATTGTCATTTAACAACAAAAGATACATAACATCCACAAGCACAGCGATAGAACCTATCATAAGATCTTGTGATAAGAAAATCACAAAGATAATCAAAAGTCGCACAAACTGGAAAAACGCCTCCACCGACACATTTACGCCATCAACCACCCAGCGTATATCATCCGCAAAAGTATCAATTACTCTACCTTGAGGCACTTTCTTGAGTAGCTCTGGATATTGTTCAATCTTTTTAAACATTCGTTCCTGCAAACCAATATGATAAAACTCTGCCATCTTTAAATATGCATAATAATTAATGCGCAAGAAACCAAAATACAATATATAAAACCCTGCATACATTCCCGCATAAATCCATATTCCCGTAAGATCTTCTTCGGTAATCATCTTGATAATCCCTGCAGCTGCAAATGGCGGGAGCAATCCTGCAAAATTATAAGCACCCGAAGATGCAAACATCAAAAAATTCAAACGCCGTTGACGACCAGCCACTCTTAACAGATTACGAAAAATATCAATGTATTGTTTCATTTAATTCCAGCGTGCCAATTACTAGCCTACTCTCAATTCTCCTTCACCATTATTATACCATAACCATTAAGTTCAATTAAAAGAACAACCCATACATCGAACAATTAGACATCCCAAATAGTCCAGTTACTCCTTGCAGTTTTTTAGATAATAGGGTATAATATCACAAAGTTATTATAAATTAATAGGAATCCCTAATGCCAATTATAAAATCCGCTAAGAAAGCTGCCCGCCAGGCAACCAAGCGCACCGCTAAAAATCAAGAAATCAAGAAGAACATCAAGGCCGCATTGAAGGCTTTTAAAAACAACCCAACTGCAGAGAATATGAAAAAGATTCAAAGCGAGTACGACAAGGCCGTAAAGAAAGGGCTACTCAAGAAAAATACCGCTTCCCGCCGCAAATCCCGCCTTGCCAAACTTTCCAAAGAGCTAAGCAAAGCCGAAAAGAAAGCAAAAAAGACCGTCGAGAAGACTGCTAAGAAAGTCACCAAAGCCGTTAAGTCTGCTAAATAGCCGACAGTCTCAACAAAAACGATTTTACCAACATCCACGGTTCCACGGCCGTGGATTTCATTTGCATATCAACAACCGCCAACTCTTTCAACACTCTTTTTTCTTTAATTCCCCGCGGTCGCCACTCCATCTTTTTTAAGGCCTGAGAGACCATCAATCCAAAAAACATATATGGATCTTGCTTCGTCTCAATTATTTCCAATTCCTTTACAGCTTTTTCTCCATCACGTAACGCCACATCATATATATTAAATACCGCTTTCATATCAACTGGATTTACAAGCTTAAACTCTCTTGTTTCCACTCCAGCCTTAACTACGGCTTTAGTTGAGGCCAACCTCTTATCGAGTTTTGTTTCCCAAAAAATTACATCAGCATCAGACTTCGATAGCATTTCGATATTCTCCGCAAAACTATTCCATGCGTCCGTGTTCTCGCTAAAATCTTTAATCAATATTTTGCGCTTTCCAACCGCAAACAATGACCCACCCAAAAAGAGGCTCGGTAAACTTTCGCGATCTAAATTTTCTCCCTCGAAAACTTCATATTCTTCCCCAAAATCTTTTATTACCTGCTCACCAATTTTTACACGGTCATCACCTGTATAGATCCTAATCCCCACAATCGCCTTTCTCATCATCGGAGTCTACATTATCAGCACGTTCACTTTCTAAAAGCGCCAAATCTTTATCTTCGTCCGTCTTGTCCATGTTCATTCTTTCTCCCATGCTCCTCCTTTTTTCAATTATACCAAGTATTAATCTTTTTGGCACCTCGGACAATAATGCGTTCCTCGTCCACCCACTTTTGTTTTTTCAATTATATTTCCGCATCGTCGGCATTTCTGTCCCTGCCGGTTAAACACTTCCGCAAATAATTCTAAGTAGTCTCCTTTTGTCCCATCACTCTTCACGTAATTACGAATCGTCGAACCCCCTGCTTCCAAGCTTTTATCCATCACCAATCGCGCGCCTTCTATCAACTTTCCCGCTTCTTTCTCAGAAACTAGCCCCGCTTTACGTCTCGGGTTTATCTTCGCATAATAAAGCGTCTCGTCAGCGTAAATATTTCCAAGCCCCGCAACAATAGATTGGTCCAGAATTACGCTTTTTATTGGAGCTCCTTTATGGTGCTGCAATTTTCTATACAACTCTTCGCCCGTCATGTCCCACGGTTCCTTAGCGAGCTTAGAGATAAATGCATCTTTCTCAACCTTATCCGTCGGCAAAACTTTGATAAAGCCAAACTTCCGTTGATCATTAAAGAACAGTTTTCCTCTCTCGAAATTAATAATAACTCTGGTCTGCTTATTCGGAAGATCCAATAATGCATCTGTAGGATGACCGCCACCAAAAGTATGGTCTAACATATTTTTATAATTAGAATCATTAAGTGTACTTCCCGACTCTTTTTGTCGAACCCTCTCTTCGTAATAAGACATCTCCCACCACACCAATTGGCCCGTCATCCTTAAATGACAAATCAATGACATATCATTAGACAAATCAAATATCAATGCCTTCCCACGTCTCCTCATTTGCGTCACACTTGCATCAACAACAATAGCCGAATCTCCAATAAAGCTCTTTTTTTCAAGAACCTCAATACTCAGAACCTTGCCACCCTTTTCTTTAATCAGACAATCATTAAGCCCACGTCGAATAGTCTCAACCTCAGGTAGCTCCGGCATTATTATTTACCAGTTAGCCCCTTCACCACCTCGTTAATTTCATCCGTCATGGACTTTTTTTCGGTCTCAACTAGTCCTTTAATTCCCTGCCCCTCCAATTCTTCATTCATACTCCATACATTCTTCATCACAGTACTCACTCTCGTTTTTGCTAGCTGTACTTCCGTTCTACTCACATCAGCTTTTACATATTTCACCCACCCTGATTCCATCTCGTCGTTCAAGCTCGAGCCCAGTTTAACGAGCCTGGTTGATACGTATCCATATAACCTCGCCGCATCAATCAGTTTCACGTCGTCGCCCAATCGGTCCATAGACACTGCCACTAATTTCTCGTCAAAACGGCCAAGCAATATATTCATCACTCCGCCACCAACCTCCGCTATTACTGGCCCATTGAATATCAATGCACCCCTAGAGCTAAAACCAGATACATCGCCATCAAATGCCGAAGTCGCAATATACAAAGCGCTACGGAGCCCACTCGTGGTTTCTTCAACCTTTTGAGCAAATGCTACCTTTTGTTCATCTTCATTAGCAAACCCTGATGTCATAATAGACCTCAGCTCCCTCACCGCTACAAGATATATCGAAGCATCGGCCGCCATTACTCCCGCTAATTCTTTGTATTCGCTAGAATTGTAATTTCCATCTACACCTCGAGACACTTTTGAAAAGCCATCCTTCAACTCCGTCAATTTAGTTAAAATTTCTTCACTAGAATAATTATTAAAATTATATTTAAACAAATCCTCAGCTTTAAGTCTATCCAATAAATATTCCTTGAAATAATTAGAAATTCCACGCGCATCATCAGCCAATTTAACCGTCTCCGTATCTACCGTTGTCTTTGTTAAATACATCTTCGCAAAAAACCCACCTCCTATCAACAAAACTAATATCAAAATTAACGCAATCCAGCCCTTTTTGCTGCTCTTCTCTTCTCCCCCATCATTTACCTTCTCTTTTTTCTTTTTCTTCGCTACAAGCCTTTTAGGCTCTTTAATTTCGTCAACCTCTTCCGATTCGCTAATTTCTTCTGCAGCCTCAACCGCACCTAACTCTTCAACACTTTCGACATCTTCATTCTCTTTAAGCTCCTCAATTTCTCTCAGTTTACTAGATTCTTCTGGCCGCTCAACTTTTTTAAGGCCATCAACCGACCTGATCTTTTGTCCAGCCTTTTTTAATTTTTGTTTTTTTATCCTCTTCACACCATCCATATATAATATATATATTAGCACAAATCGCCGAAAACCATAACTGTTAACTCAGTAGTTTCGTAATAAGGTCTATAATAAGTTCCTTTTCTTCCGGTTCGCTTTCAGAAATAAGTAGCACAATTGCTGTCAAGGCTCGATCAGATATCTTTGTCTCGCCATCGGCCGAAAGATGACAATCGTTTATCGTCAAGAAATAAATAAACATAAGAGCACCAATCTGACGATTACCTTCGATGAACGGTTCGCTATTAATTACATAATACAAAAGCTTCGCTGATTTCTCAGCTACCGTTTTCCCCATCTTATTCAAAGCAAGGCTATTCAGCAACTCTTCCATATTAGCCTCATCTTTTAATTCACCAAAATCGCTACCCTTATTTAACTGTTCTCTTAAGTTCTCAGCAAGATTCTTTACTTCCGCTAGCGTCAAAGTCCTGCGCATTTTTCCTGTCTTGCTAAACACTGAGGCCTCACCATCGTCATATTCTTGAATAATCTCTACCGTTTTGCCGTAACGAGAAATCACCTCGAGAATCCCCTTAGCCTCACCCTCCTCAAGCTCCGTCTTCGCCATCAACCGCCGTACCATCGAAAGCGTCCCCTCCAGATTCTCCAACTTTGCGTCCGGAAGTTTCCTAATTCGACGCTCATTTACTGCAGCGCCGTCTACCACATATCGCTTCAGTACATTTGTCGCCCAAACTCGAAATTTTGTCGCTTTTCTCGAATTAACTCTATACCCCACCGAAATAATCGCGTCAAGGTTATAAAACTTTGTAAGGTATGTTTTACCATCTGCCGCAGTATGTGCATTTTTTGCACATACTTGTTCCTCATCTAACTCATTGTCCTTAAATATATTTCTCAGATGCCTACCGATCACCGTCCTGTCGACATCAAATATCTTCGCCATCTCTTCTTGTGTCGCCCAAATTGTCTCCTTATCCCTATCAATATCAAAGATTACTTCCCCTTCTTCCACTTCATATTTTACCAATCCATTTTCCATAGTACCTCCACTCTAACAGCTACAGCTCACCCCAGTTGTTACCTTCTTTCACATCCACAGCCAACTTCACCGGCAAATCAGGATAAACATTTTCCATCACATCTTTCATCACTTTCTTTACCTCTGAAACTAGTACCGGATCGCACTCAACTATAATCGAATCATGCACCTGCATAATCATCTCTGCACCATGCGGCAATCGCTTGTCTAATTTTAGCATCGCAAGTTTCATCAAATCCGCTTCCGTACCTTGAATCGGCATATTCTGTGCTGCTCTTTCCGCGCCCGCACGCACCAAATAATTCGCGCTCTTCACATCTGGTGTCGGCCTCCGCCTCCCAAACAATGTTTCGACATAGCCCTTATCACGCGCCTGCTCAAGATATGATTTCAATTTATCAGCGATTGGCTTCCTTAGTTCAAAATAACGCCTCTCAAAATCCTGCGCCTCTACAAACGACATTCCAGTAGCGTCGGCCAATCCTTTTGCGCTCATTCCGTAAATAATCCCAAAATTCACTACTTTAGCTAGTCTACGCTGGCTAGCCGTAACTTCACTAGGAGAAATACCATACACCTCCGACGCAGTTTTAACGTGAATATCTACGCCTGCATTAAAATCATCAATCAGCGCTGTATCTCCAGCCATTGCCGATGCTAGCCTAAGTTCAAATTGTGCATAATCAGCTGATACCAGCACCTTGCCATCACCGGCTATGAAACCACCTCGAATCTTTTTTCCTTCTTCGGTTCTCGTCGGCACGTTCTGCAAGTTCGGATTCAGGCTTGAAAGTCTGCCGGTCGCCGTCACATTTTGCGTAAAAGTTGTATGCACTCTGTCATTCTCGTCCGCAAGCTGTGGTAAAGGCAAAATATACGTCGAAAACAATTTCGACGCCTCACGATATGCCATTATTTTTGGAACAACAGGGTGCAAATCCTTCAATTTATCCAATTCTTTCGCACCAGTAGAATATCCGCGTTGCTTTTTCTTAATTCCTTTAGTTGGCAAACCTAACCTATTAAACAGCACGTCCGCAAGTTGTACTGGCGAATTAATATTAAACTCCACACCTGCTGCCATATATACCTCAGTCGCTAACCTGCCAACATACCCCTCATATTCCACGCGCATCTTCTCAAAGTACTCTTTATCAATCTTCATCCCCCGTTTCTCAATCTTATACAGAACCGGTATCATCGGGAAATCTAGTTCAAGCAAAACTTTATGGAGCTCTGGAGCCTTTTCAAGCTCATATCTTTGACGATTATACTCTACTCGCATCTCTTCAAGGTCATCAGTAAATAGGCTAGCTTGCTCTTCCGTTCTTCTTTCCAGAGGATTCAATAAGAACCTTCCCTGCCCTAAATCATAAAACTTCGCCCCATCTAAAATCCTTTTAGCAACTTCTTCATCACGATGCATCAAAGACTTCACGTCAAAACTGAATATCGTGTCATTCGGCAACAAACCATCGTATGTCGGTTCCTCAAGAGGAGCAATTTGCTCCACAGAAAAAGCATCCAAGTCTTTACTAAATTTCCTAATTAAGCTATTAAACTCCAATTTCTTTAATTCACTTTTAACTTTTTCGCCATTCACTCTCAAGTTCGGGACATCTTTCAATTTCACTGGTGCATCTATCATTATTTTCGCAAGAACATAACTCATCCTTGCAGATTTCTCGCCGTCAATCAGTTTTTTCTGTGTCGCACCAGTAATCTTATCTATATTGTCATATATACCATCCAGACTATCAAACTCATTCAACAATTTCACGGCACCCTTCTCGCCAATCCCAGGCACGCCCGGAATATTATCAGAAGCATCGCCCTTAAGTGCTTTCAAATCTAAGAATTGATCTTTGCGTATCCCATACTTTTCTTCCACTGCCCCAACATCGATCTCCTCAAGTTCCGTAAAACCTTTAAGCAGACGATACATTTTTACGTTCTTATCTACAACTTGCATCATATCGAGATCAGATGAAATAATACACATTTCCCAAGTCGCAGGATTAGAAGAAACCTGATGTGCCAATGTGCCAATAATGTCATCCGCTTCATACCCATCATATTCCAAAAACGTCCACCCAAGACTATCAATTAACTCTCTAAGCAACGGAATCTGCGCGTAAAAATCTTCCGGCGGTTTTACGCGCCCAGCTTTATATTCATTATAAATCTCTTTTCGCTTTGCTATCGATGTTTTCGCTTTATCCCACGCAACTACAACTTTATCCGGACTAAGTTTTTTGACAAGCTCCATCGCAATCGCCGCAAAACCATATACTCCTCCTGTTGGCGTCCCATTGCTCGTCGACAACGCCCCCATCGCATAATACCCACGATAAAACACCGACTTTCCATCAATAACAACCAATCGTTTCATAACTCTATTATACATGTCTCTATAAGAGATTTCCAGTTATTATAAACAAGCACTCACGACAGGATAGTACAATAATAGACTTACGCAAGACTAGCTAAAATCCAATTTCATCCAAAATCTCATCGAGCTTCTTATTAGCGTCTTCTATTGTTCCGTCATTCAAAATATAGTAATCAGCAGCGGCAATTGGCCCACCTTTTTCAAGATTCTCAATCTCACTTCTATCCCTCTCCATAATCTCCGTTCGATTAAATGGTCGATCTGGACGCTCTGCTACACGCTTATAGCGAAGCTTCTTTGGCACCACCATCGCCAAGAATACCATCTCTCCAGGAAACTCCTTTTTCAGAATCACATACTCTGTCCAAGAATAAACACCATCAAGCACAATCCGTTTTTGTCCAGCTTCGATAAGTTTATGCACGTCGTTAATTACTTGCTTTACAACCCAGTCCTTACCTTCCGTCTCACGGATCATTTCGCGAAACTCCTTCTCGCTCTCACCATCCGGAGTACGCTCAATCCCACGTCGTTCCATTTCGCGATAAATCATTCCTCCAAAATAAACTTTCGGAAAACCTAAACCAGTCAAATGGTCCACGGCAACACTCTTTCCGCTCCCACTCATACCGACAATTGCAAGGATTTTCACATCTTTCATCTCTTTTGCCATGGCTACCTCCTTTATATCTTACTAATTATACTCTACGCTCTTATTACTCGCAAACCTTTTGCAGATTTAAGAACGCTAATTTCGGATACATCTTTTAGCTCTTCCCCCTCTCCTTCTGCATGTACGAACACATTACACGGTTTAGTAAAGGACAAAATGTCGCCTTTACTTTCTTTACCAGGAAGCCGCCCACCTAAAGACACCAGGAACACCCTAAGCATTCGCCAAAAACTACGGTTTCTCATCATACCGCTCCAGAACTGTCGAGCACTACGATACCAAACTCCCCCTGGCACCACGCCCGCCATGCTTGCGCCGTTTATAGCCACGTAATCCGTGCTGTTCTTCGCAACTTTCTTACCGTTCAACTTCAATCCGTCGGGCAATAAATCTTTACGCCATTTATTCTTCATATACCATGAGAACATTTTTTTTGCCGAAAAGCTCATTCGATTTCTTGCCCTCTTCAGCTTGCGTCGCACATTCTTGCGCTTCATTACTCTGGATGCTTCCGCCATCATTCCAACCGTAAAATACATTCCAGAGTATACATAGTGCCGCTCATTTACCTTTATTTCAAGTGGATAAAACTCATCATATCTGCTCTCTTCAAACTTTCGTATTATCGTGTCGAAATCCATCCTCCCCAATGTCTCAACAAAATCATTAAAATTCCCAAATGGCATCACGGCAAGAGTCGCAATTTCCCCAGACTTCATAATCGCATTCATCGACATCGTAGCTGCGCCATCTCCACCGGCAGATAATACCAAATCGCCCTTTCTAATCAATTTAGAAAGCTCGCGTGAATTCTCCTGCACCGAAGCTTCTTTTACTAAAAACTTAGCAACCATCCACCCTTTAAGTTTCCGTGATTTCTCAATAACTTTTTTGTCAACCTCAGAAAAAAGCGTCGAATTTGGACTATATACAATTATCAATCGTTTCACGCTTTGCTTCCCCCCGATTTTTTATCCCCAACCTGGGATCAACCACCTCATTAAGCCGTAAAAGACACCATAAACCAATATACCAATTAATATTTCATATAAACGACGCTTTGCTTTCGTAATCTTTGCCGGATCTCCACTTGCAGTCGTATATTGAATACCAGAATAAACAATTCCTGCGACGGCAGCAGCACCAATCCCTATCGTTAGTATATCAATCACGATACCTAGTATCCCCCATATGCCACCACTGTAACATCCGTTACTTCCAATCAAAGCCGTCTTCACACCATCGCTGCACTCATTATTCCCTCCATTTCCGCCACCACCGTCAGCGTCAGCAAACGATGGAACCACTAACACTCCAAGACACATTACAATCGGCAGTATAATCCCAGACATTAAGACTAACATCTTTTTCATAAAACCTCCTATCTTAAATATTCATGAAGCTTTTTCGTATCTTTGTGTTTCCTAAGTTTCGATAATGCCTTCGCTTCAATCTGGCGAATACGTTCCCTCGTTACAGAAAATTCATAACCGACTTCTTCAAGCGTGTGTGGCCTCTCGCCACCAATTCCAAAACGCATTTTGATAATCTTCTGCTCGCGATCAGATAGTGTAGAAATAATCGAAGCTAGTTGCTCTTTGAGAATCTGGTTAGCCGCAGAGTCTTCTGGCGATACTCGCTCCTCATCCTCAACAAAATCACCCAGCACTGAATCTTCGTCGTCACCATCACGTCCCACAGACGCATCAAGCGATGCAATATCTTGTTTAATGCGCATCACATATTCAACTTTATCTACTTCCATATCAAGCTCTTTAGCAATCTCTTCAATAGAAGGCTCACGATTTAGCTCCGTAGTCAGTTTCCTAGTAGTACGCAAAACTTTATTAATCGTTTCTACCATATGCACTGGAATACGAATTGTTCTTGCTTGATCAGCAATCGCGCGCGTAATCGCCTGCCTGATCCACCATGTTGCATAAGTCGAAAACTTAAAACCTTTTTCCGGATCAAACTTCTCAACGGCGCGCAACAAACCAGTATTGCCCTCTTGAATCAAATCCAAAAAATCCAGTCCACGACCGGAATATCTCTTCGCAATCGAAACCACAAGACGCATGTTCGCCTCGACCATCTTGTCCTTCGCTTTCTTATCACCTTCAACAATTCTCTTAGCTAGCTCAGTCTCTTCGTCTGACGTCAAAAGCGGTATCTTACCGATTTCTCGTAGATACAATCTTACCGAATCATCCGCGAACGCATCAACATTGTCAACAGTTATCTCCAAGTCTTCATCAGAAAGTTCTTCTTCATCCGCCAAGTCAAGAGCGTCCGGCTCCATCGGCTCCAACAACAAGTCGTCTTTATCTTGATCCATTTTTAGCATTATAAGCTACTTTTTAGATTTTTGCAACTCGTAAATCTTCTTCAGGATCTCTTTTTCTCTCTCCGGTTTAAGATCATCGGCCTCCAACTCACTTTTTAGCACCTCAATCTCACTCTTTGTCGTCTCTTTCTTTAGTGCTGCACAAAGATCTTTTACTTCTCTTTCCAGCTCCGCCTTCGTGTATTTCTTATACAAATTGTCGAACACTAGTTCAAGCTCATCGAGTTTAGTCTCGTCCTCCGGCATCTCCAGCTCAAGCGGAGTATCCACACCTCCATATATCATAATTGCCAAAAGATTATCTTCTAAACCAGCGACTTTATCAGATGTCGCATTTGTCTTTACATCTTTCAGCCTTCGCTTCGGTTTCGCCAACAGCTTCTTCTTTAAATCGTCCGCTTTCTCATGTAAGTCTTCCCTACTGACATCTAATCTCTCAGCAACCAACTCTTCATAATGTGCTCGCTCAACTTTGTCCTTAACATACCCAAGTAACCTCAAAGCTATATCAGAGTATTCTCGTTTTCCGAATCCAGTTCTAAGATCTACTTTTTCTTCATACTTATCAAGCAACCACTCCACGGCCGGCTTCCGTTCCTCTACGGCCTTACACCAAAACTCTGCCCCTCGTTGGATCAATTCGTCAGGATCCTTCGCGCCTTGATAGTCAGATATCACAGTCAGATTTATCCCCAAGTCACCAGCCATCATAATAGCCCGCTCAGTAGCTTTTACTCCAGCTTCATCACCGTCATACGCTAAACGTATGTCATCAGTTAACCGTGATAGTGCTTTTAGATGTTGCTCAGTCATAGCTGTTCCGCTTGTAGCTACCGCTTCTTTCACTCCTGCTTGATGGCTGGAAATCACATCCATATTCCCTTCCACGATTACTACAAATCCACTTTTTCGAATCGCGTCCTTTGCTTGTGCTAAACCGAATATGAATCTACTTTTGTTGAACAATAAAGTATCTTGGGTGTTCAAATATTTTGGTTCACTCTTGTCCAAAACTCTCGCCGTATAACCAATCACATTTCCAGTAGTGTCTATGAAAGGCACCATCATTCTACCGCGAAACATATCCCCGCCAAATCTATTAAGAAGCCCCGCATCCTTAAGCTCGCTCTCGGAAAAGCCTCGGCTTAACAAGAACTTCTTGCAAGCCTTTCCTTCTTTAGGTGAATAACCAATCCTAAACTCTTTAACCGTACCGCGATTTAAATTTCTTTTATAAAAAACGTACTCAGCCACTTTACGACTTTTAGACAAACAATATTGATAGTATTTTGTTGCTAATTCCAACGCTTCTCGCGCGCGTGCTTTTCGTTTTGCAAGCCTAGCATCACCACCAGAATATCTAGAAATGTCTACTCCTGCTTGGGCCGCCAACTTCTCTAACGCCTCCTTGAAAGTAATTCCCTCAACTTCCATCACAAAAGTAAAAATATCGCCGCCTTTGTTAGCGGAAAAATCATGCCAGATACCCTTCTCTGGACTCACCATGAAAGATGGAGTTTTATCTACACCCCAAGGCGACCTTCCCTTCAAAGTTCTGCCAGCTCGCTTTAATTCAATATATTGCGAAATCACATCCTCGACTGGCAGCCTAGCCCTTATCTCCTCCTTCGCGTCATTCATATCTTCAGTATATCACCTTTTTATGATACACTTAAAACATGAACGATTTAGAATACTTAAATCAAATCTCTGCCGGCGTTAACCAACCAGCCAAAACTGGCCTCCTTGATAAAAAAATGAAAATTGTTCTCGCTGTACTAGGAGGCGTCGTCCTTTTACTAATCATCTCATTATCTGTAGCGGGCGGGTCTTCAAAACCCGAGGCCACACTCGCAACCGAACTCGGCCGCCTATACACCCGCACTAACGAGCTCAACAAAACCATCACCACTTATAACCCATCGGTTCACCACTCCACTCTCCGTTCAAATGGAGCGTCATTTTCTACCCTTCTCGTAGAAATCTCTTCCACTTCATCCAGCTATCTCACACATAGTCTTGGCGTCGAACTCGGAACAATTGCCGTACCAGAAAGCGATAGCACCATCATAAACAATCTCAATACATCACTGGAAAACGCACGCTTAAATGGCATACTAGACCGTAAATACGCCTCCGAAATGTATTACCAAATTATCTATCTTCTAAACCTAGAAGATTCAGTCGACAAAAGGACGAACGATAACACCCTAAAGTCATTTCTAGAATCTTCCAAAAACTCTCTCCTTCTCCTTGAAGATACCTTTCATAATTTCTCAGAATCCGATTAGTGTGGTATAATCGCCACGACAAGTAACAAGGAGTACAAAAGTGCTTAAAGAATTCAAAGAATTCATCAATCGCGGATCCGTTATTGATCTAGCTGTTGGTATTATCATTGGCGGCGCCTTTACCGCTATCGTTACCTCGCTGGTCAATGACGTCGTTATGCCAGTTATCTCTATGATTATTGGCGGCTTCGACTTCTCCGCACTCAAAATAACCATCCCAGCATATGCCGAAGGCATTGAGCCAGCTACCATCAATTATGGCAACTTCATTCAAGCCGTTATTAACTTCCTTCTCATTGGCTTCGTTATCTTCATCATGGTCCGCACCCTGAACAAGATGCGCGAACGCGCTGAACGACTTGCCAAAAAGAAAGAAGACGAAAAAGTCGAAGAAGCAAAAGCTATTGAAGAAGATCAAACCGCGCTTCTTAAAGACATTCGCGACCTTTTAAAGAAACAAGCCAAGAAATAGCCCACCTCACACACAATAAAAAATAACCCCCGAAGGGGTTATTTTGCTCGTTACATGTCGTAAGCCTGTTGATCACTCTCCCAAAGATTTGGCTCGTACACTGTACCTACAAACCAATTTTCTCCGTTGTTCTTATCACGAATCAAGAACAAGAATGGCTTATTGATATTTACAACTAGCGGCTGCGATTCCATCATTGCAGATTTTTCATCCATTACAAAAGCCGTGATCGCCGCTGCTTTAATACCATCCTCCGAAAAGTCTATCGTTGCCTTGTGTATCGCATCACCAACTTTCAGCTCATTTAATTCATTCATCTCAGAAAAGTCGGCGGTGTCTTCAAACGCCAAGTTGATCCCTAAGAGTCTAAGGTCATCGATAAATCTAAGTTGATAATCATATTTAAACTTCGGGATATGAAGTATTACGCCGCCCTCAACAGTAGATGCGCCAATCCTCTTGTCTAAAAGTGAGTTCAAATCATCAGCCTTCATACTCTCCACATAGCTACTCAAGTCGCCCTCCGGCATAATAGCGATAAACTCCAACTGGGTGCCATCATAATCTTTCAAGTCCTTTGACACCACGGTAACATCATCATTTTTGTAGTACTGTATGTCATCAGTACCTTCCTCGATGCTCATCATGGTCGCAGTCATCATCGTTCCGTCAGCTTTTGTAAATTCAGCACCATGCGTCGAAACAGTGTCAAATCTTCTTGCCCAATCCATCTGAATAGCCAAAGCATTAGCAAGTATCATTCGTGATTCAGGATTTACATTCGCACCAGAAGTCTTAATCAAACCAAACGTCTTATTGTCTATCCAAGTATCAAGCGTCGATGAATCGGCAAAACTATCATATATAATTTCCGCATTATATGCCTGATTGGCATTCTGAATGTAAGACTGCTTAACGTTATCAACAAAATCTTCACGAATAATTACCGCATTAGCAAGACCTAAAATTCCTTCGATATTATCGTACTTAGTCAATTGAATATCGCCAAGAACATTATCTATTTCCGTCCTCGTCTCTCCGCTCGCTCCATCTCTAAGTAAACTAGTCGCATATTTAATAGATAATGGACTGTAGATTTCGTTAGCAACATTATTTTCGAGCTTCAAGAATGACAAATCAAAATCACTAACTTCAATGTCCGTATGAATTGGTTGTTCTGGACCCGGCTTCGGGGTAGGTGCTGTCTCACCATTGATCAACTTGAGTAGCCCAAACACACCTCCAGCCGCTAACAACAGAATCAAAACCACCCATCCAGCCATTTTTACGGTGTTTTTCTTTTCCCCGCCTCCTGGTGTTACGCTGCCAAATTGATCACCTGGCTTAACGCCCTCACTTACACCCATCGAATCACCAGGTACAGAATCATACCCACCTGGCTGAATAGGTTCCTGATCGAAATCGTTATTCATCCTCTCCTCCATTATGATTATATTAGACTACGTAAACTCCACGCCCACGTACTCACTTAATTCCATTATATCATAAGCAGAACTAGTTTCTTTATTAAATAAAGATACTCTGTTATAATACATTTAATGAAAGAAATCAAAAATCTCTTAACAAAAATAGCCAATCAACTTTTTGAATTACCAAAAAACTTCTCGATTGACATAACTCCAGCACCAGAGCTCGAGCAAAGCAATGATTTTCGTGCAGATTTTGCTACTAATGTAGCTATGAAACTCGCTGGCATTTTGCATAAAAATCCACGAGAAATCGCAGAAAACTTAATAGGAAAACTCCTAGAGGCAGCACCAGACCTTGCGCCTGAGTTAAACGGCATCAAAGTTGAGATAGCCAACCCAGGTTTCATCAACTTTATGCTCCCAGATGAATATTATCAGCATAAGCTTCTGGATTTACACGCAGACTTCGACAAAAATATATCATACAATGAATATAATGGCAAAACAGTCGTTACTGAATTCTCTGACCCTAACCCATTTAAGGTTCTCCATATCGGCCATCTCTATACCAGCGTTATGGGCGAATCAATCTCCCGCCTTATCGAGTTCGCTGGCGGCACGGTTCATCGTGTTAACTTTGGTGGTGACGTCGGGCTTCATGTCGCCAAAACACTTTATTCCCTAGAGCAAAAAGATCTCAAAGAATTCACCATTGAAGACATTGCTAAATGCTACGTCGAAGGCACACGCGCCTATGAGGAAGACGAATCGGCCAATCAAGAAATCGTCAAGCTCAACAAAGAAATTTATAACATCGCCGAACATAATCTCCACGACACCAAGCTTTCAGAAGATTACTGGCGAGGTCGCGAGCTCAGCTACCTATATTTTAATGATTTCTATGCTCGCCTCGATGTTAAATTCGAAAAATACTATCCAGAGTCATCCGTCGCCAAAAGAGGCCTCGAGACCGTCAAGGCCCATCCTGACGTATATCAAGAATCCGAAGGAGCAATAGTCTTCAAAGGCGAAGATTACGGCCTTCATACCCGCGTATTCATTAATAAAGAGGGACTTCCGACCTACGAAGCTAAAGACGTCGGCCTTCTCTTTCAAAAGAATGATGATTATCACTTTGATGAATCCGTCGTTATAACCGGAAACGACATCATTGACTACATGAAAGTAGTCCTCAAGTCAGTCGAGCAATACGCACCAGAATTAGTCGAAAGAACTCACCACATCACTCACGGTAACGTTCGTCTTCCAGGTAACGAAAAAATGTCCTCTAGAAAAGGCAATTTCATCAAAGCCGTTGATATCCTAAACGAAGTCGAAGGCAAAGCCGGCACCAAAACAATCGCTGATGCTGCCATTAAATATAGTCTCCTGAGATACAAAATCGGCGGCAATATCGAATTTAATATTGACGATTCCGTTTCTCTCACTGGCAACTCCGGACCATATCTCCAATACTCTGCGGTCCGCGCTAAAAAAATTCTCGCTTCACTTTCTACCAAGCCGTCCATTAAGCACCATTGGAACCTATCACCTGCCGAGCTCGCTATTAATAAAAAATTCCTTAGCTATCAATCGGTCCTAACAGATGCAGTTAGAGAAAAAGCACCTCATCTTGTCGCCAATTATCTCTTTGAACTAGCTCAAGAGTTCTCTCGTTTTTATGAAACTTGCCGCGTAAAAGATGATCCGCTCGAGCAAGAACGCTCTCTTATTGTAGCCATCTATGAAAGAATCATCACCCATGGCTTAAATATCTTAGGCATAACAATCCCGGAGGAAATGTAATGAAACGCGCTAAATTGCTATGGATCGACCTAGAAATGACCGGTCTCGACCCAGAGAAGGACCGCATTCTAGAAGTTGCCGCTATTGCAACTGGTTGGGACTTAGAATCAATAAAAACATATGAGGGTATCGTAAAAGTCGACAAAAACATCATCGAAGAACGCATGGTTGGCGAATTCTGGGAGAAAAATGCCAACTCCTACAAAACACTCGTCGCCCAAAATGCAAACGGAAAGCCGATCCAAGACATTGAAACAGACCTTCTGCATTTTCTAGACGACAATTTTGGCGACATCGTTTATCTTGCCGGTAACTCTATTCATCAGGATCGTAAGTTCATCGACCGCGAAATGCCAGAACTTGCCAAAAGACTTCACTATCGCATGCTCGATGTCTCCGCTTGGAAAATTTACTTCGAAAATGCCCTGGACAAAAAATTCATCAAGCCAGAAAATCATCGCGCTCTTTCTGATATTGAAGGCAGTATTAACGAACTAAAATACTATTTAGGAATGATTAAAAAATGATTGATGTAGCTAAGATTTCAGGACTCGGCTCTTTCGAAAAAGAAACCGAAAAACTCGACGAATACAATTCGCGCGATCTATATAAAGTTCAAACTGACGGCAAAGCATTTCTAGTTGTCAATAAAAACACCATCGAATTACGCACCGATAATAAACTCGGCAATTTATTAACAGAAAAATACGAATCAGTTATGCAAAGCCGTTATTTCGGTCGTGGCGGTATTGAAATCGTTTCAAGCGCTGATCAACTCAAGCCAAGCGAACTCGACGACCTGATTCGCCTCTCTTACAATCTCACCGCCAAGTTATAATTCATAGCAAAACTGGGGACTAAGCCCCAGTTTTTTAATTAATCTTGCACTTTTTGACAAACTCTAAGAACAGCGGATGTGGATTAAGCGGCCTAGACTTAAATTCTGGATGTGCTTGTGTTGCTTGGAAAAACTTCTTACCAGGAGCCTCAACAAACTCTACCAACATCCCGTCCGGGCTCAGGCCAGAAACTTTAAGTCCACCCTTCTCAATTTCAGGCAGGAATTTTTGATTAACTTCATAGCGATGCCTATGGCGCTCGACAACATCCGCCTTTCCATAGATTCTCGCCGTTTTTGAACCTTTCACCAATTGCGCAGGATAATTCCCTAGTCGCATAGTCCCACCCGTCGATTCTTTCCCTTTTTGATCTTCCATTATATATATAACATTATTACAATCTTTCTCGGTAGCGCCAAACTCTTCCGAATTTGCTTTTTCAATCCCGCCAATCCTTGCTGCAGCAATACAAGCAACTTGCATACCAAGGCATAATCCAAGATACGGCACATCATTCTCGAGCGCATACTTTGCTGCTAGAATTTTCCCTTCTACACCTCTAGCTCCAAATCCACCCGGCACAATTATCCCATTACATGATTTTAGCAAATCCAAAGCTTGCCCAGAAACTTGCTGGTCACTACTACCAAGATCTTCTGCATTAATCCAGATTAGTTCACAGTTAGTTTGATTCCAAGCTGAAGCAGCCTTAACTGCTTCAGTTACGCACATATATGTATCATTATTCCCGACGTATTTTGCCACCAAGCCAATCTTAACCGTCGCTTTATATTCTTTATTACGGCGTCTAGAAAATTCCTCCCATCGACTCATATCCGGCTTCTTTCTATCACCAACGAAATCGTTTAGAATATTTAATACGCCTGATTTCAAAACATTAAACGGTACATCATAAACCGACTTAATGTCCGGTAAATTCACCACTGCATCTTTGTCAATACCAGCAAACGCAGCAATTTTTTCTTGAATCTCTTTCGGAGCCGGCCTCTCAGTGCGTGTACAAACAATGTCCGGAATAATTCCAAACCCACGCAAATCTTTCAGTGCATTCTGTGCCGGTTTCGTCTTAAACTCCTTACTGGTATTAATCCAAGGTACATATACCACAGATATATATAAACAGTTCCTTCTACCAACCTTATTCGCAAACAACCTTATCGCCTCAACAAACGATAGGCCTTCATAGTCACCAATTGTTCCGCCAATTTCTACGATATGAATGTCGCTATTTTCTGAAGCCTTCTCGATTTTCTCTTGTACCAAACCAGTAAAATGCGGAACTAGCTGAACAGTCTTACCATTAAATCCACCACTTCGTTCTTTATCAATCAACTCTTTAAAGATTGAGCCAGAAAGTGTAATTGAATATTTGCTCGTTTCGAAATCTAGAAATCTCTCGTAGTGTCCCAAATCGAGATCAGTTTCTACGCCATCGGCTGTTACGAAACATTCGCCATGTTCAACCGGGTTAAGCAAACCCGCATCGACATTAAGATACGGGTCACACTTTTGCATAGTCACATGGTAGCCTTTTGCCTTCAAAATAGCGCCCATGCTCGCGGCGGTAATTCCCTTCCCTACGCCTGACAAAACGCCTCCCGTTACGAAAATATATTTAGTTTGTTTTAGTTTTTTATTTTTTTGCATTGGGACACCTCCTTATTTGCCCACGCTAGTTTTCTTCATTATAACACAAGCCAAATAAAAACAATATTTTTTACTAAACATCCGCTAGAGTTTTTGCCTTCTTCTTATAGATTAATCTCTCTTAATCCTCAGAAAGGATATCTATCTTACCAGACAAGAATAAAATGTTCCTACATTATAACAGATATAACACAAATCTTGAAGATGCACAACAAAAACAAGAAACCTTGTTCTTTGATTTTACATTAAACTTATGATATAATAATACAACTATATATTATAGGGGGTGTTCCTTACATGAAACGGTTTATTTCTCTGGCCATCTGCTTGCTATTAGCTACAATTTCCCTGACCGCGTTTGCTGAAAACTACGTCCCTTCTCCCACCATCGAAGGCAAGTTCGGACCTAATCCGTACCTCGTTCTGGTCAACAAGGAAAACAAACTTCCTGACAACTGGCTTAATGTCATTATCCTGAAGTCAGTTCAAAATTCTCTCGGAGAAGATTTCCTCGTCGAAGAAATTACACTGGGACACTTTAATGCGCTCCGCGAAGAACTCTCAAAGGAAGGCATCCAAATCGAGCTCGACAGTACCTACCGTTCTCTCGAAGAACAGCAAGAAATCTGGGACGAATGGTTAGCAGATCCCGAACTCGGACCCGAATATTGCGAAAAATACCTCGCAAAAGTCGGCCACTCCGAACATCACACAGGACTCGCCATCGACATCTTCATTATCAAACCAGACGGCTATAATGAACGCGAAAATGACGAAATGATCGCCGACCGCGAAATCTTCGCAAAGATTCATGAAAAACTCGCTATGTTTGGTTTTATCCTCCGCTACCCCGAAGGCAAAGAAAACATCACTGGTTACAACTATGAGCCCTGGCACTTCCGCTTCGTCGGCGAAGACGTCGCCAAAGAAATTTTCGAAAACAAGCTTACCCTCGAAGAATACCTCGAACAACATCCCGAACTCCAACCCCAAAAAGAATAACCTCTCCCAGCCGCCTCCACAAGGCGGCTTTTTCATCTCAAAATATGCTACAATTATACCCATGGAATCCAGTCTAAAAAAGATCAATCCCGCCATCCGTCGCTACATCGGCAACGAAATCCTCCCCCAATACCAACAGCTCAAAGGCCACGCCAACACTCACATCACCGACGTCATCCGTCGTAGCCTCAAAATCGCCGAAAACCTAGACAACATCAATCTCAATATGGTTTACGTCATCGCCGCCTATCACGACCTCGGCCGCCTCGTTGATAACGAAACTCACCACCTAGAATCCGCCAAAATGCTCCGCGCCGACCAGACTCTCAAGACTTTCTTCTCTCCCGTCGAAATAAAAACCATGGCCGAAGCCGTCGAAGACCACCGCGCCAGTCTCCCGCATGACCCTCGCAGTCTCTACGGCAAAATCGTCTCCTCCGCCGACCGCTCCTGCGACATCACCGAAATCCTCATCCGTGCCTACGACTACAACAAAACTCTCCACCCCGACTTCACCGAAGAGGAAACCATCGAAAACATCCGCCTCGTCCTCCGCGGCAAATACATCCCTGGAGCCTACGGCGCCAAAAAGATGTACTTCAAAAACCCAGAATTCGAGGAATTTCTAAAACAAGTTGACGACATCACCTCCACCCCAGAAAAATTCTACCAAATCCAAACCGAATTCAACCGCCACCGCTTCGCATCATCCCCATCAGCCCAAAACCATAAAATCACCACCCCAAAACCCACCCAACTACCGCAATCAGAAAAATAATCCCGCTCGCCACCATCGTCCCCTTCCCCACCTTCTTCCAACCCTCCTTATCAAGCCCCTTAAACGCCGCCTTCCACGCCAAAATCCGAAGCTTATGCCCAGTCAACATATATAACCCCACCAAAAACGTACATCCCCCAAATATAAACATCAAAATCGCAAACCCATTCATACCCCCATTATATCATAAATCCATATAATGAAATTTCATGATATTTTCACTATTTTTTCATAAGACATGTTATAATGATTTCATATGTATGATTATATTCACATTAAACAACCTAAAGACATAGACAAAATAAACCAAGCGAAACTTTTTGAACTATACTTCAAAAACCCCATCAGTGTCGAAAAATTCCTAGAAGAATCCTCCAACAAAAAATACCTTTATTGGGACAAAGCGCAATATCTATCGCCAATCAAAGGCCTCACTATCACTGAATCGTGGAAATTAATCCGACAAATCCGAAAAATCTCTTCCATCTTCACACCTATCCGCACCCCAAACGGATCTTACTTTGCATTTTATCGACCAAAATACACCGACAAGATACTCCGAGAAATCGATATGCAAGCCGGCGGACTTTTTCTCACCGAGCAAACAACATCAAAACAAGAAGCGGAACGGCAAAAGTACTTAGCAAGGGGCATAGTCGAAGAATCAATTGCCTCAAGTCAGCTCGAAGGAGCAGACACCTCCAGAAGATACGCCAAAAAGATGTTAACAGAAAATATCAAGCCCCGAACTAAGGGCGAACAAATGATTCTCAATAACTACAAGGTTTTACAGCAAATAGAATCAAAATACAAAAACGAGCCACTCTCAATCTTCATGCTACAGGAACTTCAAATGCAACTCGTAGAAAAAACCCTAGACCCTGGCTATATTCCAGGCTCATTCAGGAAAGATTCAGACGATATAGTCGTGCATTACGACCAAAAAATTGCCCACATCCCGCCCAAAGAAGCATTCGTGCAAAAAGAACTACAACGCCTTGTTAAATACGCCAACGATACAGAGTTCGTCCACCCAATCATCAAAGCCATCGAACTACACTTTTGGATCGGTTATCTCCATCCATTCCCAGACGGAAATGGACGTCTCGCGCGGGCAATTTTCTATTGGTATCTTTTCAAAAACGGCTATTGGGCAATGGCCTACTTACCAATTTCAACTCTTTTGAAACGCTCACCCCACGACTACACTTATTCATACATTTACGCCGAACAAGACGAACTGGACTTCACTTATTTCTTTGATTATAACGTCAAAAAAATTTCCGAATCCATAACTCAATTCAAAAACCACATAAAAAAGAAAACGCAAGAAAACACAGAAAATCTCAATAAAATCAAACAAAATCACCCCAATTTAAACAACAGACAAGTCCACGCTCTCCACTATCTATTAAGAGATAAAAACTCGACCACGTCAGCACAATCATATAGAATAATGAACGCAATAACGCTCAGAACAGCTTACAGTGACTTAAAACAATTAAAAAACCTTGGTCTCGTAGAAACCTCCAACGAAGGCAGAAAAGTCATTTATAAAGCATCCTCATCATTAAAAAATGAATATACTGAAATTTCAGTATAATTTCAGTATAATTTCAGTATATCTCAAAATTAAAAAAGCGCCCTCTCAAGGGCGCTCCAATCAATAGGATATTCAACGATTTTTCCAATGCTTCAGCAGCCTCGGATTCTTAAACAACGGGAACATACCCCTGCTTTTTCTCAAATTCGACCTTATCCACCGCGCTTTCCGGTACGCTTTCCTCACTTTCATCACCAACACCTCTTTTACTTTTCTTCGCTGCCAAAACTTGTTCAATCGCCGCCGTCAGCGTAGTTTTACTATGGTCAACACGACCAATAACACCGATATGCACACGCGGCTTTTCCTCCAAAACGAATCACTCCTCTCATCAAACATCCTTTTCTCAAAGAACTCCCCTCAATCCGCAATATTATAACACAAATCTCAAAAAACACACAAAATGGCGGAAGCGAGAGGAAATTCGACCACTAGTGGCAGGATTCGCTTCCAAGGAGGAGAACGACAAAAAATTTTAACGAGCAGATTGCTGTTTTCTCCGAGCGAAGCGCGCCTTTATCGGCGAGCGAGCGAGAAAAAACGGCAAGATGCCGTTAAAATGGCGGAAGCGAGAGGATTCGAACCTCCGGAACGGTTACCCGCTCACACGCTTTCCAAGCGTGCTCCTTAAACCACTCGGACACACTTCCGCGTACCGTCCATTATAGCATGAAACTTTAGTTTTGGCCACTCTAGCTCTGGCCAATTACAGTTTTCACCTCTGCCACAATATAAAACGACCCTAAGACTACCACCGGACTTTTGTTCTTATTCGCAAACTCAAATGCATCCTTAATCACCTGAGTATAATCTTTCTCCGCCTCAATACCTTCATATCCCGCCATTCTAAAAGCTTTCTCTGCCCTTGGCAAATCCGCTTCTTTCCATTCCCCTGGTCGGGTCAGATAGATTTTCGAAAAGAGTCCCGAACCAAAAATCTCTTTCGCGATCGATTCTACCCTTTTATCTTTCGCACAAGCAAAAACCAGAACCCCACCATCACCTTCAACCTTCATTCTCTTCATTACTTCAAAAATACTTTTCTCCGTATGTGCACCGTCCATCAACAAATATGGAATATTAGAAAACCCATCTATGCCAAAAACTTTCTCGTATCTACCTGGAAGTGAAACCTTAGCGAGAGCCTCTTTAGCAAGTTGATCACTAACATCCGGGCAAACTTTCCTCACCATCCTTCGTGCCACTTCTTGATCTATCTGAAAATAATTACCCGTTGAAGCTGGCACATACTCTATTTTTGCGTGTTTTTCACGCGCTTTTTTCGCAAAAACCGTACGCGCTCCAATAACCTGCGGGACAGAAGTAATTGGCACTTTTTCCTTAAAAACGCCTGCCTTTTCAAAAGCAATTTTTTCAATCGTATCACCCAGGAATTCAGTGTGCTCTAATTCGATTAACCCCATCCCAATCGCTGCAGGCAAAATCACATTCGTAGCGTCCAACCGGCCACCCATTCCTACTTCATAAACTGCATAATCCACCCCAGCTCTCCTAAATACCAGCATTGCATAAGTCGTCACAACCTCATACCAAGTCACTAGGCTCTTATCAAGAGCGCCACTTTGAATCAATTCTTTCATGCCAGCCTTTAACTCTTCTAACGCACTGTGATAAATCTTTTGTTCAAACGGCCCATCCCCAGACCGCACCCGCTCCGTAAAATGTAAAATATGCGGCGAAGTATAAATGCCCACTTTTTTACCTGCTTCAGTCAAAATCGCAGCGACACTTGTCGCAATCGTTCCCTTGCCCTTCGAACCGGCCACATGAAAACACGGGCAAAACCTTTCTGGATGCCCAAAGTGCTCTACTAAAACCTTCATCCGCTCAAGATTGAGCATGCTAGCCTCTGGCCTTTTCTCGAAATTCCTATAATCCCTTAGCCACTCTTCAACTTCCGGTAAATCAAAATCCGACCTCACGTTCGATTTTTTCATGCCAAAATTATAGCATAAAAAACCGCCCTCAACGGGCGGAACTCAGAAGTGTTTGACTCTTTTCGCAATCACACGAATAATCAAGAACTCGACAAAACCAGTCACAAGGTAAATCGGGATTCTGACCAGAAGTACAGGCAGCGGATAGCCGTAATAGACACCCAATCCAATGCTCTTCATAATCACGGAACCCAATAAATGTGCCATTGCGACCGAAAGTGCCAACTTCTTATCCAGCTTCGCTCCCGAAGGAAAATGGAACACAAGACCAGCCACGAAGCCAATTATGCCAGCACCAACTGTAATCAAAGGATTTATCGCGAACCCGACGAGGATACTCCCCAGCAGATCCGCGACCACACCCACAGCCATGCCCACAATCGGCCCCAACCAAATACCTGCCAGAATCACCGGCAGATTCTCGAGGCTTACCCTGAAAGCACCAACGGTCACACTCAGGACCTTTCCTAGCACAATCGACAATGCCACCAAGATTCCAGCCATAGTAAGCTTCATGACACCACACTCCCACCGACTCATCCAAAACACCTCCAATTCTTAAAGGTCTCCCACTTCTATAGAAATATTAACATATTTCTAACAGCATTTTCCCAAATTTCAAAATCCACAGCTTCGACTTAATTTCTACATGTATAAACAAATCATATTAGAATCGCAAAAATCTTAAAATTCCCCCTTTAAAAAACATTTACACGTGTTTATAATTAGTATCAATGGGCGAGGAAACGACAAACACCGACACTAATGAAACCATCATCAAGCTCGAAGAAATATCCAAACGCTTCGGCTACGGCGATGCGGCTTCTTATGCGCTTAAAAACTTCAACCTAGAAGTTAAACGCGGCGAGTTTATTATGATCATGGGACCTTCTGGCTGCGGCAAGACCACCCTGTTAAACATCATCGGCCTACTTGACACTCCGACCAGTGGTAGATACTTATTGAACGACGAGCTCGCTAGTCGCATCTCTGCTCGTCGCCAAGCGCGTTTGCGCGCAAAGAAAATCGGCTTCGTCTTTCAGAACTTCAATCTTATCCCGGATCTATCTATCATCGAAAATGTCTCCCTCCCACTCGTTTACTCCGGATATCACAAGACTCGTCGTCTAATCAAAGCATCCGAAGCGCTTGATCGCTTCAATATGAAAGAGAAAGAATACTACCTTCCGTTCCAGCTCTCTGGTGGCCAACAACAACGCGCCGCTATCGCTCGTGCCATCGTTTCTCATCCAGAAATCATTCTCGCCGACGAACCCACCGGCAACCTGGACTCCCGATCATCAGCTACAGTCATGGAAGAGCTCAAACGTATCCATAGCGAAGGCAATACTATCATCATGGTGACCCACAACCCCGCACTCACATCCTATGCCACCCGCGTCATTAACATGCTAGATGGTACCATTGATACAGATATCAAGACCGTCAAAGATAGCGATCTACCTGTTCCAGTTGAACGCAAGACCCCACGCAAGATCTTTAAGAGCCGCAAAAAGAACAAGTCTAAAAAGAAAAAAGGTAAAAAATAACCATGGCTTTACTACTTCGCACACACTACGAACTAGCCAAATCTTCACTTAAACGCAATCGCACGCGCTCTTTCCTTACCTGCTTAGGCATTTCTATCGGCATCGCGGCAATCATCCTGATTCTTTCGCTCGTTGGCAGTATTTCTTCCCTAGTCTCCGAACAGGTCTCAAAAGTCGGCTCCAGCCTTATCGTCGTCCGTCCAACTTCGACCCGTTCCACTGTTGACTCCATTGTTTCAGAGCTCACAACCTCAACCCAATATCTCAAATCCAACCTTACCCTTAAAGACGTTGATACAATCAGCAAAATCGAAGGTGTCGCTGCTGTATCCCCATTAGCCATTTCTGTCAACTCCATCCAGGGCGACACAGAAACCGTCGTTTCTTCCGCCACCGTCGTTGGCACCAACCCAGATTTTCTCAAAATTCAGAACTTGAGCCTCAAAAACGGAACCTTCATTAACGAAAACGCCGAAACCCCAAATGCTGTTATCGGCACCAAATTAGCCAATAGCTTGTTTGGCACCGCCGAGCCAATCGGCAAAACCATCACGCTTCTTGGCCAACGATTCATCATTATCGGCGTGCTAGCCGAGACGGATGACCCTATCAACTTCAATAATATCGATCTAGACGATGCCTTCTTCGTGTGCGCTTCCGCACTCAATAAAATCGATAATTCCCTCCAGATTCAACAAATCAACATTCGCACCGAGAACACAGACACCCTAACCGAAACAGCCAACAAAATTCGCGAAGCACTTGTGGCTTCTAAATCTGGCGATACAAACTTTGCAGTTCTCTCAGGTGACGAAATCACTCATCCAGCCGGTTCGCTATTATCTATTATCTCCGGTATTCTTGCCATCGTAGCCGGAATCTCACTCATAGTTGGCGGCATCGGCGTTATGAATATCATGCTTGTTTCTGTCGCTGAACGTACTCACGAAATTGGTGTCCGCAAAGCCATCGGTGCCTCAACCGGCAACATTATGCTACAGTTTCTCATTGAAGCGCTCATCCTTTCCATAATTGGTGGTTTTATGGGTCTAATTCTTGGCTATGGCCTTTCATTCCTTCTTTGCCTCATCACGCCATTTAATCCATATATCTCCTGGCAAATCCTCGCAATAACCTTTGGCGTCAGCTTGCTCACT
The DNA here is from genome assembly GCA_017513905.1 of Candidatus Saccharimonadota bacterium. Classification (GTDB taxonomy): domain Bacteria; phylum Patescibacteriota; class Saccharimonadia; order Saccharimonadales; family Saccharimonadaceae; genus Nanosyncoccus. Next base: position 52,264 of record JAFWMR010000014.1, read on the forward strand.
GGTCTTATCTTCGGCCTCTACCCAGCTCTCAAAGCCGCTCACAAGAACCCAATCTACTCTCTAAAGTTCTGGGCATAGATCCAAAGGACGACGCTCCTCTTTATCACTGCTTGCCTTAAGCATATTTTTATGTTATAATTTAAAAACCTTCTGCTCTCTAGAAGGAACCACATTTGCACCTTGACAAGAAAACAGAAAGGCGGGTATCCAACATGAACAATACCTACAAAGAACTAGTACTCAGAATCGTAAACTCTATCCGCGAAAAAGCACAGTCAGTTCCCGTATTCAAGGAAAGCGGCAACGGCGCTATCCGCATCTGCGCATATCCCCTCTGCAAAGAAGCAGATGATTGGTTCGGTGGATTTGGACACTTCCCTGACGATAATTCGTCCGAAGGCCAGCGCACTCCCGTCGACATTCCCGATTATGAACATACATTCGCCATCGCACCCGGCGGTAGCCGCGTCATCAAAGGTACCTGGGATGGCGTAGAGCAAACCGTCGATTGCTATGCCTACTCGGCACTGAAAATCGCTCACTGCTCACGCGCACAAGATCTGGGTCTCGGTCTGATCTCTGGCCTCGATCTTCAAGATCCCAATCTACTGGAAGAGAACGGCTATGCAAGCCACAAAGGCGCAATCGTCTTCGAAATCTCCGTATGTCACCATCCAGAATCACTCAAGGATTTCTGCGGCATCTATGTTTGCGTCTCTGGCGCCAAGTCCGATGAAGATTTGATGTGCGCCGCCGCGGCAATCGACATCGCCAAAGAATTCTTCCTCAACGAAGAACGTCGCGCCAACACCCACTTCATCGTATACGCTCCAACAGTATAATCGCTCTTCTGTACAACCAAGCCCGACACCGCTCGGGCTTTTTCCTACCCCAAATATATGTTATAATTTCACAAATGAATATCCTGGCAATAGAGTCATCTTGCGATGAAACAGCATGCGCTATTTTGCATGACACGACATTATTATCCAATGTCGTCGTTTCTCAAATTGACATCTTCAAGGCCTATGGTGGAGTAATCCCCGAAGTCGCAGCTAGAAACCATCTAGAAGCAATCCTACCCGTCATAGACAAAGCCATATCTGACGCAAAAACCTCCTGGAAAGACATCGGCGCAATCGCAGTCACTCATACCCCGGGCTTGCTTGGTTCCCTACTCATTGGCACCCTCACCGCTCGCACTTTCGCTATTCTCCACGACAAACCACTCTACGCCATCCACCACTTGAAATCACATATTTACAGTAACTGGATTGAACAAAATTCTTCTGTTGCTCCAAAATTCCCACTATTAGCACTAGTAATATCTGGAGGCCACACCCAAATCATCTACATGAAAGAACACAATTCCTTTGAAATAATCGGTACCACTCTAGACGACGCCGTAGGTGAATGCTTCGATAAAGTCGCAAAAATCCTAGGCCTTCCCTACCCTGGAGGTCCTTCTATAGCTAAAGCTGCCGAAAAAGGCAACCCAGACAAATATAAATTTCCCCACCCAAAAATTGACAATCTTAATTTCTCGTTCTCGGGGCTCAAAACAGCCGTACTTCGCACCGTGCAAAAAACATGCAGTGTTAGCCTAGACTATCCATCACATGATTTAAAAAACTTACTCACATCTGAACAAATCGCCGACTTCGCCGCCAGTTTTCAGAAAACAGCTGTCGACATCCTGCTCGAAAAACTCGTCTTAGCAGAAACTAAGTACGAAAACATAAAATCCATCGTCTTTGCTGGTGGCGTAAGTGCAAATAAAGCTCTAAGAAAAAAAGCAAATGAAATATTCAGCTCGTTAGAAACATCTATCGAAGTTTCTAAAGAAAATCAGCCTGAGCCTTTCAAAAAAAGAAAGAACACAGCTAACGAGTCACCCAGAATTTATTTTCCAGCCCCACAATTTTCTGGTGACAACGCCGCCATGGTTGCGATAGCAGCTTACTACGAAATCCAGTCCGGTATCGAACCTACTAATCCATATACACTTGATATCTCTCCCCGTTCCAATATCTCTTGACAGCCCTGTTTTAGCGTGCTAAAATCCATTTATCAATCGGGAAAGGAGGGTTCTCGGTAGTCCTTTAAATCTCAATAGTTAGGAGGAGGAAGTCCAGTGGGCTACTAATCATAGTCTACCCAGAATCACGAACCATGGCATGCGTCACTTAGCGTCAACACAGTATAAGATGTCGTAATGATCCGCTAGTTGCCTGTAACGCTATCACGGCAAAGTTTTACCCAAAGCAAGATACAGAGGCCGGCACATGTTTGACGTACGTATCTCTCGGAAATTTCCGGACGCCGATGCGATACGGAAGATTCCACGTGCGTATCTATGATCATTCACGAACACTGTGATATTCGGACTTAAGAAGCATGGGGACACTTAAGCACCGAGTTAGTGCTCCGCTAAGAGCAGGTGGACCTCTAGGCTACTGCCAAGAGCACGTAGACCACAATATGGCCACCATCAGAACGCGGCCATCGTATAATGTCACAACGACACCCCGAACGATCAGTAACCAGTTCACTCATCAACTGAAAACTGTCTACACTTCAGTCGCGACTCTAAAAAGGTACCTGATTCCCCAAAGTCTATAACCCACCCCCATGGAAGGCCTTCCATTTTACACTACAACCAAGATGGACCGACAATTGTTGTATGGTACGACCCAAATCGACCGACAATCATGGTTGAATCTTCTCCCAAACTATTCCCTCGGGCTCCGCTATCGGCGGAGCCTTTCTCATATTCAGCATTATAGTCTTATGATATAATTAACTCATGTTTAAACACTTTCTTCAGTCTACCGCCTGGGAAAACTACGAAAAATCCGCCAGGCACCAGACCTTCCGCGAATCTACGCCAGATTTTGAATATTTAGCTATCAAGAAATCTACCAAACTTGGCTCTTACCTTTTTGTGCCATATGGACCTTCCGTCAGAAACTCCAACGACACAACCACAGCCCAAAAATCACTCCAGAAGGCCATAAAATCGCTTGTAAGCCTAGGCAAGCATGAGCGTTGTGTCTTTATCAGGATCGAGCCTACAGAACCGTTCACGGCCGAATATTTAGCTTCTACAGGGCTTAAGAAAAGCAAGGACATCGAGCCGGCTCATACCTGGATTCTCGATCTTTCACCTACTAAAGAAGACCTTATTTTAGGTTTCTCACACGGCACTCGCCTCGGCCATAACCAATTCCCCCGCAAGAATCTATCCGTAGAAGTATCACATAATCCAAAAGACATTAAATATCTCGTTCATCTCCAACAGGCTCTCGCTAAACGCAAAGGCATCACTGCATACAAAGAATCTCACTTAAAACACGAGCTTGAACAGCCATTTGCTTCCCTATATCTAGTTCACCTCAAGGAAAACGATAAAGACAAAATTGTCGCCGCCTCTCTCTTCTTTGATGACATAGAGAATTCAACTCGCTTCTACATGCAGTCCGCATCCGATCCAGCCTACAAGAATTTGCCAACGACAGTCGGTCTACTTTGCAATTCGATCTTCGATGCTAAAGAAAAAGGCCTAGACTACTTTGATTTTTGGGGTATCGCACCAGATGACGCACCTAAGGACCACACTTGGGCCGGTTTCACGCGTTTTAAGAAATCATTTGGCGGCTTCGCTCGTACTTACTCTGGTACGTGGGATCTACCCATCAATAAAACGAAGTATAGTCTTTACAAAGAACTACGCAAAGTAAACCACTTACTCCACAAATCATAAATCACCAATTAAAAAATAATTAAGCCCCTTAGTGGGGCTTTTTTGAAATCATTTTTTATCAAAATCAGACAAATCGAACAAAGGACGTTTATCGTGATCGATAATTCCCTGCGCCTTCTTTATAAGTTTATTTAGCGCGGCGTCACCCTCCGCAGATCCAACATGAATAGTTTTAACAACCCTTCCCTGCTCTTTATAGCATACTTGTATACCAGTTTTTCCAGAAGTAGTCTTAAACTTACGAATAAAAGCCATAAACTCATAATACCACAAAACTTTAATGTCTATAAGGCGACCGACCGAAGGGAGGTCGCCTAGCGCGCGCAGCGCGCCTCGGGGTATATCCACTTTTTTATTCCTAGCTTTATTGGAGCCATACGCCGGCCGCAGGCCGGCGTTGGGGTATATCCACCTTTTTAGTCATTCAAAAAAACAAAAATCAAGCAAAAAAACCTAAGCAACTAGGTCAATCAATCAGAGTTATTATAGTTTATCCACAATTCCGTACTACATAATTACTCTATATTCTAGCATACTCTTGACTTAGCATCCTACATTATTTACAATGAAATTAGCCAAAAGCGAAACTGCGCAAAAAAAAACGAGCTTTTGGGCGAGTGTAGAAAACAATTAGAAACAGTAAAACCATAAACGGCAATATAATTTTGAATTGTCAAAAGAAATAAACCGTTTGTGTTTTGTTGTCAAGAAATTTCTTAAAAAGCTCTCGCTATAATTAAACCAAACAACAGGGAATGAAATAGGCCTCGCTGAAACGCGAGGCCCTTGTGTTTTTGCCCGAAGGCAGACATGCCATGTTGGCGGAAAAGATCAAAGGGATGACAGTTGTAGCATCTGCGGGGAATTACCGACGGGTGTTCCGACCAGCAGACCGAGCGGGCGAATGCCCATAGTACTTCGGCTTCTGCCTCTTCGGCGATCCTCCCTCATCGCGAATCGGCTGGGTCGACGCATCATCATCAGGTTCGATCGCAGTACGCTGCCTCTCCAGTTTCGCTGCTTCGATACGAGCGAGACGGGTGGGGTCCTTCCTAGGAACAAACGTGCCATTGGACAAGTTCTTCATCGGTAACTTGTCTCCCTTCTTAAAATAGTAAATGATTGCATTTCGGCAACCACTTCTCCACTCATTATACCACGCTTAAGCTTCTTTGTCAATCAAGGGAACGTATGCTATAATTATTACATGAAATTTACGTCGTCTTATGAGCCGCAAAACTTCGAACCAGACATTTACAAAGCCTGGGAACAATCCGGCTTCTTCAACCCAAAACAAACAGAAGACAAAGACACCTACTGTATAGTCATGCCTCCACCAAACGCTAACGGCAACCTACACATTGGTCATGGCCTGACAATTGCTATAGAAGATTCCCTCACTCGTTACTACAGACTAAGAGGGAAAAGCACCTGGTACATTCCAGGCGCCGATCACGCCGGTTTTGAAACCTGGGTCGTCTACGAACGCGCCCTTGAATCCGTCGGTCACTCTCGCTTTGAATACACTCGCGACGAACTTTACGCTAAGGTCTGGGACTTTGTCGCCGAGCAAAGAGGGAACATGGAGCTCCAGGTCCGTGCCCTTGGCGCATCTTGCGCATGGGACGACCTCACCTTTACCCTCGACGAAAACGTTGTCTTCCGTGTCTATCAAACATTCGAGAAGATGTGGAACGATGGTATGATCTACCGCGGCGAAAAGCTCGTCAATTACTGCCCTAAACATCAAACAGCCTTCGCCGACATTGAAGTTGAACATACAGAAGAGCCTGGACACCTTTGGGATATCAAATATCCCCTAGCCGAGGATACGGACCAATTCATCGTCGTCTCCACCACTCGTCCCGAAACACTCTTCGGCGATCAAGCCGTCGCCGTTAATCCAGCAGACGGACGTTATCAAAAACTTATCGGCAAGCAAGTCCGACTTCCTCTTACCAATCGCACCATTCCAATCATCGCCGACGAACATGCCGACCCAGAGTACGGCACCGGCGCCGTTAAGATCACACCCGCTCATGATTTCGACGACTTCGAAGTTGGCAAACGCCACAACCTCGAAAATCTCCGCGTCATTGGTGATGACGGGCGTATGCTTGAGACTGCAGGCAAGGAATATTCCGGTCTTACTACCGAAGATTGCCGCAAGAAAGCCCTAGTCGAACTCAACGACCAAGGTCTACTCCTTGGCGTCAAAGAAATCAGCCACGCCGTCTCGCACTGCTACAAATGTGGTACAGTTATTGAACCAACCCTGAAAGAACAATGGTTCGTAGACACCGAAAAGCTTGCCAAAGCAGCCATCGAACACCTAGAGAATGATGAGATTAAATTCTATCCGGCATCCAAAAAACAAGTAGTCATCAATTACCTCAAAGGGCTAAAAGATTGGAACATCTCCCGTCAAATTCCGTGGGGCATCCCGATTCCAATGTTCCAAAAAACCGCACAATCTTCCAAAGCAACCGGAGCAAAGAACTATAATGAGGCTCCAGATTGGGTCTTTGATACACGCGTCAACCTCTCCGAAATCGAAATCGGCGGCGTCAAGTATATCCGCGACGAAGATACCTTTGATACCTGGTTCTCTTCGTCACACTGGCCAATCGTCACTACCGACTGGACGCCAGAACAAGGCTCTCCATTCTACCCACTCAACGTCATGGAGACTGCCGGCGATATCCTCTTTGCGTGGGTCGCTCGTATGATTATGATGGGGCTCTATGTCACTGGCGAAGTCCCATTCAAAGAAGTTTACCTCCATGGCCTCGTTCTCGATGCCCATGGCAAAAAAATGAGCAAATCAAAAGGCAACGTTATCAATCCAATGGATCTAGTAGGGAAATACGGCTCCGATGCTTTCCGCCTCGGTATTCTCCGCGGTCGCTCCGCCGGCTTACCACAAGCCTTCTCCGAAGATTCCGTTGTTGCCGGTCGCAATCTGGCCAACAAGCTCTGGAATATTTCTCGACTCATCCAGTCCTGGATCGACGAAACCAAAGATCAGTCCGACGACATTACACCAGCTGCCACTTACGACACAGACAGTATGGGCGAAGACTGGATCTGCCGCGAACTTAACACGCTTCGTACTCACCTAGAAAAAGATTTCAAGAACTATCGCTTCGCTGAGGGCGTCGAAGCTCTCTATAGCACCATTTGGGACAAGTACGCCGATTGGTTCCTCGAGTCCCAAAAGCTCCTCAAAAACATTCCGCTCCTCAAGCGTACGCTCGAAGATGTTCTCATTATGGCTCATCCTTTTATGCCATTCCTCACTGAAACAATTTGGCAATCACTCAGCTGGACCAACGGCCTCATTATCAATCAAAAATGGCCTTCAAAGCTCGAATACGACCCTATAAGCGCCGAACAGTTCGAAAGGCTTATGCTTACCATCTCGGAAGCCAGAAAGGTCCTAGCGGGCCTCAAAGACACCGTCAGAGGCATTTCTGTGGGCTTATTGTATGGCGACGACGCTCTTGTTGCCGATAACGCCAAGCTAGTTCGTTTTCTCACTCGCACAGACTACATTAAGCCAACTGAAGGCACACCAAAGGGGATCAGACTTGCTGTCGCTGGACGCGAAGTATATCTTGATGTCCCAGCGGAAATCGTCAAAACATATAAGGATCAGCTCACCGAACGTATTCTTGCCGTAGGAAGGGAACTAGATGCTCTCAACGCACGTATGTACAATCCAAACTACGTCAAGAAAGCTCCGGCTCACCTCGTCGAAGAAACCAAGAAGGGAATCGAAGAGAAAAAGACCCTCATCGAACGCCTCAAGCTTGAACTATCCGTTATCGAATAGTGAACAAAAATCGGCCATAGTAAGTGGCCGATTTTTTATACAAAAAAACGCCCCGGGCTGAACCGGGGCAATCATGCGGTCTATTCTGTATATGTTTCTTATTCTTCTTCGTCTCCGATGCTACCTCCACCATTTCTGAGGCTCGTAGCCAGCATCACTGACTTTTCTCTTTCGACAATCTTGCGAATCACGGTATCCGTCATCTTGTTCCTGATAGCAATAATCCTGTTCTTGAGGCTAATCAACGCTGCAAGCATTCCTACCTTATCGTTCGCAGGCATCTCCCATTCATCATAATAATAAACCAGTTCAATGTTGTCCTGGATCACACCCAAATGTTCATCAATACGCGTAACATTCTTCCACGCATCATCTTCGAGCGCCTCCAGCTTCCTGAGGTTGAGCTTCATAAAACCCCTTTTCCGCGTTTCAACCTCAATTTCGTCAACCAAATGTTCTGCTGCTTCCACCTGTTCATGTTCCAGCTTCGCAAGAGTTTCTTGTGCCGTCATGATTTCTATCCCCCCATTTAAAATACTTACCTACTTGCGTAGGTATATCATATATATTATATCACACTTATGCCAAAAGTCAATCAATAGTATATCCTTCAACGGATAATCAAACTAAATATCTATTACTACGCTCAAAGCTTTATGATCCGAAGCAGTCGTATCGATTACCTCGAAATTATTATAAGAAACATTGTTGCTAACCAGGATATGGTCACAAGCCACGTCCTTCACAAAGCGCACGTTTCTAAGTGTTGTCTTAACGTGATTTTTCGCTGTTAAATCTTCCAGAAAATCCAACTTGCGCATCACCGGCGACTCAGCAATCACATTCAAATCACCACACATCACTGTAGGCGCGCTTTCATTTCTTATCATTTCGGCCACTTTTTCCATACATTCATCGGTCGTCTCATTGCCAATCGGGTCTTTCTGCCAATATCCGTGATAATTCACAATTACAAGTCCATTTTCAAGTACAACCTTCTGTGCAGTATATTCATGGTTCTTTATTGCATCATTATAATTAGCTACCGAATCCGCCACTGCATACTCCCCAAGAATCTTTTTCTCTTCCGTATTTAAAAAGGGAATCTTACTAAGAATCACGATGCCGTACTCCAATTGTTCATTGTCTAGCATTTTGATACCATATTGTTTCGATCTAAAATCATACGAGAACGAAGCTTCTCGTTTAATCCTATCAACCGTATCGATAAACAAGTCCAAGAAACCAGTATTCTTCTCGCTCCAAGTTGCCTCTTGCATACACACCACATCATAGTCACCCTCAGCAATAAACCTGCTTAAGCCATCTCTAATTCTCCCGCCCCAAACATTTATTTGCAATATCTTCAATTTCATAAAACCATTATAACAATAAAAATTCTTCTTTATTCAAGAATAAAATAGCCCAAAAGGATATTTCCTCTTGCCGACGCGCTATTATTGATAGAGCGAGGCAAGAAAAATGCCCTATCGGGCTATTTTAATTCAAATGGCTGGGGCAAATTAAGCAGGCTTTAACCATCTATAAGGAAGATATCCGACAACGGCTACGTGGGTTCAACCCTGAAGAACAATTGACTTAAAATGATATAATTAAAGTAGTAAACAAGGATTTTTTATGCCTAGACCACGTAACAAACAAGACTTGATTAGAGCTGGCGAGGAATACTACGCTAAGCTAATTGAAATGGCTGATGGAATGAGCAAAACCGAAATGACTACTGACTTTGATTTTTCCGGCGACTCATCGAAGAAAGAACGCCACTGGGGGCGCGACAAGAATCTACGCGATATTTGGGTACACTTATACGAATGGCACCGCATGTTATTAGAATTTGTCGATACTAACCTGAATAAAGGCGGTAACGCACCATTCTTGCCAGAACCATACACTTGGAAGACTTACGGCGATATGAACGTCGAATACTGGAAGAAGCACCAAAAGACTTCGCTCGAAGATGCTAGAAAAATGTTTGAGAAATCACATAAAGACGTTATGAAACTAGCCGAAAGCCTGAGCGAAGAGCAATTATTCACTAAAGGCATGTATCCTTGGGTTGGTGGCTCCGTGCTTGGCTCATATTTCGTTAGCTGTCTATCTTCTCACTACGACTGGGCAATGAAGAAACTCAAAGCTCATAAAAAGAACTGCGCATAATATGGCTTTCGATTTTAAAAAGGAATACAAAGAGTACTACTTACCGAAGAATAAACCGAGTATTGTTGATGTTCCGAAGATGAATTACATCGCCGTTAGAGGTAAAGGAAATCCTAATGAAGAAAATGGCGATTACCAAAATACGCTTGGACTACTTTACGGAGTCGCCTATACGATAAAGATGAGTTATAAAAGCGATCATAAAATAGATGGGTTCTTTGAATACGTTGTCCCACCACTTGAGGGCTTTTGGTGGCAAGATGGCAAAGATGGTATAGATTATAACCATAAAGAGCGGTTAAACTTCATTTCCATTATTCGTTTACCAGACTTTGTGACGAAAGCAGATTTTGACTGGGCAATAGAAGAAGCCACCAAAAAGAAGAAGCAAGACTTCTCTAGGGTGGAATTTTTAACCTATGACGAGGGCTTGTGTGTTCAATGTATGCATATCGGAAGTTACGATGACGAACCGGCAACAGTTGAGTTAATGCACAAATTCGCCGAAGATAACGGCTATGAGCTAAATATAACTGATACTAGATACCATCATGAGATTTATCTAAGCGATCCTAGAAAATGCGACGCAAATAAGCTTAAAACCGTAATAAGGTACCCTATCAGAAAAACGTAATATGGCAAGCACCAAAGAATATCGCGATTTTGTATTGGAACAGCTATCAGAAGTCCCAGATGTGACTTGCCGCCCGATGATGGGAGAGTTTTTGCTTTATTCGGCTGGTGTCCTATTTGGCGGCATTTATGATGATCGTTTGTTAGTAAAAATTGTTCCAGAAAACGAACAATATAAAATGACTGAAGAAATCCCATACGACGGTGCGAAGCCAATGTATTTCGTAGAAGATATTGATAATAAAGAAGAACTAGTGGAGATAGTTAAGAATACGATAGAAGGATTATTGAACAAAAAATAAGAGCCACTTGAGGGCTTTTATTGTGCTTATACTGGCTGGACCGGCAGGATTCGAACCTGCGAATGCTGGGACCAAAACCCAGTGCCTTACCGCTTGGCGACGGTCCACTATCAAAGTGACCACTTTATTCTACACTCTAACCCCCCAAAAGTCAAACTAACCTCTTAAATCACATACAGGAGTCGGCCATCCCGGCCAGCTTTTGCTGATGTCTATTTAGCCACCCTACCTTTATAGGCCTGAATTATTGCTAACTTCGACAAATATTCCTTCCACATTGAGACGTAGCGCACATACTTCTCGCCAGTAGATTCATCAATCCCATATACCGCATCTGTAATATCGCCATACCCTATCGCTTTTAATGGAAGTTCATAAAGCGATCGTTCAAGTCCGCCAGCCTTAACCCACTGCGACCTTAATCCCGTAGACGTAATTGGCGCTTTCGTTTCAACATGTCCAACCCATGCATGCCCTCGGTCATCTTCAATAATCGTCCATCTCAGTTCGCCATTTTCACTCTCATACGTATGTAACGTAATGTGCCCATAGATTCCTGATTCGCTTTCAGACGTCACTAGCTCTTTCGCGAAATCCGGCCAAAAAGGGTCCCTAACTGGCATCAGCATCTCAGGGGACACTCCATCCAAGAACGAAAACGCCGGGCTGTCATCTACCTCTCTCGACAGAGCATCATCAACCGAACCAATTGCTCTCAGTTTCGGATCCTCAACCGACTTAGCAATTCCATAAAATGCCCTTTGTCTAAGCTGGTTAACACGTTCCTCATCATCCGTCATTTCTAACTCTGATTTTAGATTCGACGCTTGCATTCTCCGATTCAATACCGCTTGCAATTCCGCAGGTAGCGTCAGCGACTCATCTCCACGACCTTTACCATACCAGATCACTTGCCCAGTCTCACTATCCTGCATACGATCTGGCAAGTATCGCCATACTGCATCTCTACCCGACCTATAATAACTTCTGGCGTGTATTTCACCATCAGATCCCTCGACATAGCCAACTGCAGCCTCTCTTCCGCCATCAACTAAGAACACATCAGACAATCCAACCCACACCCCATCCACTTCAACTTCATAAGACGGATCTAGTTCAGCTCGCAGCATATCCTCGTGCGTCAATGTATATGGCTCGATTCTTCCATCGCTCAACACTAATAATTCATCACCCTCAAGTTTTACCCTCTCTACTACTTCACGACCATATTCAGGCGCCAGCGGTTTTCCTTTCTGTCGTTCGATGTTAAGTCTTTCCGCCCTCCTATATCTACGTTTCGCACCCCCAGCATCACCCTCAGTTTCATGCATCGTATCAGTAGCAATCACCTCATCATCTCTCGGACTAGCGTATTCATAAGGCATAACCAACCTAGGCGTAATCGAATCGTCCACACCACGCCCCCTACGTGCCGGCTCTTCAACCGGAAAAATCATCGTTGGAGCATCATCAGAAGGTCTTCGTCTTGGAGTGCCACTACCACTTCCTTCCGGTCTTCTCCCCCACACAGTCGGAATACGCCTCAAATCTTCAACACTCACCCTAGACCCAGAATCAAACGGTATCGCATCTGCGCTCTCGCCAAACGGCCTTAATCTAGACGCAGATCCAGCATCAGGTCTTTCATCATCCGAAACCGGCCTTACCCTTATAGCATCGCTACCGCCCCCTATTGGCCTCGTTCTTGGCGTCCATCCAGCGTCTAAACCATCGCTCTCTGCCGCACCTTCTTCTGTAGGCCTCACTCTAGGATGAGACTCAACATCTTCTCCCTCAATTTCCTCAATCGACGCTCTTCTACGCACTACATCACCAGCAAATGACGGCATGCTAGCCCTCTCCTCAGCCTCAGATATCAACGCTCTCATCGCTAGATAATATTCATACTTCTCCCCATAAACCTTCCGTTGAAAGCTTTCCATCGCTTTTTCATATTCCGCAAACTCTTCTGGAGAAGCAGTTTTACCAACTGCATCCATAAATTCAGCTGCTTTCCTTTCAAAATCCAACGGCGTAGGATATGCCTTATCAAAATGTGCCAGATCAAGCGGCGTCAAATCAGCCGGCTTCACCTTCATCACCTTGCCTAAAATTTTCTTTTCTCTATCATGCCCCTCAATTCCTTCGCATCCGCGATCGGCGTTGCCATTAAAAACATTCTTTTCGCCAAACAGAACCATCGGTCCTTGCACATGTCGCAGCAGCTTCTTTCTAGATTCTTCACTAATTTCTCCACTCGTTAATTTTTCGCCAACTTCTTGCAACTGTTCTTCGGTCATGTCAGCATCTGGCACGCTAACACAGCCGACATCTTCGCCAGACAAAAAATAGTTCGCAATTTTACGCTTTGATTTTTCGCGATCCAATAGTCGCTTTGCTTCACCTCTAAATTCAGACGGACTACCTAAAACGTTTATGCTCATACCTCTATGATACCACATAAAATCATGATATAATATAAAAATGATTTTTTCTTCCGAGCCAGATCTAGCCAACTTCGCCGAGTCACTCGGTACTTTTTTACGTACCTCTCAGCGCTTCCCAATTTGTCTCGAATTAGTTGGCGATGTCGGTGCCGGCAAAACCACTTTCACTCGCTACCTTGCCAAAGGTCTCGGCGTTAAAACATCAGTTACTTCTCCTTCATTCACCATTAGCAAACGATATTCCTTCTCATCAAATCTCAGCGAAGCGAGCGCGTATGAAAAATGCGAAAACAATAGAGGTAGCTCCCCTGTAGGTAAAAATTTCATTTTTGAGCTCATTCATTATGATTTTTATCGTCTCGACGACCCAGGTCTCATGGCCGATGATCTCGCCGAATCCCTCACTCAAGACAACGCCATTACCGTCCTCGAGTGGGCAGATTCAGTCGCTAATATCCTTCCCAAGAATCACCTCAAAATTACCTTCAAAATCGAGCCTAGCGGATCCCGCAATTTAACCTTCAATAAACCCCTAGAAACACTCATTGCGAATATGAAAGGCACAAAGTAACATGGAGCTTTACCTCGATACTTCAACCTTCAACGCCATTATTCGTCTTACCAACCCAAAAACCGGTGATAGTTTCGAGTATCAAGAAGATCTCGGGCGCGAAATGGCAGAAAAACTCCTTGGCGTCCTTCGCGATAGACTTGCCGAACACGGCAAAACTTTCCATGACCTCACTAAAATCACCTTCATGAGCGGTCCTGGCTCCTTCACTGGCCTTCGCATCGGCGCCACCATCGTCAATACCCTCGCACACGAACTTCGCATTCCACTCTTCAATCATCACGGCAAAGAACAGGAAATCATCATCCCAGAATACGGTCGCCCTGCCAATATTTCTGCTCCCAGAAAATAATCTACTAGCTATCTAGCCATAACCATTTTCTGTGCTATAATATAGTCATGCTAAACGATGCTAGGCCCATTGTCCCACCCATGAAAAACGTCGTCGGCAATACCCATGCCGAGACTAGACAGGAAATTGAAGCTCGCGAACGCGCTCGACGCGCTGCCGAAGCCGCTGCTCTCGCCGCTAAAGAACAAAAAGCCAACAAAAAGTCTCCTGTCGCTACTGTTCTTGCCATTATCTTTGGTTTTCTCGCTCTCTGTGCGGGAGGCTTCGCCATCTATGAATACACCGAAAACGACAAGCTCAAGACTGAACTCACCAAAACCCAGTCTTCTTATACTGAAGCTCAGGTCACCATCGAATCATTAGAAGAAGAAAACGCCAAGCTAAAAGCCCTCAACGAGTCTCTCAAGGCCCAGCTCGAACCTAAAGAAGAGCCAGAGAACAAAGAATCGGATAAACCAGAGGAATCAAACGACGACCAGCCCCGAAGCACTCCCCCCAGAGAATAACGCCTAGCCAACTACATCAGTTGTTTCCTAGACGCCTTAGTGGCGTCTTTTTTTATCAAACCTACTCATGCTAGATAATCTTGCATTTTCGTGTTATACTAGACGTGGAATATTAAATTTTGGTATTAATTTGTTAACCCATCTAGGACAGTCAAACCCTAGATAAAAAACAATTAGAAAGAACAGACATGGATATAATCTCCATTGTAATAGCCGCTGTAGTAGGCTTAGGCGCCGGCGCAGGTGGTATTTTCGTATACAACAAGAAAAAAGAAAACGGAGGCAAGAACAAAGCTGAAGACCTCATTCGTAAGGCTAAACACGAAGCCGAAGACATCGTCCTCGAAGCCAAAAAAGAAGCTTCTCGTATCGCCTCAAAGTCTCAGGCTGAAGAAGCTGAACATCGTAAAGAGTGGAAACGCACCGAGAATCGCCTTCTCGAACGCGAAACCTCTCTCGACAACAAGCTCGATCAGCTCGAGAAGAAGTCTGAAAGGCTCAACAAGTCCGAAAAGGAAATTGAAGATTTGAAGACCGAGATTCGCGATATTCGCGTCAAACAACACGAAAAGCTCGAGAAAATCGCCAACCTTTCCAAATCCGAAGCACGCGACAAGCTCATGAAAATGACCGAGAATGACATCAAGCAAGACCTAGTCGCTCTAGTTGCCAAAGAACAGAAAGAAATCAAGCACGATATTGATGAGACCGCTCAGAGCATCCTCCTCACCGCTATGGAGCGTATGTCCTCTGAAGTTACCGCTGATCGCACCATCACCGCTTTGAAACTTCCCGACGACGAAATGAAGGGCCGCATCATTGGCAAGGAAGGCCGTAACATTCAGGCTCTTCAGCGCGCTACTGGTGTTGATATCGTCGTCGATGACGCTCCTGGCATGGTCATTCTCTCCAGCTTTGATCCCATCCGTCGCCAAGTCGCTCGCTACGCTCTAGAACGTCTCATGAAAGACGGACGCATCAACCCTGCTTCCATTGAAGAAGCGGTCGCCAAAGGTGAAAAAGAAATCGAAAAAGAAGTCGTTCGCGCCGGCGAAGATGCCGCCCGCGAAGTCGGCGTTGTCGGTATCCCACGCGAAATTCTTCACCTTCTAGGTGAGCTCAAATTCCGTACGTCTTATGGCCAGAACGTCCTTCTTCACTCTATCGAGATGGCTCATATGGCTGGCATGATCGCTGAGGAAATTGGCGCCGACAAACGTATCACCAAGACTGCCACTCTTCTCCACGACATTGGCAAAGCCGTCACGCATAAAATTGAAGGCAAGCATGCTGATATCGGCGCTGAACTCGCCAAGAAATACGGCATGCCAGATGCCGTAGTTCACGCTATTGCCGCTCACCACGACGACATCGAACCATCCACTCCAGAAGCCATCATCGTTAAGATTTGCGACGCCATCTCCGCCGCACGTCCAGGCGCTCGCAATATCTCCGCTGAAAACTTTGCCGAACGCATGCGCGACCTTGAAAATATCGCCACTAGCTTCCCAGGCATCGACAAAGCCTATGCTATATCCGCCGGTAGGGAAATCCGTGTCATCGTCGAGCCAAAGCAAATCGACGATCTGACTGCACTCAAGCTCGCCCGCGATATCGCAAACAAGATTGAAGCCACCATGTCCTACCCAGGCGTCATTAAGGTCAACGTTATCCGCGAAACCCGCGCCGTCGAATACGCCAAATAGTCCATTGGCAAAACCAAAAAGAAGCGCCCTCGAGTGCTTCTTTTTCTTTCCGCGACACCTAAGAAACAGAGACTCCTCGCACTTATTTCTGCGGTGGTAAAACGTTCAATTCTGTCCCAGCACCAAGATTATTCAATAACTCTTCAATCGGATATGAGCGATTGCTGTCAAGAGTCCATACATCTCCTATAGACACATCAGCTACTACTTTAGGAGCTGATAGAATAGCTCCAGTAAGTAGAGTAAGACAAAGTAATACTCCCGTTATCGTTGTCATTGATGTTAGGGGTTTACTATTGCTAGCGCGCATAGTACGGCGACCTCTCAAAAAGTTATATTTATATGACTTTAATGCTTGAGGCTATTATAGTATGCTCATGCGTGGAGAAGGAAGAGTTTTTATTCTGTTATATTTCCGTACACATCTTCTTCGAGTTTTCTTCTTGCCGCTTCGCGTTTGAGCGCTGCTTCGCGTAATTTCTTCAATTTCTCCGCCATCTCTTCTTCTTCTTTATCTTCTTTTGCTCTATCACGCAAATACTTCTGAGCTATTTTAATATCCTCAAATTCGTGCGGGCCATCTGCACGGAGTATAGTCTTCTCATGCCCCTTACCCAGTAACATCACAATGTCACCCTTTTTCGCCAGTTTTATCGCCGCTTTGATTGCCTCTTCACGATTCAGATTAACCATTAAATCACTCCCCTCCTTTTTACCCATTTCCTCTGCACCTTTTACAAACTGCTGCGCAATCTTACTCGGATCTTCGTCTCTCGAATCATCTTCAGTAATAATTACATAGTCGCTATATTTAGCGAGAATTTCCCCACGTTCTGCACGTGTAGACTCGTCTCTACGTCCTGCTCCACCATGCACACTAATCACTTTACCTTTCACTTCACCAAGCGCCTTAAACGCCTTCTCTAACGCATCAGGGGTGTGCGCATAGTCCACTATAACCGTAAAATCTTGCCCCTCATCTACGCGCGTCATTCTCCCTTCCACACTTTCGAGCGCATTAATCCCATTTTCTATTTCTTTATCGGTCAGTCCTAGCTTTTGCCCCACCGCTATCGCCGCTAGGGAATTATACACATTGAATTCACCTGGTATCTGTACTTTAAGTTTCATATCACCACATGCATATTGTACGCCACTCGGGCTCAGTTTTATCTTCCTACCACGCAATTTACCGTTCTTTATACCATATGTGACATATTCTCTCGAAGCCTTCATAAACCACTTAGAATTACCGTCATCTGCATTTATTACACCAAATTTTGCTTTCTTGAACAATTTACATTTAGCCGCACGATACCTTTGAATCGTCTTGTGATAATCTAAGTGTTCATGAGTAAGATTAGTAAACACCGCTATTTCTACTGGTACGCCGAGTGTCCTAAACTGGCTCATTGCGTGTGATGTTACCTCTAGCACCAGATATTCAGCGCCCTGATCTCGCATTTCTTTGATTCGCCTGTTAAGAGTCATCGAATCCTCGGTCGTCATATGGTTGAGCTCTGGCTGCAATCTCTTTACGCCCCACGCTACCGTCGTCATCAGGCCAGTTTTGCGCCCACTTTCATTGAGCATCTTCCAGATCATGAAACATGTCGTCGTCTTACCGTTCGTTCCAGTCACACCGATTACTTTTAATTTCCTGGCCGGAAGCGCATATCTTGCGCCAGCTACCACGGCTTTCGCCAGATGTATTGGCTTAACCAACGTATTATACCCAGGCAGTTTATCCATGAGCATAAGTTTCAGATTTGTTTTCTTCTTCTCCTCCGTCATATCACCCCAATTATATCACACGAACTGCCAACCGCCATTCAAAAATTAATCTTAATCATAACCTTAGTTTGCATATACATTCAATTCCGTCTCGTCAGTCTCATTTAACCATACCTCGATAGGGCTAGAGTAAGAATAAGCATCAATCATACCTTCCCACCAATCAAATTCCGGATCATAGTAGTTATTCCGCCTCGGCACCATATACTCGCCATCAGTAATTGTCCACTCGCATCTACAATTAATGTTTTCTGTAATCACATCCCCATTTTCATCAAGTGGGTAAATCACGGCATGGAACCCATAATCATGATCAGGATCAATCGTTGCCGTATCAGCAACAAAGGCCCAAATTTCAAGGTTATCACCATCTACAATTATTTCTCTAGTACCACCCCCATATAGAGGATACAGTTGGTCTCCAGCTCCAGCTGCATCTCCAACAACCAGTATCTCAGCATTCTCATAATACTGTTCGTCAGAATATACATCAGTAACCAAGTTTGCTCCTCCGAGCACTTCAAGATCGTAGGTGATTACAACTTTAAGTTTACTTGCTTTTCTATAGAAATAACTGTCAACATAATAATGGGCACTACTATCATAATAATTAATATTTTCATACAGGTCGCCGACATTCAAATCGTGATCTCTAGCTCCATCAACTAGAAGATTCGGAGTTGTCATCACTATTGGCTCTAACGGCGTGTGCTCATTCTCACACTCTCCGTGATAAGTCACGATATTGGTTCTTACAGGATTATCATTGTCGTCTAAGTAAAAGTAATCGTTGCTACCCAAGTTAAACGTCACGGTTACATCTTTAGTAGAACGTGTAATGTCGTTCGGTGTAGGAGCCGTAGCCGGATGCACCAGCATAAACTTCACTTTACCAGTATAAGTAGCAGCTGGTTGGTTTGAAGCGATACTAGCGTCAAATCTAGCATTTAAGTTAGTACCAATAGTCTGATCGGTTATAGAAGATACTGTAGCAACTTTAGTATAGACTTCTGGTACTTCATGCGGTTGATCAAAGTCGTTATTTATATCAGCAGTATAGTTACCAGTAGTATTGGTATTAGTAATTGTCATATTCCATTGTGACTCAGTCGGATGTTCATCTATTCCAGTATCAATCTTATGTTCAGCTCCTAGATCAGTGATAAGAGCATTATTACCATATTCATCGTTTGTGTAACCTACGGTGTAGATAGCAAAACCAGATGGGTCATTGCATACAGCTTTGAGACTAGCATCACCTATTTTGTCAGAAGCACCAGGATTAATAGTCTTAGTTAGTATTGTATTAGTTGGAGTAAGCGTGCAAGCCGTAGGAACATTGACTTCAATATCAATCACACTAGATGCATCAGCAGCTACTTTAGGAGCTGATAGAATAGCTCCAGTAAGTAGAGTAAGACAAAGTAATACTCCCGTTATCGTTGTCATTGATGTTAGGGGTTTACTATTGCTAGCGCGCATAGTGCAGTGACCTCTCAAAAGTTAAAGTTTTGCTATTTTTCCTCTTCTTCATCATCCTTCCTGCGTTTACCAGCAAGGAAGAATAGCCCAGCTGCACCAAGCGCCGCGGCACCAGCGATTGCTATTGTACCGTATACTTCAGCACCATTCCCGCCGACTCTAGCGATATTCTCAGTGTCTTCTCTAGAGTTCTTTACACCAAGTGGTTCAGTATTGGTAGACTTAGCACTAGTACTCTTTGTATCATCTTTCTTATTAACATTCTTATCTAACTCGTCAGTTTGGTTAGAGCTAGACCTGTTGGTTGTTTGAGGATTATAAGACTGAGGAGAGTAAGATGGAGAGTTAGAAGGAGAGTTAGTTGGATTACTTGGGTTATTGGTTGGAGAAGATGGTTCACTACCACTATTTGGGTCGTCTGGTTCGTTGTTGGTTGGAATAGAAGATGTATCTGCGAGACAACGCACCGCGAACCCGCCGTACCTGTTGGTGCTGAACGTACCTGGGTAGACGAGGCTACTGTATATGTACTCGATGTAGGAGCTGTAACCATACCTGATAGTAGAGGACCAGTAGTAGCCGCCCCAGCCACGACTGTTGGCGGACGAAACGCTGAAGCTCCCAGAGTACACGAGGTTAGTAGGATAACGTCGCATAGCTTTAGAAGCATCGGTACCTTCTGTGTTACTATTGTTTGTGTAATACGGGTGAGTTTGGCTATCGTAGTTAGCCGGATTAGCGCCAATAATGGTAGTAGTTAGGCTCCACCATTCATTGTTAGCTTCATTAGATTTATCACCACCTTTTGGTAAATGCCAGCCAGTAGGGCAGAGAGAAGTGCTAGTTACGGATTGGTTTTCTGTAGAGTAAGCGGTAGTATCAGCTATAGCGGCAGCCCAAGTGTAATAGTTGCCATAGCTATAGGTACTACCAGTACCAGTAGCGTTAGTTTGACGGTTAGTAGTATTGTCATTGTTATAACGTGGGAAACGATAACTTTGTCTACTACCAGTGATGATTCTGAGATCAGTGGAGGAAGTATCGGTAGTGTAGAGAGAGTTGGCGGTAGTGGAGTCAAAGAAGTTAGCAGATTCTGGTTCTGGGAGACCAGCAAAGACATCACCCCAGGCTCCGTTGTTACTTTGGGTGTTTGAAGTGGTGATGTTGGCGTCATAATCAAGCCTTAAGTTCTCAATCATCCACCATTTGCCATCAGCGAGTTTAGCGACAGCATAGACATCATTATCACGAATGTCTTTAAGAGCAATAACGGTACCATTTGGGGCAGTAGAATAAGGAGCTACCGTATCATCAAAGGTTTGCATAGTAACGTCAGTTTCTGGTGCTTTCCAGTTGGCAAAGAGCATGAGACCATTGTCATACATTTCTTGTGTAAAGGTAATGGTTTCCATTGGACCATATTGGGTACCAGTACCATCTTCTTTAGTATTCCAGCCAGTAAAGCCGTAGCCTGCGCGAGAGAAGTTAGAAGCGCGAAGTTGAACCTCGGCATTAGCGGAAAGAGCGATAGTGGAGTTGCTTATATCAACTGTTGTTGTCTGACACGCCATAGAACCTTCATCAGCGCCATTGCCGTAGTAGCAGATTTGACCTGGAACTGCGATTGGAGTTTCCGGAGCAACATGGGCACTCGGATGCACCAACGTAAACTTCACCTTGCCCCTATAAGTACTGGCAGGCTGAGTGGTAGAAATGTAAGCATTGAAGGAAATGTCTAGGTTAGTACCAGTAACGGTATCAGTATGGGCAGTTCTTGATGCGACCTTTGCATAAGCATCTGGAATGATATGGAACTCGTTGAAGTTGTCGTGAATATTAGCAGTATAGTTACCTTGAAGATCAGTGTTGACTACTTTCATGGACCAGCTAGAGCTATCACCTGTAGTATTAGTGCCTGTAGCTATGTCGTAGTTATGTTCTGGAGTAGAGAGTTCGGTTACTAGGACGTCTTTACCATAGGTATCATCTGTATAGCCTACGGCATAGACAGCTAAACCACTTGGGTCATTACAAACAGCATTGATTTTAGCGGTACCGATTAGTTTAGATTGACCTGGATTAATGGTTTCAGAAAGGGAAACATTATTGGCAGAAAGAGAGCATGAGGTAGGAACGACTACGTTGAAGCCCATATCACTCGAGCCTGAATCCTCATTTGCTGCTTTTGCTGACGGGCTAATCAAAAAAAGCGTAGACAGAAAAACTGCCACCAACAAACCACCCGCAATAGCCGTGGACGCTTTAATAAATCTTTTGTTCATGATGAACTTCCTTTATGCCTCCTATATACTCATGCTTATTATATTCTATATTAATAATATATACAAGATTCTTAGCGGTTTTATTAGTTATTAGCACTCCATGCTTGACAGTGCTAATATTCGTGCTACACTAGGTTACAGAAAAGGAGAAAACAGTACAATGAGTCTAAAACCTCTAAAAGATCGTGTCGTTGCTAAAGTAGAAAAACCTGCCGAGACTACTGCCTCTGGCCTTCTACTACCAAGCGACTCCAAAGAAAAATCCAATTTCGCTATCGTTGAAGCCGTCGGACCAGACGTCAAATCCGTCAAGAAGAACGACAAAATCATCTATAAAGAATACTCAACTACCAACGTCAAAATCGACGAAACAGACTATATTATCGTCGACGAAAAAGACATCTTAGCAACACTGTAGAAAGGAAGATATGGCAAAGAAAATCTATTACGAAGCTGAAGCTAGAGAAAAAATCTTAGCCGGTAGCAAAAAACTTTACGATGCCGTCAAAGTCACCTTTGGCCCTAAAGGCAAAAACGTCGTCATCGAAAAGCAATATGGCGCCCCCGTTATCACTCACGACGGCGTCACCGTAGCTGAATCCGTTGAGCTCGGTTCCACAGAGGAAAACTTAGGCGAAGAAGTCGGCGCCAAGCTCATTAAGACCGCCGCTCAGAAGCTCAATAAGGTCGCTGGTGATGGCACCACTACCGTCACAGTCTTGACCTATGAGATTTTGAATGAAGCTAACAAGCTCATTGCAGCTGGCATCAACCCAATGGAACTCAGAAAGGGAATCGAGAAAGCCGGTGCAGAAATCGTCAAAGGCATCGACAAACTCTCCGAGAAGATCGAAGGCGATGATTCCAAAGTTGCCGAAGTCGCCACTATTTCCGCTGGTGATGCAGAGATTGGCACACTCATTGCCGAAGTCATCTCCAAGATTGGCAAAGACGGCGTTGTCACCGTCGAAGCTGGTCAAGGCCTTGAAATGGAACAGGAAATCGTCGAAGGTTTCTCTTATGACAAGGGTTATTCTTCTCCATTCTTCGTTACTGATGTCAACCGCCAAGAAGCTGTCTTTGATAAGCCAGCCATTCTCGTGACCGACAAGAAGATTTCTTCTTCATCCGATATTCTTCCACTCCTCGAAAAATGTGCCCAAGCCGGTCAAAAAGACCTCGTTATTATTGCCGAGGAAGTCGAAGGCGAAGCGCTTTCTCTACTCGTTTTGAACAAGCTCAAGGGCGTCTTCAACTCCCTAGTTCTCAAGGCTCCTGCCTTTGGCGATCGCCGCAAAGAAACCATGGAAGACATCGCTATTCTGACCGGTGCCACCCTCGTATCCACCGATCGCGGTCTCAAGCTTGAAGAAGCTGGGCTCGACGTTCTCGGCTCCGCCGGCAAAGTCATCGCCGAAAAAGATTCTTCTACCATCATCAAAGGCATGGGCGACAAAAAAGCTATTCGTGCTCGTATCGAACTCATCAAGTCCCAAGCCGAAATGGCCACCTCAGACTACGAGAGGGAACAGTTCGAGAAACGTGCAGCAGCTCTAGAAGGCAAAGTTGCCATCATTAAGGTCGGTGGTGCTACAGAAACCGAAATCGACGAGAAGAAATTCCGCGTCGATGACGCTGTTGCAGCTACCAAGTCCGCTCTCTCTGACGGCATCGTCCCTGGTGGCGGAGTCACTTTAGTCAATCTTGCCAATCAGCTTAAGGGCACCGATAACGGAACTGTCATCGTTAAGAACGCTCTCAAGCGCCCACTCGTTCACATCCTAGAGAATGCTGGTTTGAATGCTCAAGCTCTTCTAGCAGAGATCGAAAAGGCTAAACCAGGCTATGGCATCAACGTCATGGAACCGGA
This sequence comes from Candidatus Saccharimonadota bacterium, assembly GCA_017513905.1. Lineage (GTDB taxonomy): Bacteria > Patescibacteriota > Saccharimonadia > Saccharimonadales > Saccharimonadaceae > Nanosyncoccus. The sequence continues at coordinate 75,985 of JAFWMR010000014.1, forward strand.
TAAAGGCATCGTCGATATGAAGAAAGCCGGCGTCATTGATCCAGCTCGCGTTACAAAGGAAGCTGTCAAGAACGCAATCTCTATCGCCGCTACAGCCATCACTATGGGCGCCCTCGTTTGCGAAATCCCAGAAAAAGAGCCTGAAGCACCTGCCGGTTCTATGGGCGGTATGTACTAAAAACAAAAAAAGACCCCCTCAGGGGTCTTTTTTTATTACTTCAATCTGTTTACGATCTCTAGAAGTGCATTTGCCTTAGCAGTCTCGTCTGGGATCTTCTTAGCAAGTTCCAAAGCCTTCGCTGGACCACCAAACTTCATCGTGATATCAAACTTCTCAGTAACCGGCATATCGACCTTATCGAGTAACGGATAAAGTTCTTTCATTGCTTCGTTGAGCGTGACGTCATCGCCCGCTTCAGTCTCTGCTTCCGGTTCTTCAACTGCCGGTTCGGCTTCGGCCTCTACCTCAGGCGCTTTTATCTCTGGCACCTCGATGTCCTGTACCTCAGGTGCTTCTGGAGCCTCTACGGGAGCCGCAGCTGGAGCTTCTGGCTCCGGTGCGCTCATCGGAGGCATTCCTGGCGCATCAGGAACCGCTGGTGCTGGAGCAACGCCAAAATCTGGCGCAGCAGCATAATCGGCACCTGGAGCAGGCGCCGGTGCAACTGGTTGAGTCAACTCATTTGCCAACTGTTCATTTTCCGCAGCCGCATCAGTAGCAGGAGCCACGTCAGCAGCAGCATTATCTTTGGTTATATCATCGATTGCCTTCTGCAATTCGTCGTTATTCATTTTCCACCCTTTTCTTTTTTAATTAATAATAAAACTCTACTTGTATCTAATCTACCACAATTTTTCAAAAAGCACAAGCTTATTTTTTATTATATTCGAAGCTTTTTTACAATCTTGTCCAAAAAGTCTAATTGCACTTCTTCCATAGGTAATCTTGCGCCAAACGCATCCACGATCTTTTCACCCGACTCTTTCGGGAAGAAAACCATTACCCTCGGAGAAAAACGCTTTCTAGGTGTTAAAACTATCGCATAATTTCCATCATCATTCAATACCCCAAAGCTCCTAAAATCATCATAGCTATATAGATTATTCCCCTCAGATAAGCCTTTTGATGTCAAACTATAATGTAACGTTCTAGGAGGCCTAACACTATAAATAATCAACGCGATCGCTGATAGCACCACAAGTATCGTAAACGTCCACCACTGAAGCAATACCGAAATAGCCACCAAAGCCAGCATTACTATTGCGAATCCAACATACCACCCCGCCTTTTTGTCTCTCTGTAAATATTCTTCTGCTTCCCAATTTACTATGTCTTTAGAGTTCTTCTTTACCATAACCTCATTATAACACAAAAAATGGCGGAGGGTGGGAGATTCGAACTCCCGCTCCAGGTTTCCCCAGACTAACGATTTAGCAAACCGTCCCCTTCAGCCACTTGGGTAACCCTCCGTCTCTATTTATTCTATCACAGCACATAAAATAATACACTATTGCATTTTCTCAAAAACTGTGCTATAATAAACAAAATCATTATAAATTAATTGCGAGATTTTATGAAAAAGATTATCAAAAAAGCTTCTCAAGTTTTTACTGGCGCAGCCGCTCTTGCGACTATTGGTGCTGGTAAAGTCATGGCTCTTTCCGTCCAAGACGGTATCGATGCCGCTAAAACAGATGACATGCCTTCCAACCTCGTGGGCGCCGGTGGTGTTGTTGACTCTATCACTTCCACCATTCTCTACGTCCTTGGCTTCATTTCGGTCATCATGCTTATCATTGGCGGTGTCAAATACGCCCTCTCTGCTGGTGATGCCAAAGCCGTAACCGATGCAAAGAATACTATTCTTTATGCTCTTATCGGTTTAGTGATTGCTATTCTTTCTTACTCAATCGTCAAATTTGTTATCGGCTTGTTCTAATATTTTTAATAGATCTCGCCATGTCTCAAAGTCGGGCTCCTTCTGGCCCGACTTTTTGTAATCGTTAAAAGTACCAAATCTTTTACGTTTGCATCTTTTAAAATCTTCCCAGCTTCCAGCATGCTAGCACCGGTCGTCCATACATCATCAATCAAAACTACATGCTTCTCACTCCATTCTTTTACAATCATACCTTCACTATCCAAAAACCTTGGGTTAAGCTTCACAGCTTCCTTAGCCTGTTTACGTCTGACTGCTTCTTTTGCTCCCACTTGTACTGTATCCTTCGCCCGAACAAGCAACCGCTTTTTCTGGACTTTGCCATACGATAATCGCTCTATCTCTTGCGCAATCAAGTCCATATGGTCCATCGATCGTTCTCTTACATGCTGTCGGTTTGTCGGCATCGGTACAATTATTATCTTCCCCGAATCAGAAGCCTGCATGCCCTTAAAATACCCGTTATATACAATTTCCGCTATTTCAGATATTAACCCTCGCACCGACTCATACTTAGCCTCCTCGATTATTTCACCCAATATTTCATCTCGATACCCAAGGTATTTTGTATCAAACATTTTTGCATTTTCCGTAATCGCGTGCGTCTTCATGTTACCACTTATGTATTTTTTACAACGATCACATAAATATTCTCCAATAGCTCCACATCCTCTACATCGGGGAGGGAACAAGCCATTTGCTATATTTTTTACAACATTTTTTATATCAAATTTCATATTTTCCCTTGATTTTATCAAATCATGTCTTTATAATTAAGCATATACTATATAAAGTGGAGGAAAACCGAGTATGGCTCGTAAAACCAACGATGACATGCTGATGGAAGATGAATTAGCAGCCGCCTTTCTTGAAGACGACGCTACCACTATGCTCGAGCCCGACGAGCCAGCAGCCGCCCCTGCGGAAGAAGCTGCCGCTGCCGCGCACGAGGAAGAAGAAGCTATCGAACCATCAGATGAGGGGGATGATGGGTGGGAAACCGGCGATGATTTTCCTGGACAACTCGCTGTAGATGTCTATGAAACTGCCGACAAATTAGTAATCAAAGCTCGCACTGCGGGCATTAAGAAGTCCGATCTGAACGTTTCAATTCACGATTCCATCCTCACGATTTCCGGCGTTCTTTCCGGAGGTGAAGACGATCAGACTACTCGCTGGCACATTCAGGAATGCTACTGGGGTGAGTTCTCTCGCACCATCGCTCTACCTGTTGCTGTTCGCGAAGACGAGAATAGCGTCAAAGCTGAGCTCCGTGACGGCGTTCTAACCATCACTTTCGAAAAGGAAAAAGTCGAAGCTCCGAAGGTTATTCCAGTTCAATAGCTTATCTGCAAACAATTTGTAAATTTAGCCCGAATTACTCCGGGCTAAATTTATTATAAAGACCGCCTACAAAAATCCCCCAGCTTTCGCTGAGGGAATCATTGTGTTTTCTTTTTTTAACCAATCTTACTAATCACGAAGTTCACGATCGCATAGGCAAGGATTGCAATCACGAGACCAATAATACCGTAAAGAATAGTATTCTTAGCACTCGTTACTGCAGCTTGGTCACCACCAGAAGTTGTATA
>JAFWMR010000015.1 GCA_017513905.1 Candidatus Saccharimonadota bacterium
CCTCCCCTCCCACTCTTTTGCTGAACCAGGAGTAGAAGCTACTACTACTCTTTCTATTTCTCCAAGCTCCACTCTAAGCCTGATTGCTGAACCAGGTTCTTTTGTTTCTGGTACTGAGACTATTAACGTTTCTACTAATAAACGAACTATAGAGGCGTAAATCCTCGCAGCAATTACACATCAAAGTCATCTGGTGCAACCATCGTTGTTTAGCGAATTAATTCATTTACGCACCTAAAACAAGTATAACCAAATGACCACTATAGTGTGGAACATTTACAATTACCCCAAATAGAATTACCTACTTGAAATAAACAGACAATTGGCACTCTTGACTCCTGATTGCTAATTTACTATAATGAAAGCATGCAATTAACAGAGCGCCAAAAAGAAATTCTCTTTGCTATCATAGAGCAATACGCCGAAGTTGCCACCCCTGTCGGCAGCGTTACCCTAGCTAAGCTTTTTGATGTGTCCTCTGCTACAGTTCGTGCGGAGATGGCAAAACTTGAAAGTTTTGGTCTCATCGCTCAGCCCCACACATCCGCAGGCCGCATTCCGACCGATGCAGGCTATCGTTACTACGTTAACTCTCTCGTAGAGAATTCGGAAGCTCATGAGTTTGGAGAGACCACTCAAGACTTACCACGTCTAGAGGCTCCACGTGGCGACCGTTCAACACACGTTCTAGAAGTACGCGTATCATCTCAGGCTACCGCAGAAGCCACTATCAAATCCGCCGTTGACTCTCTCGTGGAGCTAACTGGCAATTTAGGCCTTGGTACTATAGGAAATCAGCTTTATCTATCCGGCATCTCTCGTTTGCTTACTCAGCCAGAGTTTGTTGATCTCTCACGTGTTCAAGCTGTTGCCAAACTCCTAGATAATCTCGAACCGTGGCTTCGCGAAGCCGCCCCTGGCGAGCCACTCAATATTTTTATCGGTAAAGAAAACCCCATCGGCAAGTCCTCTGGTGTTTCGCTAATAATCTCCAAATTCCGTTCGCCATTTTCTGATAACAGCTACATCGGAGTTCTCGGACCTACGCGCCAAAATTATCAAAAAGTCATGTCTCTCGTTCGCCAAGCCGGCGAGATGCTTGAGAAAGGATTTTAATGAAGAAAGTAGTAAAACAATCAGGACCTGTACAGCAGCCCGTATCGGATCAGCCAGAAGCTCCAAAAGCCGACGGCCGTGACGCCAAAATCATTGAGCTCACGAACGACCTTCAGCGTACTCGCGCAGATTTCGAAAACTTCCGTAAAAACGTAGAAAAGGATCGCGATAGTGCTAGGAAGCTAGCTAAATTCGCTACCGTAGAAAAATTCCTCCCACTTCTTGATGACTTAGAGCGTGCAATTACGACTTATCCAGAATTAAATCCCCTAGCTAAGAACTTTGAAAAATCCCTCACTGGTCTCGGTCTCACAAGGATAAAAACCACACCTGGTACCGAATTTGATCCGGAATTTCACGAAGCTGTTATGTCCGAAGGAGAAGGCGAAAAGGAAACTATCGCCGAAACGCTTCGGCCTGGCTACTTGTACGAAGGCGAAGTATTGCGTCCAGCCATGGTCAAAATAAAGCTTGCATAAAGCCTACGCTTATACACGTTTTTAATGCACATGTGCTATAATAGACAATATGGCAAAAGAGGATAAGAAAAAATCTAAGACTAAGTCCACCAAGTCTACGAAGAGCAAGAAATCTAGCAAATCCAAAAAACCTGCGAGACTTTCTCGTTCAGAAAAGCAGGCTTTGAAGGTTGAACGCAAAAAAGCTGCAAAACGCGATATGAAGAACATGGGGTTCTTCGAACGCCGTCGCTACAAACGCAGGCTTCGCCGTGATCGTGAAGCGCGACGTCGCGCAGAGGATCTCGCGACTCTTCCAAAAGAGCCGATTAAGCGTTTCTTTGCGCATCTCAGCCCTAAACGCGTTTTCCGCTACTGGTTCTCTTGGCGCGGGGTTAAAAGATTTTTCAAATTTGTCCTCGCCTGTATTTTAATTGGCATCATTGCCGTTGGTGGCCTTTTCCTCTACTACAAGAAAGATATTGCCGATATTAAACTTGACGATATCGTCATTTCAGACACGGTTAATACATACTTAGATCGCAACGGTGTCGTTCTATGGGAAGATACTGGCACCGAAAACTATCGTCTCGTTGTCTCTCGAGAAGAAATGTCAGATTATGTTCGCTGGGCTACTATCGCTCTTGAGGACCGCAACTTCTACACTCACCCAGGCGTTGACTTTTCTGGTCTCATGCGTGCTGTTATCGCTACGGCATCCGGCAAGCAAGTCCAGGGCGGTTCCACCCTAACACAGCAACTCATCAAGCAAGTTTACTTTGCTGACGAAGCTCAAAGTGAAAACCGTGGTGGTATATCTCGTAAAATCAAGGAACTTATTCTGGCGATCGAACTAGAAAAGATGTATGACAAGGAGCAGATCCTTACCATGTATCTCAACGAAAGCCCATACGGTGGTCGCCGTAATGGTGTCGAGTCCGCGTCTCAGACTTATTTTGGCAAATCTTCAAAAGATCTTACTATCGCTGAAGCCGCTCTCCTTGCCGCTATCCCGAATAACCCAGCCGTTTACAACCCATACAACACGGATGGCCACGAGACTTTATTGAAGCGTCAGCGATACGCCATCGACATTATGACCGAGATGGGCTACATCAAAGAAGAAGAAGCCGAGGAAGCTAAGAAAGTTGCCGTTCTCGACACAATTAAACCAGAAGCCTCTCAATATGAGAATATGCTTGCTCCACACTTCGTGCTAGAAGTAAAGGATCTGTTAGAAGAGAAATACGGCTATTCTACGCTCCGTTCCGGTGGATTCACCATCACGACTTCACTAGATTATAATGCTCAGCGCATTGCCGAAGCAGCTGTTGCTACTGGCGCTTCCATGTTCGACTGGAATGGATCTGATAACATCGCACTTGCTTCAGTCGATGTTGAAACTTCACAAGTTATCGCTATGGTTGGCTCCATTGACTTCAAGAATGCCGAGTATGGATCATTTAATGCCGCCACATCCCTCGTAGAACCAGGCTCGTCAATCAAGCCAGTTCTCGACTATACCCCACTCTTTATGCAACGCGAAGGTCTCAACTTTGGGCCAGGCACTATCCTCCGCGATGAAAACATCGATCGTATCTACTGCAATGGTTATACTGGCGGTGCTTGTATGCTCCGCAACTATACCGGTATTTTCTATGGCAACAAGACCATCCGTCAAGAACTCTCCAACTCTCTTAATATTCCAGCCGTTAAAGCTCTCTATATCAATGGTATCCCAAATTCTCTCGAAGTTCTTCATAAACTTGGCGATGTATCTTACTGTGCTGAAGACCCAGCCTCCGCTGGACTCTCTGTCGCTATTGGCTCTGGCTGTCGTGTCCGCTTAGTTGAACATGCCAATACATACGCTACTCTTGCCCGTGGCGGCTCTTTCAAAGAGCTTACCTATGTTCTCGAGGTTAAGAATAGCGCCGGCGACGTACTCGAATCTTGGAAAGATTCTGCGGGCGAACGTGTTGTCGATGAACAAGTTGCCTATATGATTTGGAGTATTCTTCACGATGCTGTTGCTCGTTCTCAACTCGCATTCGGCGCTCAATCTTACTCGTATGGGTTTATTGTTCCAGGCGTAGAAACTGCATCTAAGACCGGAACTACCACCACGGCTAACTCAGCAGTAACCAAGGACTCCCTCATGATTTCCTACTCTTCCAAGATTGCCACTGCTGTTTGGAACGGCAAACACGACGGTTCTGGCCTATGGAATTCCGACAACAGTATCGTTCGCCGCGTCATCAATGATTATATGGCTGTTGTCCATAAAGATGTTTACCAACCCGCCGGCAAATGGAATCCCGGGGATCAACCGGCTCAACCGGCTGGTATCCATACCATGACGGTCAATGGCATTACTGATATTTGGCCATCGTGGTACAACGAAAAGACCTCAGGTGTCAGCAAAGAGACCCTTCAGTTTAACCGTTTCAATCACAAGCTTGCAGCCTCTTGTACTAACGCTGACTATATAGAATCCATCGAGATCACCAAGACTATTGATCCAATGACTCAAAGTGAAGTCGTAAATGTACCTGCTGGTTATGACAGAGATAATTCTGATGATTGTAGCTACGTCGCCCCGCATGTCGGTGCATCTTACAGCGTTATTAGTAAATCTATTTCTGTCACCGCGACTGGTAGTGAAGTCTTAAATGGCGGCACCTATGTACTGGTTAATGCTGCAGGTAACCAAATAGCCAGCGGCAAGATTGGCGGCAGTACTAACTTCACGCCAAACTACACCGTTAAGGGCACCGAAGGCACCATTACGGTAACCGTTACAGATAAGTGGGGATTCAGCGACTCTTCAATGGTCACAATCCCCGCGTCGTCTAATTCCTCTTCCGACCACTAGTTTGCTTTACGGCACGATTCTTCTTAAAACCAGACACCTCCGCGAAAATCATTCTTCCGGAGGATGTTTGGTAAAATTTCGAAAAATTAACATCGAGCTCTTTATCAACTTTATCCCCTGCTCCATCTACAACTACCATTGTCCCGTCATCCAAATGCCCAATACCTTGCCAGGGATTTTGTCCCTTTTCGACAATTTTAATGCGAAACTTATCCCCTTGATGGTATTTATTTTCTAGAGTCATAGAAAGGTCATTAATGTTTAGAACCTGGATTCTTTCCGCCGTCGCAACTTTTTCCAAATTATAATCACAGGTTAAAATTACGCCATGATTATCTCGCGCCAACACAATTAATCTCTCATCGACCAACATCCTTCCTAAATATGAATCATCCAAAATGTCCGTGTCTACATGTTCGACCCGTTCTAATTCATTAATTGTTTGCAACCCATCACGCGCACGATTACGTTTCTCCATATCCTTACCATCCGCTAATAATTGCAATTCTCGTGTTACCGAACGAGGTATCACAAAGTTATCATATAGAAAACCCGTCTTAGCGATATTTAAAATTCTTCCGTCAATTAAAGCCGAAGTATCAACATAGACTTTTCTGCGCCCTTTTGGACGGTTTGTTTTTTCCGAGATCTTTTTGATCGTCAGAAAAGTCGTCTCCGAAAAAATTCCGAGAGCGACTAGTAATATAAATAAATTCATACCCAGATTATATCAAATCACCTTCTCCTATCAAAACGTATATGGTAAAATATATACATGAATCCTGGAGTGGGCATTTCTTATAAAACCTCTGAGCAGCTCCGTCGTCGAGTGCGCGCGACCGATTATTTAGTAGTAGCCGAGCTCTTTCTATTGAAAAATTTTTTGCTAGAGCATCCGCTTTCCCCCGAAGATATCAAACCGCGTCTCCTTGGCCACTGGGGGACTTGCCACGGAATAAATGTTGCTTACGCGAACCTTAAGCATTTCTATAAAAATCGCGAGCTTCAGTTCGTCCTTGGCCCCGGTCATGGCTTCCCGGCCTTACAGGCAAATCTTTTCCTTGACGGCGATTTAGAGAAAGTCGATCATAACGCTACGCATACGCTAAAAGGTATCGAGTATTTATGTAAGAATTTCTCCTTCCCGGGCGGATTTCCTAGCCATTCATCGCCACTCACCCCAGGTGTTATAACTGAAGGAGGAGAACTAGGCTATGCTTTAGGTGCGGCCTATGGCGCAGCACTTGGTCACCCAGAAAAAACTATAGCAGTCATGATTGGTGATGGTGAATTTGAGACGGGGACTGCACTTGCTTCTTTGAATTTGAATAAACTCATTGCTGGCGAAACAAACGGACGCATTTTGCCAATTCTTGCACTTAATGGCTATAAGATTTGTGGTCCAACCGTCTTTGCTCGTAAATCCGAGCGGGAACAGTTAGAAACAATTCGTGGCTTCGGATTCACACCTATCATAGTAGACGGCGATGAACCGGAAAAATTCCAGTTCGCCCTGTATACCGCTGAATCCGTTAAATCTCCATTTATTCTCATGAAAACCGAAAAAGGTAAAACTGGGCCAGAAGAAGTTGACGGACACAAAGTCGCCGGAAACTACCTTGCGCATCAAATACCACTTCCACTGGCCAAGACTAATACAGAACAACTAGCACAGCTTGAAGAGTGGTTAAAAAGTTATCATTTTGAAGAACTATATGTGGAAGGAAAAGGGTTTTGTCTATGATAGATCATGTTGAACGTCCAGGATCGGATAAAATTAACATCGCTAAGGCTTTTGGGCATCTGCTAAGAGAACGACTTGAAAAGGACCCATGTTTCTATCTTTTCTCTCCGGACGAAACCACATCAAATCGTCTAAACGAAGTATACGACATAGAAAAGCGCGCATGGGCTCTACCAATAGAGGATTTCGATTTGCCAGAATCAGAGCAGGGCCGCATAATCGAACTATTGTCAGAAAATGCATTATTCGCCTGCCTCGTCGGACATTTATCGAACGGCGAGCAAGGAATGCTAGCTAGCTATGAAGCATTTCTATCAATCATACTTCCACAAGTTATTCAGCAGATCAAGTTCTACAAGCAGTTGAACTCTGTTGAATGGCGCGAACATTGGCCGGCCGTTAATTTGCTTTCTACTTCCATGTGTTGGCGCCAAGATCACAACGGTTATTCTCATCAATCTCCCGCTGTCATCTCGTCGCTGCTTTCCATTCCAAGCGGCCTCGTCAACTGTCTCTTCCCAGTCGATGATACTTCTGCAGAGGCAACCTTCGACTTTATGCTATCTAGTGAAAATGTTGTAAATCTTGCAACGTTCGATAAGAACGAAAATCCCCGTTGGATTGACTCGCATCATGCTAAGTTTCTATTTGATAACGGCGGGGCTAGTATTTACCGATTCGCTTCCGACCCGAATCCAGAGGTTATTCTGACCGCCGCAGGCGATATTGCCACTAGAGAAATGCTCCGCGCACGAGAAATAATCAAAGCAGATTTTCCAGAAGTCAGGCTTCGCTTTATTGGTATAAATGCGCTTACTTACGGTCGAATTGGCACGACCGCCAAGCAGTTCGAGCAATCACAATTTGATGATTACTTTACACAAAACCTTCCAATCATTGCCAGTTTTCATGGCTATCCAGAGACTCTTAAAACAATCCTCGGAAACTATGCAAGCAATGATCGCATCGAAGTTCATGGCTATGTAGAAGAAGGCACCACAACGACGCCAATGGAAATGCTCAGTCTCAACCGCAGCTCTCGGTACGATCTAGCCAGTAGTATTGCGACAAAATTGAGCCGCCCTGATCTTGTAGAAAAATATCAGAAGATTCTCGCCGACAATCGCGACTACACTCGTCAATTCGGCATTGACAAGCTTTCTATAGACTAAGTTCAAAACTGTTATGCTATAATTAGACCATGACAAACGGGTCTATTTCTAGTCATAACTCTGAATATGTGCCTAAGCACGCTAAAAAGGAACAAGCCGAGGTACTTCCGGACGCCCGCCAGCGTTACAAGCGTAAAGTTGAAGGCTACTATTTGTCCGGTGGCCATCCTGATTACCTTAGTTCTTATGACGTTCATATTACAGGACATGATCACGAACGTGCTATTAGTCTTATTAATGGTGGCCGTATTGACGACCGAGCCGAAGAAGCACTTCTTCGTCGAGTTGAACCAGCAATTGGCCAAAGAGGCGAGAATGCTTATGATGTAGCGTACAACATCAACCAAAGTGAGACCGCAGTACGTCAAGGGAAATTAATCAACTATTTTACTGGTGCAGAGCATGCCAGACCGAGCGGTATTGGCGTCGACGAAGTTAAAAGTTTTTACCGATTATTTCCCACACCAAAAGCTTTTGAATCTAGTAAAAGAGAAGTTCTAAATAACATCCGCCACAATAACGGTGAAGAACGCGCAAGGCTATATGTTGATGTTATGAGAGATCTTGAAACAAATGTTTATGGTGAACAAGCCATGTATTGGGAAGCAATGAATGCTCTTCGCTCTGAAGCGGCGGCTAGAGCCAGAAGCGAATCAAGCAAGCCCTCAGAAAGAGCTGAGCCAACTATTATAGAGAGACGGGGGGATGTCGAACGTAACACTATGGAGATGCCACGCGAAAGATCTCGCAGGGCCGGCCGTAAAACGCTTAATTCAGAAAGTGTTATGACCAGTGTCAAAGAAAGATTTAGCGGCATCATGTCGGCCGCTGGCGAGAAGCTCAAGTCTAGAGAAACGCTGTTCCAAGATTATGGCCTTACGACGATAAGTAGAGGCGAACTTAAAGGCGACCCTAACCAACAAAACCAAGACAGTGCCTTTATAGACGCAGGAAATGGCATATTTGCTGTTTTTGACGGAGCCGGTGGTGAACGCGGCGGCGCTGAGGCCTCACGAGCTGCCGTCCGGGCTTTAGAAACTGTTACGCAGAAATACGGTCCACCAAATAGCGCATCGGACATGCGCAGTCTTGTTGGTATGTTGAACAAGTCTGTTTTGTCAGACCCAAGTGCCGGCATAACCACTGCGGTGATTGGTCGGATTATGCAAGATGAACGTGGCGAACGTAGAATGTTGTATGCTTCCGTTGGCGACTCAAGAATTTATCACATTCGTGGCAAAACCGCCACTCAAATTACCCACGATGAGGGCATTGGCAGAATAATCTACAATAGTCTCGGTGCCGAAGATCAAACCACTAACCAAGTCGGCTTTTTACCATTAAGAAAAGGTGATAGTATTTTATTTAATTCCGACGGTATCACTGGTGACGTAGAAAAGGACTTTATCCCCAACGAAGAGATAGCTGGAATAGTTAGTAAGGCTGGCACTCCAAAAGAAGCAGCAACTAATCTCGTTAGACGCGCTACTAAGATAGATGACCGCACGGCACTTGTTGTTAAAATCTAATATTTCCTCTTGACATCCTTAATCATAAGCTTTATCATAATACACGTAGAGTCAGAGTTATAAATAAACACATATAAAAGCTAAAATGATATGTTTTTGGCATAAAGCAATAACGTTAAGATTGCTTTGTGCCAAAACGTAACTTGGGAAGGTCATCAAGTAACACACAAATGATGTTAG